>NZ_JALAAB010000014.1:0-129263 GCF_037546705.1 Vibrio sp. 2-Bac 85 | reverse complement strand
TTAATTTAACTTAATTTCGAAGCGAACAACGAAGCGTTAATACGTTAAAAACTATTCTCAAACTCGCTGAGTAACTTGCGCTACACCCCGTGTCTGTGGGGTCGCATTATAGGGATTGAGATCACATTGGCAAGTGTTTTATTGCGATTTATTGCAATTAATTTTTATACCTACTTTGAACACAAGTTATCCACAATTTTGATTTTGTTATCCACACTTTTGTGTCGTATAGTGGCCTTTTATTATGTCGATCAAGAAGGTTTATTATGTTTCCTACACTACGTCCTTATAAGAATATCTATCCTACAATTGGTAATGCTGTTTATATTGACCCATTTTCTTCCATAATCGGTGATGTTCACTTGGCAGATGACGTGAATATCTGGCCGATGTGTGTTTTACGTGGTGATGTTAATTCTATCTATGTAGGTGCTCGTACTAATATTCAGGACGGCTCCATTCTACATGTGGCTAGAAAAGGTGAAGCAACCGTTGATGGTTACTCCCTGAATATTGGTGAAGACGTCACGGTTGGCCATAAAGCAATGTTACATGCTTGTACTATAGGCGATCGTGTTTTAATTGGTATGGGTGCGATTGTATTAGATGGTGCTCATATTGAAAATGAAGTGATCCTTGCAGCAGGCTCCTTAGTGCCACCCAATAAAGTGTTAGCTTCTGGTTTTTTATATGTAGGTTCTCCTGCAAAAGCAGCACGTGCTTTAACTGAAGCTGAATTTGCTTTTTTAAAACGTTCTGCCAGTCATTACGTTAATTTAAAAAATGAATATCTTGAAGAAACTTCTGCATAATTGCTATAAGCAGCAATAAATACTTCATTATCTATTAAATAGCAGTACAGCGGCTTTTAAGAATAAGCTATGTACTGCTCATCTAACTATCTATTCGTCTAATCATCTAATCATCTATTTATCTATCCATTCATCTATCGACTCTTTGCAATTATCTATTATTTTTATCTGCATGTTTGAATTCTATAGCAGAATTTATAAGGCTCCAGATTAAGATCAAGTCATTAATACCAATCAGTGCATAACATTCTGGATTAATAGTAAATAAACTTTTCTAACTTGTTCCCCCTTTTACAACAACTCCAATCAGCGAACATACAACGCTCATCAATTAAAGTGCGATCAAATCGTTCCCATCAGATTAAATAAATCTCACCGTTTACATTAAACAATTTTTTATCTCCCTCCTCTAAATGAATACTTAAATTGATACCCAGACAATGAGGCTATACCTTTTGTCCCGTTAGAAGATCAATAGCTTCTGACTTCTTTCTTTAAAAACTATTCATAAAAGGAAATACAATGAAAAATATAAACGTTGATTATGTGCAAAATCCAAGCATGCCACCTTTGTTAGCTAAACTCCCTTTTTGGCCAGTCCATGTTAGGCAAGATATTGATAAACAATGTTGGAGTAAAACCAGTATAAGTGAGCAGATAAACCTAACTGAATGGCAGTCTTATTTAGATGGTCTACCAAAGGACCCTTATGTTCAAACACGTTGGAAAAGTATGTCTTGGCTTTATTTCAATGAAAGCAGCGAGCTTAAAGTATTAGATAATTGTCCGATGGCACAAGGGGGGGCTTATAATGATGCCGATACAATGGCGAATAAATTACGGCATTATCCCGCACTCGATAAAAATTTCTTAGCGCGTGATGATGTACAAGAATTTGTTAAGGCTTGGGCGGGACTTTGGCGTATTGATCCAAACGAGCCGATCCTTATGCAAATCACAGGTGTTAAAGGAAAGCAGTCATTAGATCCTTTACAAGGTCAAGGCATTCATCAAGATGGTAGTAAGTTCTTAAGTATTCTTGTGCTTAATAGAGATAACGTGACGGGAGGAGTTAATACTATTTATAAAGATAAAGCAGGTGAGCAGGTCATTTCAAAAACGACATTAGCCCCTGGTGAAATACTACATATTCAAGATGATGAAGTTTTTCACCATATCTCTTCTGTACAAGCACTTGATCAACAACATTCCTTTGAGCGCTTCATTATTATCATAAATGCACGTTTTAACGATACTTTTCAAAATCGTATTTTACGTCAACATTTTGCGGATGCAGTGCTTGATAATGGTTAATACCCATCACACTAATTAACTGAACTTGTTTAATAGAATTGGTACAAGTGCTTTAGCGTCTTTCATTTAACATGCAACTTCAGCCAACATTGGATATACGAGGCATTGTTAAAAAGGGACGAAAATTCACGGAATAGCTTAATGAATAGCTAGTTTGGTAGGATTTCGGACAGGTGGCAGTTAATCACAACTTATATATAAATAATAAGGTGTGTTTCATTACTTAGATTCAAATAATAGAAACACACCTTTATTTACAGGATTTACAGAGCCTTAATTTTAGTTTTTGCTCATTTCTTTGTGTAGCAACATACTGGTTTTATAGTTTAACTCGAGCGCTTTTTCACTATTGGCATGTTCACTGACAAACATTGCACAATCTTTTAGCACTTTTTCTGGCATAGTCGCTTTGCTTTCAGGACTAAAGCCTAGTTTCATAAAGAAATCTGGCATACGCGTTAATACAAATAAACGTTTAATCGCTAAGTTTTCTGATTTTTTCACTAATAGCTCAACCAATGCACTACCTTGGCCACGGCCTTCATAACCAGGTTCGATTCCTATTGAACGAATTTCAGCTAAACCTGTGTCATAAATGTGGACAGATCCACAACCTGCTACTATTCCGTCTAGTTCAGTGACAACAAACTCATCAATTGATTTTGCTAAATCTGATTTATCACGTGGTAAGTTTTCACCTTTCTCGGCCCAGTAATTAACCATTGACTCAATACGGTCTATATCTTCAACATTTGCAGTTCTAATAACAATGCCTGACTTGCCACGTTTAGATAAACGTTGCTCAGCTTCTGTTAATGCAAATTCCACTTGATGCGGTGCAACGCCACCTAATGCGGTACGCGCAGCTAAAGTTGCTTCTAATGTTAAGGTTGGATAAACATCATCTTCAATCACACTAGAGAATTGCTTAAACTCTGCAACGGTTAAATCTTCTAATGGTACGCCTTTTTCGATCGCGGCTACCACGGCAACACCTACGATATGGTGTGCTTCACGGAAAGGGATCCCTTTGGCAACTAAATAGTCGGCCAATTCAGTTGCATTTGAGTAACCACCCTGTGCAGCTTCTTTAGTACGTTCTTCATTGACTTTAAGGTTTGTTAACGCCATTGCGCCCATTTCTAAGCAGTCACCCCATGTATCTAATGCGTCAAATAGACCTTCTTTGTCTTCTTGCATATCTTTGTTATACGCAAGTGGTAACGCTTTTAATGTCATTAACATACCGGCTAATGAACCAAATACACGTCCAGACTTACCACGAATCAATTCCATTGCATCTGGATTTTTCTTTTGTGGCATTAATGACGAACCTGATGTCACTTGATCTGACATTTCAATAAAACCAGACTCACCACTATTATAGAAAATTAAATCTTCAGCCATACGTGATAGATGTACCATTGATAATGTTGCACAACTCATCAATTCAACAACGTGGTCACGGTCTGACACTGAATCTAAACTATTGCGTGTTGCACGTTTAAAACCTAGCGAATGTGCTAATGCTGTTCTATCCATCGGATAACCAGTACCGGCTAATGCACCACTGCCTAATGGGCAAGTATCCATGCGATCAATACAATCTTCTAAACGGCTATGGTCACGCTCTAACATTTCTAAATAAGCTAAACACCAATGTGAAAATGTCACTGGCTGAGCACGTTGTAGATGCGTATAACCTGGTAAGACAACAGATTGATGAATACGCGCTAATTCAATCAACTTAGCTTCTAATGTATTAAGGTGAACAATTAACTCTTGTGCGGTTTTTTTACACCATAATTTCAAATCTGTAGCAACTTGGTCATTTCGGCTACGACCTGTGTGTAATTTTTTACCTAAATCACCGACTTTATTGATTAATTGCCCTTCAACCCAAGAATGGATATCTTCGGCGTCAGATTGTAATACTTGCTCTGGGTTGGCTTGTACTGAAACTAGCAATTCATTTAAGCTTTTATCAATACTAATTTGTTCATCAGAAGTTAATACATTTACCGCTAACAACGCTTTTGACCATGCTATTGAGCCAATAATATCCTGTTCAGCTAAACGGTAGTCAAACTTCAAGGAATCATTAAATAATTTAAATTTTACGTCTGCCGCTTGGCTAAAACGTCCGCCCCATAGTGCCATTTGTTACTCCATTCTGACTTGGCAATCATGCCAAATCCATTTGTTAAGGGATTACTATTAATTTCACTTCTATTTATAAACGCACTGTTTTTTAAAAACGCTTATAAATAGAAATTCCTGCCCTCGATAACCGAGGGCAGGAATTTTATAACATATTTTGTTTATTTGTTACTGTTTAGCTTACGAATGCGGCTAGACAGTGAATATAAACGGATGAAACCTTCAGCATGTTTTTGGTCATAAACGTTATCATCACCAAATGTAGCAAACTCTTCAGAGTAAAGACTATTTGGAGAACGTTTCTTAACTGCTGTTGCTTGTCCTTTATATAGACGTACAACTACTTCACCGTTTGCATCTTTTGCTAGTGACTCAGACGCCGCTAATAAAGAACCACAAAGTGGTGTAAACCAACGACCGTCATACACTAAGTGAGCAAATTCTTGGCCCACTTGATCACGCCAGCGACGAGAAGGTTTGTCGTGTACTAATTCATCAATACCACGAAGTGCAGTCACCATCACTGTACCTCCAGGCGTTTCATAACAACCACGAGACTTCATACCTACTGTACGGTTTTCAGTGATATCGATACGGCCCACACCATGTGCTGCGGCTTTTTCATTCAATACCATTAACGCATCGTAAGGAGACAAAGCAACACCATCTACTTCAGTAACACGTGCATTTTCAACTTTTAACGTTACGTATTCTGGTTCATTTGGTGCATCAAGCGGATCAACCGTTAATGTCCAAACACCTTTACTTGGTTCGTTGTATGGGTCTTCTAGCTCGCCACCTTCGTGCGAAATGTGCCATGCATTTGCATCACGGCTGTAGATTTTTGTTGCTGAAGCCGTTGTTTCAATATTACGCTCAGCAAGGTAATCCAATAGGTCTTCACGAGAAACCATATCCCATTCACGCCAAGGTGCAATAACACGTAGCTCTGGTGCTAATGCAGCAAAACAACTTTCAAAACGAATTTGGTCATTACCTTTACCAGTACAACCATGACAAACGGCATCTGCACCTACTTTTAATGCAACTTCAACCTGAGCTTTTGCAATGATTGGACGAGCCATAGAAGTACCTAATAAATAAGTACCTTCATACACTGCGCCAGATGCAATTGTTGGGTAGATGTAGTCTTTAACAAATTCTTCTTTCAAGTCAACGATGTGACATTCAGAAGCACCTGAAGCAATTGCTTTTTCGTGCAAACCAACTAATTCTTCTGCTCCTTGGCCTACATCGGCACAAAACGCTACGATTTCACAATCATCATAAGTTTCTTTTAACCATGGAATGATTGCTGATGTATCTAGACCGCCTGAATAAGCGAGAACAACTTTTTTAACTTTACTCATTGATTATTTCCTTTCGTCTACATCTATTTATTTATTAATTAAGGTAAGCATAATAGCGTTTTGTATGTGCATTCTATTTTCAGCTTGATCAAAAATCAATGAAGCTGGACCATCCATTACATCTGAGGTGATATCTAAACCACGATGCGCTGGTTGGCAATGTAAAATATGCTTAATACCGGTTTGGTCAAGTAAGTCTTGATTAATTTGGTACGGCATAAATTTAGCTTTAATTTGTTCTAACGGTGTATCGTCGCCCATTGATAACCAAGTGTCACCATAAACAACATCATAACCTTTAATATCATCAATATTATTGGTTACAGTAATTTTTGCACCCGTTTGTTTTGCAATTTCTTCTGCTTTTTTCATGATTTGCGCATCAGGACTATGACCCAGTGGGCAAACAGCCGTTACCGTTGCACCTAAAATAGCGCCGGCAATAAATAATGAATGCGTTACATTGTTACCATCGCCGATATAAGCAAGTTTAACTTTTGTTAAATCATCATAGTTTTGTGCAATGGTTAAGAAGTCCGCCATGCCTTGACACGGATGGTACAAGTCACACAGAGAATTAATCACTGGCACACTTGCATACTCCTGCATTTCAAGCAGTGTGTTGTGATCAAATACACGCGCGACAATACAATCTGCCCAACGCGAAATATTAGCAGCAAAATCTTTCACATCTTCGCGGCTACCCATTGCGCCATTCGTTTGATCTAAATAAACGGCATGGCCGCCTAATTTGTTAACACCAATATCAAAAGTAACACGTGTACGTAGTGATTGCTTTTCAAATAAAGTAACAACGCTTTTACCGGCTAATGCCTGCGCATATTTACTTGGATTGGCTTTTAAATCTTTACCCAATGCAATCAAGTCTAATGCTTGTTGTTGAGTCATTTCCATGCCGGTTAATAAATTTTCCATTGTCACTCTCTACTTATTTCTTTATTTAATTATTTAATTATTTAATTACTTTGGTTCCCACTGCTTTACCTGCAAGCAATGACACTAAATTCTCTGGATTTTTCCAACTTGCTAACATTACATAACCTAATTCATCGGCGGCTTGTAATGCAGCTTTTACTTTGACAGCCATTCCATCTTGAATCACATTTTCAGCAATAAGTGTATCAGCTAGTTGTGTATTTAACTCAGGAATAACCTGTTTCTGTGCGTCCCATACTCCATCCACATCGGATAAAAATACCAGTTCAGCGCCCACCAGCTCACAAATAGCAATCGCAGCTTGGTCTGCATTAACATTATAAAGATTACCATCCTCACCTATCGCGATCGATGAGATAACTGGCAAGAAACCATTACCTAGCAAGCTATTAATAAGTTTTGGATTATTAGGGCTACATACTCCCACAGCACCTAGGTCAGGGTCCATCTGCTTCACCGAGCAGCTAAAGCCATCAGCTAATGATAATCCAACCGCCGACAACCCTGCTTGTAATGCTTTTGCCATCAACAATTTATTTGATGTACCTGCAAGTGCACCTGCAACATATGGAATTTGATCAAATGGTGTAATACGTAAACCATTTTTCTTTTCACTTTTGATGTTCATTTTATTAAGCACATCTTCCACAATCACACCACCACCATGCACTAACAATAATGGGCGTTGTTGTATTGCCAAATATTCCGTCAGTGCGGTAAATAAATTAGACAATGCTTGATTGTTTTCTAGTACTGCTCCGCCTAACTTAATAAGTAGCGGTTTTTGTTGTGATTGTGTCATTGAGGATCCGTTTTATAAAATAGAAGTCGTAATATCAAAACCAAAACGTAAATTAATGCATTGCATCGCCTGTGATGAAGCACCTTTAAGTAAGTTATCAATAGCACTAAATACGACTAAATCTTCGCCATCAAGTGCCCAACCTAAATCACAAAAAGGCGTACCGACTACATTTTTAAGCGCAGGAAAAGACCCTTCCATTAAACGCACAATCGGTTTATCTGCATAAGCAGTTTGATAAGCTTGATCTATTTGTTGTTTAGTCACACCTTCATTCACAACCACATTGATACTCGCTAAAATACCACGTTTAAAACTACCTAAATGTGGCGTGAAGACTACGTTTGTACCCAAGTGTTGATCAATTTCTGGTTTATGACGATGTGTGAATACACCGTAAGGCTGTAAGCTCACTTCACAAAAACTACTGGCTACATTGGCTTTACGGCCTGCACCACTAACACCACTAGTAGCATTAATCGTTGGTTTGATACCTGATTTAATTAATCCCGCTTCAAACAATGGCTTTAATGCGGTTAATGATGCAGTTGTATAACATCCCGGAACTGCGATTAAGTCAGTCTTTTTCACTTGCTCAGCATTCCACTCAGCCAAACCATAAACGGCTTGTGCTAATAACTCAGGGTATTGATGCGTAAAACCATAATACTTTTCATAAAATCCAGCCGATTTCACACGGAATGCACCAGATAAATCAAATACCACTGTATTTTCAGCTAAAAATAATGGCGCTAAGTCATGGCTGACTTCATGTGCTGTTGCCAAAATAACGATGTCTATATTTTCACAAGCAGCTTTAATGCCGCTTACACCGAGAGGTTGTAGTGGTAAATCTACGCAACCGCGTAAATTGCCGTATAAATCGGAGATTTTTTTATCCTTATCTAAACTACCTTCAGAAACATATAACCCAGATAATTCGATACTTGGGTGGCGCGTTAAAAACGTCGCTAATTCTGCTCCCGTGTAACCACTAGCTCCCACTACAATCGCTTTTAACATAAAAAAATTCCTGATTAATTACTGACTTAATATGTGATAAATAAACTCGAGTAACAGTATAAAGGTAGAGTCACTTGATATAAAGCTATACTCTAAATCAAAGTGACTATTTATTCAATAAATGTGAATAAATATTTAAAAGATGTTAAATTGCTTTTTGCTTGTAATAATTTGCTTATTTCGGCTTCTAAAATTCATTCGGAAATCAACTGTAAAGCATTGAATATAAATGAATTTAATTTTTAAAACTTTGTATCTAAAAGTCATTTTCAGTTGATTATTGGCGTGCTACAGCTAATCGAGCCTGTGTTTTACAGCTCGAATAAAATGATAAAGTTGCTTGCGTTGGATAAAAGATAAAAAGTAAGCCAATTAGTTATTTTTTTATGAGGATAAAAATAGCTTTAATATTACGCACATTCAGGCATAAAATAAAAATGCTTAAATATTTAGAGCCACCACAGAGTAATGTAAAAAATTGTAGTAAACACAGAATATACCAAAGTAGGTCTATTCATTAATAAACATCATCTTTATAACTCGTTGTATTAAGAGTGTGATCTTGTATCAATAAAATAAGTGATTTTCCTATTAATAAATCATTTATTTTAGCCACAACAGTGGAACAGTGAGTTAATACAATGAGCTTAAGCTCAATATTAAGGAACAGTATGTCATTACCAGCTTTCATCGACTTATATAAAGGCCTTATCAAACTACCTTCCATTAGTTCCACAGATAGTGCATGGGACCAAAGTAACGTTGCCGTGATCAATCAACTTGCAGAATGGTTAACTGACCTCGGCTTTAGTACCGAGATCACTGAAGTAAAAGCAGCACCAGGCAAGTTTAACTTAGTAGCAACACTCGGTTCAGGTGACGGTGGCTTATTGCTTGCTGGCCATACCGATACCGTGCCTTATGATGAAGGTAAGTGGCAGACGGATCCATTCCAAGTGGTAGAAAAAGACAACCGTTTATATGGTTTAGGTACTATCGATATGAAAGGTTTTTTTGCTTTTGTTATAGAAGCATTAAAAACAATCGACCGTGAAAAACTCACTAAACCGCTACGTATTTTAGCGACTGCAGATGAAGAAACTACCATGTCTGGTGCTCAACAGATCTCCGAGCAAAAACATTTTAAACCTGATTATGCCGTGATTGGTGAGCCGACAGGCATGGTACCGGTGACTATGCATAAGGGGCATATGTCTGAAGGGATCCGTATTACCGGTAAAAGTGGCCATAGCTCAGATCCGGATAAAGGCTTGAATGCGATTGAAGTAATGCATTTAGTATTGTCTGAACTTAAGAAAGTGCAGCAAACTTTCAAAGAAAAATATAACAATCCACACTTTGAAGTGCCTTACCCGACACTCAACTTTGGTGCGATCACTGGTGGTGATAGCCCTAACCGTATTTGTGGTTGCTGTGAGTTACATATTGATATGCGCCCTATTCCTGGTGTTACCACTAATGAATTATTTATTACGGTGAAAGAGGCATTAACCGAAATTGAAAAACGCTATCCAAATTGTATAGAAATGTTCCATTTGCATGAGCCGATCCCCTCTTATCAGTGCCCACTGCATTCAGATTTGATCGATAATGCGGAAATTTATACTGGTAACAAAGCCACCAGCGCTAATTACTGTACTGAAGCACCATTCATTCAAGCATTAGGCTGCGATACCATCGTCCTCGGCCCAGGCCATATTACTCAAGCACACCAACCGAATGAATTTTTAGATCTCTCCTTTGTAAAGCCAACACAAGAGGTAATAACAAAACTTATTCATCACTATTGTTCATAAAATATAAGGCGTAATTTTCTCGTAATTAAATTACGAAAAAATTATTTTCAAGAAAATAAATATACAACGCAAGCGAAGCTAGATTGACTAGCCTCTTCATTGTGGTATTTTATTTAGTTCTACGACAAGAAATTGTAATTTTATTACAGGAATAGGGAAGTACGATGACAGAAGAATATGCAAACCTGCGAGGCAATGTTAGTTTATTAGGTCAATTACTTGGAAAAAGTATTAGCGACCACCTTGGTGAGTCATTCCTTGAAAAAATTGAAAACATTCGTCAGCTTTCTAAATCATCTCGCGCAGGTAATAACCAAGATGGCGAGCGTTTGATTGAAGTGTTATCAAACTTAAGTGACCATGAATTATTACCAGTAGCACGAGCATTCACGCACTTTTTAAATCTAGCGAATATCGCAGAACAATTCCATGGTATTTCTCGCCATTGTGATACTGGTGTTTGTGCACCTGATCCGCTACAGCAATTAATCTCAAAATTAAAAAACAGCGATATCTCAGAAGAAGAGATGCAAAAAACAGTTGCTGAATTAAAAATGGATATGGTGCTAACAGCACACCCAACGGAAATAACACGTCGTACTTTGATCCACAAACACAGTGCTATTAATCAATGTTTAAGTCTTTTAGAACTCACTGATATCTCAGATAAAGAACGCGACCAGTTGTTAATACGTCTTGAGCAGTTAATTACACAAGCTTGGCATACCAATGATATTCGTAAAAACCGCCCAACACCTGTAGATGAAGCAAAATGGGGCTTTGCGGTTATTGAAAACAGCCTATGGGAAGCTGTTCCTCAATATGTGCGTGAACTAGACAAAACCTTACAGGACGGTTTAGGTATCTCTTTACCACTTGACGCTTCGCCAATTAAATTTACTTCATGGATGGGTGGAGACCGAGATGGTAATCCATTTGTAACGGCCGAAGTTACCAAAGAAGTATTAATTACTAGCCGTTGGGTCGCTGTAAGTTTGTACCTTGAAGATATTCAGGAACTAACTAAAGAGTTATCAATGGATAACTGTGACCCAGCTTTACGCGCTATTGTGGGTGAAGGTGTTGATGAACCTTACCGTGCAATCCTACGTAAATTACGTACCGAATTAAAAGAAACATTAACGGCATTAAGCGCAACCTTGCAAGGCCATGAAAGCAATGCAAAAGATATCATCATCACAACTAAGCAGCTTAAACAGCCATTAGAGTTATGTTACAACTCTCTGATCAATATGGGCATGGCTTCTATTGCGAACGGTTTGTTATTAGATATTTTACGCCGTGTAAACTGTTTTGGTGTCAACCTGGTTAAATTAGATATCCGTCAAGATGGTGAACGCCATGGAGATACTTTATCTGAATTAACACGTTACCTAGGTATTGGCGATTACAACGCTTGGAATGAAGAAGATAAACAAGCCTTCTTATTACAAGAGCTAAATAGTAAACGCCCGCTTATCCCTTCTGCTTGGAAGCCTTCCGCTGACGTTCAAGAAGTATTAGATACTTGTAGGGTCGTTGCAGCAACTGACCCTGAAGCCTTAGGCATTTATATTATTTCAATGGCTCGCCAAGCTTCTGATGTGCTAGCAGTGCAATTGCTACTAAAAGAAGTAGGTTGTCCATTCCGTATTCCTGTTGCTCCATTATTTGAAACATTAGACGATTTGAATAATGCAGCCGACGTTATGAAACGCTTATATGCAGTTGACTGGTACCGTGGTTATATTAACGGTGAGCAACATGTCATGATTGGTTATTCTGATTCAGCGAAAGATGCAGGCGTAATGGCGGCTAACTGGGCGCAATACACCTCGCAAGAAGCATTGATTAAGATCAGTGAGCAAAATGATATTCAATTAGTATTGTTCCACGGCCGTGGCGGCACAATTGGTCGTGGCGGTGCACCAGCACAACAAGCATTATTGTCACAACCTCCAGGTTCTTTAAAAGGTGGATTACGTGTAACAGAGCAAGGCGAAATGATCCGCTTTAAGTTTGGCTTACCAAAAGTAGCGGTACACAGTTTGAACCTTTATACCGCGGCTATTTTAGAAGCTAACTTGCTGCCACCACCAGCACCAAAACAAGAATGGCGAGATGTAATGCAACAATTTGCAGAGCAGTCATGTGAAGAGTATCGCCACTTTGTACGTGATGAGCCTGACTTTGTGCCTTATTTCCGCAGCGTGACACCAGAGTTAGAGTTAGGAAAATTAGCTTTGGGTAGCCGCCCCGCTAAGCGTAAGCCTAACGGTGGCGTTGAAAGTTTACGTGCAATTCCATGGATTTTTGCTTGGAGTCAAAACCGTTTGATGTTGCCAGCATGGTTAGGCGCAGGTACATCACTTAAAACATTACTCGATGAAGGTAAAAAAGACCTATTACAAGAAATGTATGTTAACTGGCCTTTCTTCCATACTCGTTTAGAAATGTTTGAAATGGTATTCATGAAAGCTGATGAAGAGTTAACTAAGTTTTATGAAGAACGTTTAGTACCCAAAGAGTTATGGCCTTTAGGTGAACGCCTACGTGAGAACCTGAAATTAACTCGCGAAACGGTTTTAGAAACCATTCCAGATCACCAGTTAATGCAAGAACAACCTTGGATAAAAGAGTCAATCAAACTACGTAACCCGTATGTTGATCCACTAAATATGTTGCAAGCTGAGTTATTGTCTCGTTCACGTTCGTGTGAGAAAAATGAAACGATTAACCCAGATATTGACCAAGCGTTAATGGTGACTATTGCAGGTATCGCGGCTGGTTTACGTAATACAGGTTAATCACTAGGCTTACATAGCAACTGGTCATAGTAGCCAGTAACTAGTAATATTTACCCCTCTTTATTATTGTATTTATACAATCAATAAAGAGGGGTTCATTACCCTCAACGCTGATCATATCGCTCTAATATTCATTTTAAGTCCCGCACCCTTATATTTAAACAACACCTTCAAACATTAATAAATTCAAACGACACCTAGCTATATCGGTATATTTTTTCATATAGTTCAAATAACCATCACATTGTCCAATTATTGAAACTCCTTATTTGTTACACATTTTATTGAGCTAAACCATGTTAATATCTTTACAAATACTAATGGTTAGATAGCTTTCTGTGTGTAATAAAAACGCAATATTAAAGCAATCTAGTTTACTCATGAGATGTACTAATATTAGAAAGGTTTAAGTTATGAAATACCCTTTAGCATGCACTTTTGTATATTTAACTTTATTTTTACAGGGCTGTAATAGCCACGCTGAGAGCAACTCAGTTACCACAAAAGCAAGTGATTACAAAGGCTCTGGCTCCCTTACCTATGGTATAGCAGAGTCCACCGTCACGAATCTTTTTACACAAGGTGGCCGAGTGGCAGCTATCGGATCGATTAAGAGCATTGATGGTGCAACAACGTGGACAGTACCTGCCGTTGTAAACTATACAAATGATGCAATGCCCTTTGCTGCTGATTTATATAATGACTATGGCGATCAATACCCTAATGGTAAAGCCGCTACTGCAGCATTAAATGACACAGACATTATAGAAGTTGACGCTGATGGCGAAGTGATCACCGCTTATATCTTTGCAGATAACTACTTTGAAATGTACATAAATGGTGTTGCGGTCGGCAAAGACCCAGTCCCTTTTACGCAATTTAACTCGAATATTGTTCAGTTTAGAGTGAATAAACCTTTTGATATTGCAATATTAGCGGTTGATTGGGAGGAAAATTTAGGAACAGGTACCGAAGATAATCGTGGTCGTAAGGCGCACCCAGGTGATGGTGGTTTTGTCGCAGTATTTAAAGATAACAATGATAAGGTTGTAGCAATTACTGACAACAACTGGAAAGCACAAACTTACTATACGGCTCCTATTTCAGATTTAAGCTGTTTATCTGAATCAGGTCATTCCCGCTTATCGACTGGTTGTACTATTGAAGGCACTGACGATGCTTCAATACTTTATGGCGTACATTGGGCTATGCCAACGGGTTGGGAAAAACAAGGTTATGATGATAGTCAGTGGCCATCAGCGACTGTATTTAGTAACGAGACAGTGGGCGTAGACAATAAAAAATCATACACAAATTTCACTGATATTTTTGATGACACTCTTAATAGCAAGATGAATGATGCTCAATTCATTTGGTCTTCAAATTTAAGTTTAGATAATAAAATTTTACTAAGAACCAGCGTTACTCAATAATTTACTTTATTGAGTAAGCAGCAATAAGAAAACGCTCACTTAGTTTATTTATTTATGTATAAAAGACAACGGGAGCATTTAGGTTAACTGTAACTTTGATGCTCTGCGTTTTTATTGGCTGTAACTTTGGCTTTAACTACCGATTAGATGCCAATTACATGTCATTTTACGTCAATTAGATATCCATTAAATACTAACCTTAGTTACTCGATCTCTAAAATAACGTTCTTTCCTATTAGTTTCATCTTCATCGTCTTATATTTATAGCCCACTGATGACATCATTTTTATAGTGGTTTAGGTAATAGTGGATATGTTAATATTACGTTTTGATTAGTATTCGGTAACAAGATGACAGAAAATACAGTTATACAACAACTTGATGCATTAGGTTTACGCTGCCCTGAACCGGTTATGGTGATCAGGAAAACGGTCCGTAAATTAGAAGCGGGTGATTTATTAGAAATTATTGCCGATGATCCAGCAACAACCCGTGACATCCCAAGTTTTTGTCGCTTTATGGAGCATCAATTAGTAGAAGCGCAAATTGAAACACTGCCTTACCGCTATCTGATCAAAAAAGGATTGAAGTAATAAACAGCGAGCTAATTAACAAATGCCTTAATTAATAAATATATTAATTAACAAGCACCTTCGCTTCGACATTAATTTTATTATTTAACAACCTATACAAAAATAGTGCCCCAACTATCACTACAGCAGCAGATACAGATAGTCCAATATCATAGCTACCAAAAGCTTCGGTAAGGTATCCAGTAGAGATAGGTGCAATAATTTGTGCAGCACCATAAGCTAAGGTCATTGTCCCCATGAACTTAGCAGGATTACTTGGATAAAACTTACCAGCCATGGTCAGCACGAGGCTAACACAAGCGATAAAAGTACCTCCGAACAACAGAACGCTTAATATAATAACAGCAGCACTATCACTAAATACAGGAAGCAGGATCCCTATCGCCTGTAGAATATATGCCGCAATTAATGCTTTAAGATAACCAGTACTGCGTGCAATTCGATCCCATATAAAAGGGGCAGGCATGGCGGCAACGCCAACCAATAGAAAAGCAAATCCCCCCAGCCCTTGTAAACCTTCAATATCCTCGACAATATCAACAATGAAAGTAGAGCTAACAACATAACCGTACCCGGCACAAAAATAAGCCAACATCATTAGTGATTTGAAGGTTTTAGTAGGAGGGTTATCTTTAATGTCACTGTCTATTTGACCATCGACAAAGGGATGGGGTATCCATAACCAAGCTGGAATAGAGAATATTACCGCCATCACAGTTAATGCGAGCCATTGCTGCTGCCAATCAGCAGACATAACAACCATCATTTCCACCAATAACGATGTCACAATAATACTGACTCCAGCACCAGAGAAGTGAACACCTAACTCAGCACGATGATTATTTTTAACTAACCATTTTAATATCAAACCAGATGCAATAATAAAACCGCCTGAAGCACAGACACCAGCAATAAAACGTAATACAGACCAAATAACGATGTCAGTTGTGATCACCATCAAAGCAGAAGTAACAACACTTAATATCAGATAAATTCGATGTAAATTATATTTGTAGTGGAGATTATGTAGGTTAGCAGCCAATAAAACACCGAACATGTAGCCCATAAAATTAGTCGTCGCTAACCAACTTCCACCAATCTCAGTTAAGCCTGCACCATCCTGCATTATCGGTAATAAAAGACTATATGAAAATCGAGCCACGCCAACGGTAACAATTAAACTACAGATACCAGCGAAATATACACGAACTTTTGTTAACTCCATTAACATTGTCATGACTCTTTATTGTGAAAATTATCAACACAGCATACGCCAACCAGTTAATCTTAAAAATTGAATTATTTAGAATAAATACTTCTTATTATAAGAACTATTTATTATTTAAGTATGAGGACTAATATGGAAATTTTGACCCTAAGAACCTTTAAAGCAGTTGTTGATGAAGAAGGAATTAAAGGTGCCGCTGATAAACTACATACGGTTCAGTCCAATATTACTAATAGAATTAAAAAACTTGAAACAGAGTTAGATACAAAACTGTTTAATATCATTGGTCGGAAACTACATTTAACACTAAGTGGTCAAGCGCTTTACAACTATGCAGATCAAATTCTACAGCTAGAATATGAAGCAACCACCGTCATTTTACGTAATAAAAAAAATTACGAATTAAGGGTCGGTATGCCAGAAACTTTCGCAGCTGTTCATATGCCACTGGCCCTTAAAAAGCTGAAGCAAAATCACCCTCAAATCAGAACTAAAATTTATACTGATACCAGCGATAAACTGGTTTTTTCTGTGCTTAATAATAAAGTTGATTGTGCCGCTATTGGTAATGCACCTCAACATGAGAAGCTTGTTGTGATTCCTGTTGTGAAGGAAGAACTAATAATGGTGACCCCATTAGATAGTGAATATGACCCGGTGCTATTTGTTCGTGATCCAGGCTGCGGTTATAGAAAACACGCAATTATGTGGCGACTGGAGGCAGAGCGAGATAACGATGAGCTAATGTTAATGAGCAGTGCAGACGGTATTTTAGGTTGTGTCGCAGCGGGGTTAGGTTACACCATTATTGGCAAAAACATGGTGGTTGGCAGTCGCTATGAAAAATCACTTGTCATGACACCAGTCAGCCATGGTCCATCATATGTGCAGTTGTCGATTGTTTATCGTAAAGATAGCCCTTTAGAATCCGGTATTTTGACGCTAGCAAAACTGCTAACCGATACTAGCTACGCTAAATAACTGTATCACTACAGTTCAACCTTGATGGTTGGCGATATGGATAAAGCTGTCGAGTTTTACAATAAAACGATATGCCTTAGAACCCCTTACTGGTGGTTCAAATTTTTCCTTTTGAGGTGGTTTTATATGACCTTACGTATTCCGCGTTAAAATTATTTACAACGTTAGGTTTTGTTTGCTCTTAAAACAAGACAACAACATGTAAGAGTGCATACCTGAAATAAAACTGGTTTGGAAAGTTTTATTCACTAAAACATTAAATTCATTCATTCTTTTACAATGTACTCGCAACATAAAGTCATATTCACCCGTGATCGAATAACATTCGTAGATTTCCGACGTATCTTGAATTAACTCAAGAGTTTTCTCTCGCGCGTTTACTTCGCTCTTTCTATATTGCACCATAATAGAAGCGGTGATCCCTAAGCCTGCTTTTTCTTTATTTAAAACAGCTGCGTAGCGCTCAATAATACCAACTTCTTCCAATCTTTTTAAGCGGCGAAAACACTGTGAGGAAGATAAACCCACTTTCTCTGCCAGCTCCAAACGAGGAATTTGGCTATCCTCTAATAAAAAGTTCAGAATGCGAATATCATATCCATCTAATGGTACATCATGCATGATTTACAGCCTTTTATGGATTTTAGTGCAATTATAGTTGCATTAAACGTATTCGAGCAAGGTTATTTTGCTAGGACACTCTTATCGCTATCACGTTACATTTATGCCTGTTATTACTATTTATATTACAAAGGAAAAATGATGAGTTTAGCGATTTTAGGTGTCTTTATTCCAACCTTCTTTTTTGTGTCTATCACCCCTGGAATGTGTATGACATTAGCCTTAAGTTTAGGGATGAGCATTGGCTATAAACGTACTTTATGGATGATGTTAGGTGAGATCATTGGTATTGGGCTGGTTGCTACTGCGACTATTATCGGAGTGGCTTCGGTAATTAGCAGCTATCCGTGGCTATTTACTATTTTTAAATTTATCGGAGCAACCTATCTTTTGTACTTGGGTGTGATGATGTTGCAATCAAAGGGGAAATTAGCAATTGGTACGGAAAATAACCCCACCAAAAAGCAGCATAATAAAGCCCTTTTTATGCAAGGTTTTATTACTGCGATTGCCAACCCAAAAGGCTGGGCTTTTATGATTTCACTGTTGCCACCATTTATCAATAATGAGCAGCCTTTAGCACAACAAATGGTCATTCTTGTGGCCATTATTTTGACCTTTGAATTTATTTGTATGTCACTCTATGCAGCAGGTGGTAAAGGGTTGAAATATTTATTAGCTAGTGCCGAAAATGTACGTTTAATTAACCGTATATCAGGCAGTTTAATGATCGGCGTTGGAGTTTGGTTAATGTTAACTTAGCAATAATGAACAATACGGCCTGTTACTGCCGGTATTGTTCACTATCTATAAATATTAACCGATATTAGGCCCTAACCAACGCTCAGCAGTTTGTAAATCCCACCCTTTGCGTTGTGCATAGTCTTCTACTTGATCCTGTTGAATACCAGCAATCGCAAAATAACGACTTTCAGGATGAGAGAAAATCCATCCCGAAACAGCTGCACCTGGGTACATAGCGTAACTTGATGTTAATTCCATTCCAATTTCTTGCTCAACATTCATTAAATCCCAAATCACTGCTTTTTCACTGTGTTCTGGGCATGCAGGATAACCTGGAGCAGGACGAATACCTTGGTATTTTTCACGAATTAAATCGTCGTTGTCTAAGGTCTCATCTGCGGCAAACCCCCAATACTCTTTACGCGTTTTTTGATGTAAATATTCAGCGAAAGCTTCAGCTAAACGGTCACAAACAGCTTGCACTAAAATAGCATTATAATCGTCATTATCTGCTTTATATCGTTCAGCAACTTCACGCTCACCAATCCCGCCTGTTACAGCAAAAGCTGCAATATAATCCGCGACACCTGATGACTTAGGTGCAATGTAATCAGCTAAAGAGTGATTCACAAAGGGTGGCTTTTTCTCTGTTTGTTGACGTAATTGATGACTCACTTGCAAGATTTCAGTGCGTGTTTCATCGCTATAAATTTCAATATTATCGTCAACACGATTTGCAGGGAAAATGCCCACAATACCCGATGCACTAATTTCACCGGCAGCTTCAACCGTGTCTAACATAGCGAGTGCATCTGCAAACAGGCGTGTCGCTTCTTCACCTACGACTTCATCTTTTAAGATGCGTGGATATTTACCTGCCAATCCCCACGTCATGAAGAATGGTGTCCAATCGATATAGTCACGTAATACATTAATCGACATATTTTTTACTACTTGCACACCCAATTGATTAGGCACAGTAGGTTTGTAATTTACCCAATCTAATTTAGCACCATTAGCACGTGCTTGTGTTAAACCAATCGGTGCACTGCGTGGGCGTTTATTGGCATGCTGTACTCGAACGCGGTCATAATCTAAATTCAATTTTTCAACAAATTCAGGTTTATGCTTTGGATTCAATAATTTTTGACATACACCTACTGCACGAGAAGCATTCGATACATAGACCACGGGTTGATCGTAATTTTGTTCAATTTTAACTGCCGTATGTGCCTTCGACGTGGTTGCGCCGCCGATCAATAATGGAATCGTTAATCCTTGGCGTTGCATCTCTTTTGCTACGTACACCATTTCATCTAATGATGGAGTGATTAAACCAGATAACCCGATCAGATCCGCATTATGTTCTAACGCAGTTTTAATGATTTTCTCAGTGGGTACCATTACACCTAAGTCGATAATTTCATAGTTATTACATTGTAAAATAACACCTACGATATTTTTACCAATATCGTGTACATCTCCTTTTACGGTTGCCATCACTACTTTACCGTTGGTCGCACCCACTGCTTTAGTTTCTTCAATAAATGGATTTAAATAAGCAACAGCTTGCTTCATTACTCGCGCAGATTTAACCACTTGCGGTAAGAACATTTTACCTTCGCCGAACAGATCACCAACGATATTCATACCATCCATCAATGGCCCTTCAATCACTTCGATTGGCATATCGGCATTTTGACGTGCAATTTCAGTATCTTCTTCAATAAATTCTGTAATGCCTTTAACTAATGCATGTGCAATACGCTCATTAACAGGCAGACTACGCCATTCTAATACTTTGGTATCATCTGCTTTTTCAGCGCCATCACCACGGTATTTTTCTGCAAGTTCTAATAAAGCATCTGTGCCATTAGCATGTTTATTTAACACCACATCTTCAACGGCATCTTTTAATTCTTTGGGAATATCATCATAAATCGCAAGCTGTGCAGCGTTTACGATCCCCATATCCATTCCGTTTTGAATACAATAATAAAGAAATACAGCGTGAATCGCTTCACGTACAGGATTGTTACCACGGAATGAGAAAGATACGTTTGAAACACCGCCAGAAATCATTGCATGAGGTAAGTTATCTTTAATATCTTTCACTGCTTCAATAAAGTCTACAGCATAGTTATTATGCTCTTCGATCCCCGTGGCAATAGCAAAAATATTAGGGTCAAAAATGATATCTTCCGGTGGAAAGCCAACTTGGTTAACTAAAATGTCATAAGAACGCTTACAAATTTCATATTTACGCTCGCGCGTATCTGCCTGTCCATCTTCATCAAAGGCCATCACAATTACGGCAAAACCATAACGACGAATCAATTTGGCTTGGTGAATAAAGTTATCAACGCCCTCTTTCATACTGATTGAGTTAACGATACCTTTACCTTGAACACACTTAAGGCCTTCCTCTAAAATTTCCCATTTAGAAGAATCGACCATGATTGGCACACGTGAAATATCAGGTTCAGAAGCACATAGGTTTAAGAAACGCTTCATCGCAAATAATGAATCAAGCATCGCTTCATCCATATTAATATCGATAATATCTGCGCCTGCTTCTACTTGATGCAAGGCGACTTCAAGCGCTTCATCGTATAATTCATCTTTAATTAAACGTTTAAAACGGGCAGAACCCGTTACGTTTGTTCGCTCACCAACATTTTGAAAAAGTGAGCTAGAGCGAATAGTTAATGCCTCTAAACCACTTAAACGACAAGCAACTTCAATCTCTGGTAATTCACGCGGTTTGATACCCGCAACGGCATCAGCCATCGCCTTAATATGCGCAGGCGTTGTACCACAACAACCGCCCACTAAATTTAAAAAGCCACTTTCAGCCCACTCTTTAATATGCACCGACATTTCATCGGCTTCTAAGTCATATTCACCAAAGGCATTTGGCAAACCGGCATTAGGATGTGCAGAAACATAAGTTTCTGAGATACGCGACATTTCTTGCACATATTGGCGTAACTCATCGGGGCCCAAAGCACAGTTTAAACCGAATGTTAGGGGTTCAGCATGACGCAATGAATTGTAGAAGGCCTCTGTTGTTTGACCTGATAATGTACGACCCGATGCATCGGTGATCGTACCGGAAATCATCACAGGAATTTTATAACCGAGCTCTTCGAATACCGTTTCAACTGCAAAAACAGCGGCTTTTGCGTTTAAAGTATCAAAGATAGTTTCAATCAGAATTAAGTCACTACCACCTTTAATTAAGGCTTTAGTCGATTCAATGTAAGCAACAACCAGTTCGTCAAAAGTAACGTTACGAAAAGCAGGATCATTAACATCAGGAGAGATTGAACAAGTGCGGTTTGTTGGACCTAATACACCCGCGACAAAACGAGGACGGTCAGGTGTTTCATCGGTTTTTTCATCGGCAACACGACGCGCAATACGTGCGGCTTCATAATTGATTTCAGCAGAAATAGATTCCATCGCATAATCAGCCATAGCAATGGTTGTTGCGTTAAATGTATTGGTTTCAAGAATGTCTGCACCCGCATCTAAATATTCACGGTGAATATTAGCAATTACTTCTGGCTGCGTTAAAACTAATAGATCGTTATTGCCTTTTAAGTCGCTTTTCCAGTCTTTAAAACGTTCGCCACGAAAGTCAGCTTCTTCAAATTTATGGTCCTGGATCATGGTTCCCATACCACCATCGATCAGAAGAATGTGCTTTTCTAACTGTGCTTTAATTAATGCACTACGATCACTTATCGACATAGAGTTCCCTGCTACTTTTTTCTGAGTAAAAAATGAGGGTGAATAATAGCATAAAACTTGTACTCATAACCTTTCAAAGCCATTTCTATCTTGAAATATTCTGTTATAAATTATGAATTTTTTGATGGTTGAAACAGGTCATATATTCACTAAAGTAATAGCAATTATATTAGGTGAGTGCTCTATACTGTGCAGAAAAAACGGATTAGCTTAAAGCGGAAGATTTCAATCGAATCGTAAAAATTGTATATAAAAAAAGCGAGCTGCTTAGCTCGCTTTAAAATATAAAGAACAATTGAGTTGTGACTATTAAGAGGGGTACTAATATCGATAATAAAAACTCACTTGATATTAGTAAAACTTTACAAATAATCCACTATCTAATTTGATAAAAGTGAATGTTAGAAACGCCCGTTGGCAATGAGTTAACTAATGTAAACTCCTAACTCTGACACCCACTTTCAATAAAATGATAAAACGTAAAAATAATTAATCCTCCTGTATTAATGAATACAACCAGTATTAACTTCTAAAACTGTATCTAGTTACCCCGTTGGGTAGGTGAGTGTTTAAATTAATAACTCAGTTTTTGATACGGTTTTAGTACACTGGTACGAGTAAAATTTAAAATAATCTTATACCTCCGTTTTATGTTTGTTAACGTGAAAATGCTTAAATTGGTCAAGTGCATTTAATGCAATTGTGAAGCTGCTTTTAACAACTAGGCTTCCTGAATAACCAACCTGCTAACTGCGCAGAAGCATTGCCTATCTTTGACTTTACTCCTCTTAAGCTCTCTTAGCTACTAATAATTATAGGAGAGCTTTTTACCTTTTCCAGTACTACTTTTCATCTTTATAAATTATTTACAAAATTTATATTAAGTCACTGAGATCGTATGGCGTTACCTGATAAACACAGTAATTTAACCAATTGCTATATAAGAGATTTCCATGGCTACGCCAAATTGCATGTGGAATTTCATTCTCATCATCATTCGGATAATAGTTAATCGGCATGACCGGATCTAACTCTTCTTCGAGGTCTCGTAAATATTCATTATTTAATGTATTTGCATCGTATTCGGGGTGCCCAGTGATATAAACCTGACGACAATCAGGACTTGCCGCAAGATAGACTCCCGCATCAGGTGCATCTGCAAATACTGTTAAATCTGTTTTGTCTTTAATGGTGCGACTATTAAATTCAGCATAACGAGATAATGGAGCCCAAAATTCATCGTCAAACCCTCTTACTAATGGGTGATGATGATATGACGTTCGATGTGAATAGATACCAGAGAGCTTATCATCACGGGTTTCTTTCTCTAACCCATAAAGTATGTTTAATGCGGCTTGTGCAGCCCAACATAAAAATAGCGTTGAGGTAACGTTATGGCGAGACCAGTTAACTATTTCCGTGAACTTTTCCCAGTAATATACATTTTCAAATGGAATGGTGCCTAGTGGCGCACCAGTAATAATAAAGCCATCCCATTTTTGATTTTTGATCCGCTCAAAATCACCGTAGAACTTATCTAAATGCTTTTGCGGCGTATTTCGTGTTGCTCTGGCATCCACTCGTAACAGTTCAATATCAACTTGTAAGGGAGTATTAGACAATAAACGCATGAGTTGCGTTTCAGTTTCAATTTTTTTAGGCATTAAATTAAGGATCAGAACGCGTAAAGGACGAATGTTCTGGTGGCTAGCTCGTGTTTCTGACATCGTAAAAATATTTTCAGATTTTAAAATACTTGATGCAGGTAAATCATCTGGAATACGAATTGGCATAATTACTTCCTTAAAATGGCCTTTTAGACATCTAGAAGTCTAACATTAAAATAACTTTTTTAAATACTTAAATCTAATTTAGCACCTGTATTTATTTTTCACCTGTACTTTTAGTACCTTATTTCTTATCAAAAGTTAACTATTCTCTATGTTGATCCTTCACGATTTTTAGTGCGGCTAATGCTTCCACGACCTTATCTTCACTTTATGTAGAATAAGTTCGATACATTAGTTAGACTAAAAAAACACCAATAATTAAAAACAAAAGGAATAGTAATGCTTAATATTCAAACGGTTGTAGCGGACTTAAATAATGCACAACATGCACAGGCTTATTTAAGCTTAATGTCGCATTATGCTTGTGATCCAATGGGTGGAGGTGAAGACTTGAGTGACTTTGCTAAAGAGAATTTAATCACAAACTTGCTTGCTAGAAATGATGTTTTTATTGTTTTAATTTTTAGTGGTAACCATCCAGCTGCATTATTAACAGCGATAGAAGGCTTCTCTACTTTTGCCTGTAAACCATTATTTAATATTCATGATGTTGTCGTACACAATGATTTTAGAGGCCAAGGCCTTACTAAACATTTATTTGAAAAAATTGAAGAAGTCGCAAAACAGCAAGATTGCTGCAAAATAACGTTAGAAGTATTAAGTGGTAATGCCATTGCTTGCAAAGCTTATCAGCGTCTTGGCTTTTCTGATTATCAGCTTGATCCTGAGTTTGGTAGTGCATTATTTTGGACAAAAAAATTATAAACGGCTCTCATCTAAAGATAGCTTTTATAGCGTTAATTACATTCAGTATATGATCTGATATTGAACAGAAAAATGAATCAATCTAGTTACGGATCATATGCTTGAGCACTTTGCAAAGTGTCTAACGCAGAAGTGATACAGTTTAATCAACAAGATAGATCAGCTATTAAGTGGAATTGCTGTTACCTACTGTTTAGCTGATTGATCAACTAAACGGTAAACAGCCCTACTGATTTAGTCGCGATCAAAAAGCTGACTAAATACATTAGCGCTTTTGGTAGTTAGCCTGTATTGCTTTAATGTCTTCAACCATTAAATCCATATCAACATGATTAATGCCCTGTGCATTAATTGTTGATTTAAACGTGGCATGAAACTCACCTTCGGGATTAATTAAAACAATGGAAGCACTATGGTCAACTAAATAAAAATCATCTGTTTCGCCCTCTTCAACCAAACTATAAATTAAACCTAATTGAGTGACAAATGGCCAAAGTTGTTTATGGGTACTGGTTACGCCAATAAATGCTTTATTAAAATAGTGCACATAATCTGCCAGTTGTTCTGCTTTATCTCGATTAGGGTCAACGGAAATAAATACAACTTGTGTGGTTGTATTTTGATCATTGGCTAAGCTTGGATAAATACGGTCTAGGTCTGCTAACGTGGTTGGACAAACGTCGGGGCAATAAGTATAACCAACAAAAAATAAGGTCCACTTACCTTTTAAGGATTGGTTTGTAAAAGCGACTTTCCCAGCTTTTTCAAAGGCAAATTCAGGTAGTGGCTGGCGTGTCTGTTGTAACACTAAGGCACTATTTTTAGTGCTAGTTTTAGTAGTAGTTTTACTGTGAACTAAATGAAAAGATTGGGTGCTACCGATAATAAAAAATAAAATCATTAACAGAGCACTAAAAATTATTATTAAACGTTTCATTTAATTCACACTATAAGTTTGGAAGATGGTTATTAGTAACACTAATTGCCAATTACATCCAATCTGCAGTACGAATAACACCGACCGCAATCCCTTCAATATCAAAAGATTGATACTCTAAATCGACCTTTATGGCGTCAAATAAAGCATTCTCTGCTTTTAATGTTATCTGCTTACCGTCGCGATAAAAACGTTTTACGGTGACATTATCTTCAACACGCGCAACAACAACTTGGCCATTGTTTATATTTTGGGTTTTATGCACCGCTAATAAATCGCCATCCATAATACCAATATCTTTCATGCTTTCGCCTTCAACGCGCAGTAAAAAATCTGCCGCGGGATGAAATAATGCGGGGTCTACATCGTAATGTGCTTCTACATGCTCTTGAGCAAGAATAGGTTCACCAGCAGCGACTTTACCGATTAAAGGTAAACCTTCATCGGCCACTATTTCATTATCTTTATGGTCGCTAACAACACGAATACCACGAGAGGTGCCTGACAATATTTCAATTGCACCTTTACGCGCTAAAGCTTTCAAATGTTCTTCTGCTGCATTGGCGCTTTTAAACCCAAGTATTTTCGCTAATTCGACACGCGTAGGAGGCATGCCAGTTTTTGCAATCTGATCTTTAATAACGTCTAAGACTTCGCCTTGGCGTTTGGTTAATTCTTTCATTATGAACTCCAAGCAATAATAAACTGTAAACAAACACAGTGTATATTTATACATGGATAATTACTAGGGTCTGTTTTCTCTTTCACGTGGTTTTTATAGGAATTTATACGGTGTATATTAGTTTGAATAGATTAATGACTTTAAATCTATTTAAAAAACTCAGAAGTTGCTAAAGGAAGTACTGTTCGAAGTATTATTTGAAGTACTCTTAAAAGTAATATTAAAAAGCCACAAGCCTCTATATATGAAGCTTATTTATGACTCTCACCATTCAATTTACATAAGGTAGTAAACTGAATGGCAAGCTGATTTTTGACGGCACGTTGAAGTTATCATGAGTAAGTACAGGTAAATACAGACGAAGTAAACAGCTTATAAAACACCTTTAAAACTAACAGTGGTGGCACCGCTGTCGTTTTTAGGACCAATCCAAGTTAATGATTGTGCTATCGAAGGAGGGAGTTTATCTGTGCCTTGAATTTCACCATTTAATTGGTATATACCACCTTCGCCAAGATTAATATCTAAGTTAGTGTTTAATTGCTCAGACTCTTGAGTGACAAAAGCAGTAATATTGCCATTATCACATCCTAAGTCTACGGAAGGAGAAGCTAAATCAACATTACCCATTTGGCTATAAACAAAAGCATTATGCCATACCACGGTGCCCTGTAGTTGTTCACAATAAGGGTCACCTTGCTTTATTTGTTGAATAACCGCAGAAAAATCACCTTCTATTTTTACCGGTAATTTAGTTGGTATCAATGTGAGTAATTCTGCTGAGGTTAAATCAACCATAACATTTGACGCACTCGCACCTGTTAAACCATATTCTACAAAACCTTTGCCTGACATTTTATTAGGGCCATTGTAGAAGGAAACATCGGCTCCTATTGCTAAATTTAATAATGTTTTTAGTTGAACATCCCATTTCACATTATGAAGCGTAACCTTAGGGTTGATAACTACTTGCTTGGCCTGCCCATTCCATAGACTACCAGAAACATTATTGATTTTAACATTTGAAGCTGGCATCCAACCTACAACAGCTGCAGCAGGTAGGTTAACTAACAAACTACCACAGTAAACCAATACAAAAAGTATCGCGATTTTGACTTTCATTTGAACCCTTTTACAATGCTAATAACTTAATGATAAACGGTTAATCTTAACCATACCTTGTGTTTTATCCTGATTTAAATCAGCACTATTAACTTGTATTTGGTATTGATTTTGTAATGCTGTGATCCATTTTAAGAACTGGTTAAACTCAACTTGATTAATCCAAATATCAACACTGCCATTACGGTTTTGAATACGAGAAATAACAATTTTATTGCGCTTTGCGGTGCTACTAATCAACTGTGATAAATTTTGTTTTCTAGCCGTTGTCTTCTTATTTCCAACACCTGCAACAACGAGTTTATTGGCATTGCTTTCTACCCACTGTAACGTTTGTTCGCTACGTTGTAGTTTTTGCTGACTCGCAGCTAAATTAGTCGCAATAGGTTGCCAAATAAGAAAATAAATAACTGCAATAAATACAACCACCAGCGATATAAAGGTTAGTTGTTGCTCTCTTTCTGAAATGTTGTCCCACCATTCTTTGATTTGTTCAAACATTAGTTAACCCTCACCGTTAATACACCGCTGACACGATTTTTATTATTACTCAATGCCCCTTGGCCAAGCGTATATTTAGCAGGAACTTTTGTGGCGAGTAATTCAAAGGCCTGAAAGCTATCGGCACTAACCGCTAAACTTATTTGTTGGTTTTCACGATTAAATTTTAACGTTGAAATTTGTAAGCTAGGTACCGCCTGAAAAACTGGAATCAAATCATTTAAAATAGGCAAAAAACCATCTGACTGCGTACTGATTGATGATTCAGCCAACAAACCTTTTAATTTTTTCTTAATTCGGCTGTACCGTAAAGGTGATTGATTAGGAAAAGCTTTTTGGTAGAGAGTCTCTACTTGATGTTTTACTAATAAGGTTTTTCGCTCAGCTTGTTTTGTGGTGATAACAGCATTTACTAATACCACAATAAACAAGATAACAGCGGCAATAGCAGGTAGCTTCCACTTAGCAAGTTGCAAGTTACCTTCTTTTTTAACTTTAAACTCACCGGTTAACAGGTTGATAGGATTATTAACGCAACCTTCCGCTAACAATTGCATTGGCAATATGACTGCTTTTTGCTGCCACTGTCCTATACAATCATTGGGTATGGCACTATAACTTTCAATCTGCTGTTCTGGTTTATCTAATAAATGTAATTGCAAAATGTTATTCAACATATCACTTTCACAACACCAAGCTTGGTATTCACCAGTACGTATTAACCATTGATGATCAAGTTGTAATGCTTGCCATTTTTGATCGATAGGTAGGGGTAATGTTAATGCTTCAGGAATCAAACGCTGACAAAAAATATCGGCATCAGCTAACCAACCCAACCACATTGTTAATTTACTCTTAAAACAAATGGCAATTTCAACTAAATCTGTTTCTTTAGCTAACACTGAAAAGTGTAACTTATCAACATCACTAGCCAAGTCATCTTCCAACATATAAGGCAGAGCTTGTTGCATTTGACGCGTATAGGTTCCTTTAATTACCACTGATTTTAATGTGACATCGACGCCAGGTACTAAACAAATAACTTTCCGAGACTGCGCTTTTTCCGTTAACAATTTCAACGCCTGTGCATTATCTAAATCACCCGACGCAATGATCTCTTTTTCACTTTCAGACCAAACTAACCAATGGATAGTTTGGTGTGCTTCACTTGCTAAGCGGATAATTAATTGTTCACTCACTTGAACATCTCCATGCCAACTACCTCTTCAGCTCCTGCGTATTGGAAACGGATAGTAGTCGCTTTTTTATTCTCTATTTTAAATAATAGCTTGAAAACCATTATTCGCTGATCAAACTCTGCTAAACCAAATAATTGAAAAAAATCACTCGTTACACTTAACTGTGAACTGATCACATCAGGTATTAACTTATCGGCAATTAACTCTGATGCTAAAAATTCATCAACAGATGCCCAACCACTAATTGGTCTATCATCTAATATAGATTGAATATCCTCTATCGTAATAAGCAACTCAGGAGGAAATAAAGCAAATAGTATTTGCGCTTGTTTTTTGTTAACTGTATTCACATTAATCAACTGATTTGATGCAGGTAGTGCACATAAAAAAGGTTTTATACGTTCATAAATCTGGTCAGTAACCCCTTGTATTGCCCTTAACTCTGAAACATCAACCATCAAATGATTAGCGGTTAAATGTGGTACTCCCACTGATTCGTAATATCTATCTTCAGCACCCTGTGAAACATCGACAGTATCGTTATTATCCAGCCAATCCCGCGTAGACTCAGCAATTATTTCAGCTTCATACTCTTCAACACCTAGTGAAATCAGCAACGTTTGAAATTGGCTAATAGGTAAAGCACGAGTTTCATCTTGGTCAGCTTGGGCAATGGCATTAATATTAAAGCAACGACGGTAATCGATCATATTACCGGTAATCGATCCTTCGTCGACAGGAAAAACGATATCTGGCGTAGCCCATATTTGATCTAGACTGATCACTTCACTATCGGCAAAATCATCTTCTAATACCATGCGACTAAAATCCACGGTGGCTTGCCCATACCAATATACTTTTTCTGAATACGAAAGTCCTTCTGTCCGCAACAAGCTAGAGGTCATTCGCCCTGTCATAGTGGCGGCAATGGTCACCATGATCGCTAAAATCATTAAAATAGTGATTAACGCAATACCTCGTTGCTTATGATATCTGGCCATTAATCTTCTACCGAACTATCAGGTAATATAAAAATTCGCTTTAATTCACCGTAGTGTTGGCTGTTAATAGTCATTTCAATACCTTTAGGTATCGTTTTATCTGCATTCCAAGTATCTATCCAATCATCGTCCCAAAATCTAAAACTTAAACTATCAACATCATTTAATATTACTTGTTGCTCCGGTTTCTCTCCCGCGACAGTATCTGGGTGTAAATAATACAAACGTTGTAATTGATTATTTTTAACGCGATAGCCTACTCGTAAAATAGTTGAACGAGGCAACAAGTTAAGTGGGTTAGTCCAACCTAAGCGATTAAACTCTATACCTTCAGAGTCTGAATCCAATACTTTTTTTCCCGCATACAAGACTTGTAAATTTTCATCTTCGACATTACCTGTTCGTGAAATACGCGCCACCATTTGTACAAAATCGCGTTCAATTAATAACATACCACGCTGAATTTCAACTAAATGCTTATCATGCTCACGACTGATTTCTCCACTGCGTAAAACACCTTGTAATATTTGGTAAGCAGCAAGACTTAATGTTGCAAAAATAGCAATGGCAATCAAAATCTCGATTAAGGTAAAACCATTTTGTTTAACCTGTTGATGGTACTTATGGTTTGGCAATGTAAGTCCTTATATACCCCAGTGCTTGGCCATCTTTTTGGTCACTCACTTCAACATCTAATGCCCTAAAATCTGTATTACCTGTGGTAACACCTTGAAAGCGCAGGTACCACTTAGTATCCGCAAACTCAACTTCCTCTCGACGCCAGTGTAATTCAGGCCACTGTTGTTGTAGTTTAAGTTCAGAAAGCCGATTACTTGCGACCCACATTGCGAATGTTTTTTGCTGTAAATAACTTTGATTACTTAATGATTGTGAAGCGGCTTGCATTACCGCAATACCAGCCGAAGCTAAAATCACTAACGCTAACATTACTTCTAGCAAGGTCATACCTTGCTCTTTTTTAATACCGTTATTAGTGAATAATTTGCTCATAAATCACTCATTAATTAATTCAATTTGTCCGCTCATGCCCACTTTAACTGTGATTTTACGCGATACATTCTCTGTACTAGAAAATTGATAACTGAAAGGTGTCACTTCACCACTAGACATAATAAAAACATGTGGGTTAATAGATGACTGTTTTGTTTGACCGTCAATGTTAACTAAATATGATTGCTCTACAAAAGTATCAGAGTCAGCTTTTTTTTGTGCTTGTTCTAACTCCCCCCAAACATTACCCACTAGATTATATTCAGCACTAACATTGTCTGGGAATGTTATATAACCATTGATCCGCGAGTTTACTAAAGGTTGCCATTGCCTTTTACTAAAGTCATAAAAAGCAAAGGTGTAACCTTGCTCATTAAACTCAATACCAAATTCAGTATTTAAAATTAATGCCTGATCCTGTGCTAGCTGCAATAAAGTACTAAAACGTTGCGCATGCCATTGACTGCTTTGCGCAGTGTTACCTGAGCTGGTTAATGTCATGACCACACCAACAGAAATCATGCCCATTAACACTAATACCAGCATGACTTCTAATAAGGTGAAACCTTTCACATTACGCATTGGAATGGTCACAAATACATTTATGTATTATTTATCATTGAGGTTCCAGGTACCGATATCATCATCAGTCCCTTCTTCACCATCAAGACCCACTGAAAGTACATCGATTTTACTTTTCTCGCCCGGACTATTTAGAATGTAATCATTACCCCATGGGTCTTGAGGGAGTCGTTTAATGTAACCGTCTTCACGATAATTACGTGGTGCAGGCGATGCGCTCGGCTCTGAGACTAATGCTTCTAAACCTTGATCCGTTGTCGGATAAACACTGTTATCTAATTTATACATATCTAATGCATTTTCTAAAGCAATAATGTCTGACTTAACTTTTTGCACATCTGCTTTATCTTTATTACCGATTAAGTTAGGCACAACCATTGCTGCTAATACACCTAAAATAACGATAACCACCATGATTTCTAATAATGTAAAACCTTTTTGTTTCATTTTTGGTTTTAAATCTTTCACGCTTTCACCTTTTTTTAATATATAAATTGTATAGTTCAGTTAGCCTGAAACCATATTATTAAGAGCCAAAATTGGCTGTAAAATGGCTGTAACAATAAACAAAACCACCCCCGCCATTGAGATAACAAGTGCAGGTTCAAAGATCCCTAATGCTAATGTTACTTGTGCCGAGAACTGTTTGTCTTGATTATCGGCAGATCGTTCCAACATATTACCTAATTCACCACTTCTTTCTCCACTGGCGATCATGTGTAACATCATCGGAGGGAACAACTTAGTACTATCTAATGCTCTCCCCAAACTTGTACCTTCGCGAACACGTTCAGCAGCTTCCTTCACTTTTAAACGAATATATTGATTACTTAAAACATCTCCGGCGATCCCCATTGCCTCTAACAACGGCACCGCACTACTATTTAAAATGCTTAATGTTCGAGCAAAGCGCGCCGTATTTAATTCATTAACAACCTTACCAACAACAGGAATACGTAATAAAAAACGATCAAATCGTAGTTGATTACTGGCTTTGCGTAAGTAATATTTAAATAGTAATAAGGCAATAATACACAAACCTAAAAAATACAAACCATAGGCACTCACTGCGTCACTAACAGCAATAAGAAAAAGTGTCGATCCCGGTAAGTCTGCTCCCATATGTTGAAACTGGCCAACAACCTGCGGCACTACTGACGTTAATAAAATAGCGACAACAGAGATAGCCACTAAGGTTAATACAATCGGATAAATCAACGCTTGCATCATCTTACTTTTCATTTCTTGTCGTTGTTCGGCGTAATCAGCAAGCCTATCTAGTACTTTTTCTAAATGCCCTGATTTCTCTCCCGCAGCAACCATCGCACAAAATAGATCATCAAAAATCATAGGGTAATTGCGCATACTATCTGCGAGTGTATAACCTTCAATCACTCCACCACGTACCGACGCTAGCATGCTTTTAATTTTAGGCTTATCACATTGCTCAGCTACTGCTTGCAATGACTCTTCAAGGGGAATAGAAGAAGCGACTAAAGTAGACAGCTGACGAGTGATCAAGGCTAAATCAGCTGTTTTTATTTTACTTTGAATAAAAGCCTTACCAGCTCTTTTGCGTTTTGAGGCAATGGCTTCAACTTCTAAGGGCATCAAGCCTACATTACGCAATTGTTGACGCAACATACGAGCAGAGTCAGCCTCTTGTGTTCCTCTGGTTTGTTTGCCTTTTGCGTCTAACGCTTTATAGGAAAAAGTAGCCACTAATCCTCTCTAGTCACACGTAAAATTTCTTCTAACGTGGTTTGACCTTGTAATACTTTTTTAAGTCCATCATCTCGAATGCTCGCAGAGGTTTTACGAATTTCTCGTTCTACAGCTTGCTCGCCAGCACCGGTATGAATTAACTCCCTTACCACCTCATTAACCACTAATAATTCATGGATCCCCGTACGTCCTCGATATCCCGTATGGTTACATTGACGACAACCATCAGGACGATAAATAGTGGCTTCTTCAAGCTCGGTAATACCCAATATTTCTTTTTCGGAAGGGCTTGCTGAATGCGGAGCTTTACATTGCGGGCATAAACGGCGTACTAAGCGCTGTGCTAGCACACCTAAAATACTAGAAGATAAAAGGAATGGTTCAACGCCCATATCACGTAAACGCGTCACCGCACCTACTGCAGTATTAGTGTGTAATGTAGATAATACTAAATGCCCAGTTAAACTCGCTTGTACTGCGATTTCAGCGGTTTCAAGATCTCGAATTTCACCAATCATCACAACATCAGGATCTTGACGTAAAATAGCACGTAAACCACGAGCAAAAGTCATATCAACCTTGGTATTAACTTGGGTTTGACCAATACCATCGATGGCATACTCAATAGGGTCTTCTACTGTGAGGATGTTTCTATCTCTAGAATTGATCTCTAATAGGCTAGCATAAAGTGTAGTACTTTTACCGGAACCAGTGGGTCCAGTAACTAATACTATGCCATGTGGTTTATGGATAAGATTTTGTAATAATACGTGATTTTCTTTGGTCATGCCTAATGTAGAAAGCTCTAGCTTAACTGCATTTTTATCTAATAAACGCAACACAACACGTTCACCATAACTCGCAGGCATAGTTGAAACACGCACATCTACTGCTCGCCCCCCAATACGTAGTGAAATACGCCCATCCTGTGGAATACGCTTTTCAGCAATATCCAGTTTTGCCATGACTTTAATACGTGACACTAACAGTGCAGCTAATTTGCGATGTGGTTTTAATATTTCTCGTAATACGCCATCAATACGGAAACGAATAATTAATGTTTGCTCAAAGGTTTCAATATGAATGTCAGACGCTTCTTCTTTAATCGCCTCACCTAACATCGCATTAATTAATTTAATAATCGGTGCATCATCTTCAGCTTCTAATAAGTCATCGTTAGCAGGTAGTTCTTCGGCCAAAGTAAAGAAATCGTCCGCGCCTAGGTCTTCCATCAATTGTTGCGTTTCTAAGGAAGATGATTGATAAGCACGAGCCACTAACTTATCAAATACCTCACTCTCTACTTGTTTAGTAGTAAAAGCATGACCAATAACACGACGCACTTCTATCAACAGTTCAACATTGGGTGTTTTTTTAAAGCACAACTCACTCTGCTGCCCACTATGTTGCATGACTAGTTCATGTTTTTTAGAAAAAGCAAAAGGCAACTGACCTGAAGGAGTAAACTCTACTACTTCAGCTTCTTCAATTGCTTCGATATCGCTTAAATTACTCATTCACTTGGCCTGTATCTTCTTTGTTTTGTGCAGCCTCTTGCTTCGCTTTATTATATTCTTGGTTTTTACGGAACATGTTAGGGTCTATTTCAACAGGTTGTCCCCATTCAGGTAATACTGGTACATTACTATTTGGCATCAATTCAATGCCATCTTCAGTTTGGCCTAATTGTATTTGACGAATTAAACCATATTTACGTTGGCTCAGCTCCATCATAGTTTGATCATCTCTAATAATCGTTGCACGTAAGAAAATCATTAAATTACGTTTTTCTGTGCTACTTTTAGTAGATCGAAAAAGCTGCCCTAAATAAGGTATATCACCTAATAACGGCACTTTATCAACGGTTTCATTCACTGTTTCATCAATTAATCCGCCAATAACAATGGTTTCACCCGACTTAGCTAACACAGTCGTTTTTACTGCGCGAGTAGCAAAGATAATATCTACCGAGGTTTTTCCTTTGATGTTCGAGACTTCTTGCTCAATCACCATTTGCACAGAGTCGCCTTCATTAATTTGTGGTGTGACCTTCAGTTTTATACCAATTTCTCTACGCTCGATGGTTTGAAAAGGATTATCATTCGAAGAGCTGGACGTAGAGCCAGTCAATACAGGCACTTCATCACCCACAATAAAACTAGCTTCTTGATTATCAAGCGTTGTCAGACTGGGAGTTGCAAGAATATTAGAACCCGTTGTCGTGCTTAACGCCTGTAAAATAACTCCCCAATCATTACCCACATAACCAGCCACACCACCAACAATGGAAGCCAGCGATGAAGCGAGATCTTCATAATCGTCTTCATCATTGTTAATCGCATAAACACCGGTTGCAAGTTCGCTCGCGGTCACGCCATTATCATTAAACTGCGTGCCAGCACCTGCTGTAGAAGCCCATTGCACACTTAAGTTGATACCATTCCCTTCTGACACTTCAACCACAATTGCTTCTACTAATACTTGTGCTCGACGAATATCTAGCTGACGAATAATACTACTCAATGATGACATCAAGGCAGGCTGCGCTGAAATCACAATTGCATTCGTCCCCTCATGCGCTTGAATATTTAAAGAAGATGCGTTTTTAGACGACCCAGACTGACCGCCAGACGCATCTTCAATACCTTTACTAACACCCGTTAACACATCTACAACTTCTTTTGCATTGGCATATTTAAGGTAAAAAACACGTGTATTACCATTATTTTTTAGTTCTTTATCCAGTGACCTCACTAATTTAATGACACGGGCACGTGTTTTAGGCTCACCACTAACAATCACAGAGTTAGTCCGCTCATCGGCGACTAATCTCGGTTTAAGTACACTGCTAGTACTACTTTTTGAGGTTTTTGGTGTTTGCTGGATAGAATTGATCATATTGACCATTTCTAGCGCGCTTGCATACTCTAGTTTAACAATATCAACTTCTTGGTCACCAGCTTTATCAACACGTTGAATAATTTTAACTAAACGATTAACAACCGCAGCACGACCAGTGATCATAATAACGTTAGAAGGATCATAATGGACGACGTTCCCACCGCCAGCACTATCGTTTAATTGACGTAAAAGCGGTGCAAGTTCACGCACCGAGACATTAATAACAGGCACGACTCGCGTGACCATTTCATCACCTTTAAAGCGACTACCATCATCTACGACGGGAATCGCGGCCACTTTAGCGTCTTTTGCTTTAATAACTTTAAGGATCCCATTGTCCATTTCAACAACAGCAAATCCATACACTTCCAAAACATTTAAAAAGAATTGATAGTATTGTTGTTCATTCAGTAAGTCATAGCTTCGAACATTGATTTTTCCACGCACTGCTGGGTCTAGAACAATCGTTTTTTGCAGGTTCTTACCGACAATATTAATGAATTCATTCAAATCAGCATTTTTAAAGCTCGCTGAATATTCAGCAGCTTGTACCAAAGTGGCCTGTGAAAACAAAACAAAAATACTGGCTCCGATCAATCCAACCAATTTTTTCTTTATCCCTAAAATCATTACAACAACCTCATTGTTTACTTGTTTCAGCAGCTTAAACTTATTTTTATACTACGGAATACTAAAAAATAACTCGTTTAACTCACCATCGCGGTCAACGGTTAAGCTCATTTCTGTCATGGTGGGGAACTCTTTCATTAGCCCCATCGCTTGGCTGATATCGGTTAAATCAATACCGTTTAGTTCCACTGCTAAATCGCCTTCTTGTAATCCTGCTTCTTCAAATAAACTAGGATCTTTACCGGGACTAACACGATACCCTTGAATCTGATTGCCTTCTCTAACGGGGGAGATTCTAATATAATCGAGCAGCTTGCTAGGGTTTTCCAACAATGCTTTTCTATCAAGTGCAATTTCTGTTCTATTACTTGCTCTAGTTTGACCTTTTGTAGATGCTTGCTCATTTTCAATTCTGGCCATTCTTTTATTAGATTGTTCTAGACCATCTAATATTAATGTTTGTTCCTCACCACCTACTGAAATAATAATTCGATCATTATATATTTGACTTACACTTGCATCAGTCCCTTCAATTTCAGAATCAATAAAATAACTATCCTGAACATTTTTATATTCAATGATCACACTTGAGAGCTTAGGGTCTGAAGCCGCAACAATACCAACTAAGGTCAGTTTTAAACGCGTTTTAGGTGCATCGGTTTTATCGGGTTGTATTGTTTTTATACGTTGCTCTTTCAATTCCCCAAACAATTGTTGCTGTTGTAGTTTTTCCGAGCTTAAAAGCACTGCTTTATTTTTTGAAGTTAAAGTAGGAGGAGTCCACTCATATGAACTGTCTTTTGTGGGATAGACAGCCCAAGTAAATAACGCTATCTGATAGACGATTAAAGCACAGATAACTGCCAATATTATTTTCGGTAGTAGGGATATTATCGCCACTCTTTTCATCCTATTTATTTACACTGAATCTTAACCATTCTTATTTACTATACTAATGCTAACGCCAATCTTTATAAATCAACATAACCAGACAAGCTCGAATAATGAGATCTATCCTGGAACTTTATGCTTTAGTTGGCGATAGAATAGCCCTTTGAATATAGCATTATCACACAACTATGCCTTGATTTATCAAATTTTGCCCCAATTTAATTACCTTAATAATTCATTATTTTCTTTTAACTTAATAACAAAGTTGATTTTTGCTAAACTAAAATCCACTTTTGAGTGAAAAATATGAAAGAAACAACAGTACGGTTAGACAAATGGTTGTGGGCTGCAAGATTCTATAAAACCCGCAGCTTAGCTCGTGAAATGGTGCAAGGCGGTAAGGTTCATTATAACGGCCAGCGCTGTAAAGCGAGCAAAAACGTAGAGCTAGGGGCATTATTGTCAATTCGACAGGGTGAGCTTTTATTTGAAGTCTGCATTGAAGCTATTTCAGAACACCGTCGCGGTGCGCCAATTGCGCAAACACTTTATAAAGAAACAGAAAAAAGTATCGCTAAGCGAGAACAATACCAAGTTTTACGTAAACTCAGCTTACAAAATGCACCACATCCAGACCGTAAGCCCAATAAAAAAGAACGCCGTGAATTAATACACGCAAAAACACAACGTAATACAGCGAATTTTGATTAATCGTTGCAGAATAAATATTGAGAGAAACTATGACAGACCAACTACAACGCTTCCTATTTGATGATTTTGAAATTCGCGGCGAAATTGCACAAGCACACAATGCTTTTCAACAATGTATCAATAATCATGACTATCCTGTTGAAATAGCCAATACCATCGGTGAATTGTTAATTGCGACCAGCTTATTAACGGCGACTTTAAAATTTGAGGGAAAAATTACAGTTCAAATACAGGGTGATGGTCCGTTGAGCATGGCTGTTATTAATGCCAATCAAGATTTAGAAGTACGTGGCACTGCGCGTTACCAAGGTGATACCACTGGATTATCTTTTTCACAGTTAATTGGAAAAGGCAACTTGATGATAACTATCACTCCAGATAATGGTGAACGATATCAAGGTATAGTGGCATTAGAAAAAGATAGTTTAGCGGCGTGTTTAGAAGATTATTTTGTACAGTCAGAGCAATTAGCGACCAAAATCAGTTTATTTGCGAATAGTCAAACAACGCCTGCACAAGCAGCAGGATTATTAATACAAACATTACCCGCTCATAGTGATACGCATGAAGAAGATTTTGCGCATGTTTGTGCGTTAGCCGGCACCATTAAAGCGGAAGAAATTTTCACCTTGAAAAATGATGAACTATTATTCCGTTTGTATCATCAAGAACAAGTACGTTTATTTGAGCTACAACCAATTAGCTTTAAATGTGGTTGCTCTCAAGAGCGTTGTCTATCGTCATTAGCATCTCTTCAAGAATCTGAAATAAAAGAAATTTTAGAAGAGCAAGAGAGTATTGATATGCGTTGTGAATATTGCGCAACAACTTATTCATTTAAAGAAAAAGATCTACAGATTTTATTCACTTCTACGGATCAAAAACACTAATTTGGTCAACTACTGTTGTCACATCACGAAGTCGCCATAATAATTTTTATTATGGCTTTTTTTTAATCGATTATTTGAGCCTGCTCCCACAAAAATAACTTCAATTCACCTACCCTACACACTCTTGTTTTCATTTCTTTTACAATAAAATTACAAGTCATAATGGAGCTAACTATGACCCAAATAGCACTATCGACCAAACAGTTACAACAGTACGGTATTACCGATGTTTCAGAAGTTCTTTACAACCCTAGTTATGAAACCTTATTTACAGAAGAAACTGCAGACTCATTAAGTGGTTATGAAAAAGGTACGATTACTAATAATGGCACTGTAGCAGTTGATACAGGCATCTTCACTGGTCGTTCACCGAAAGACAAATATATAGTAAAAGATGATACGACTCGCGATACCGTTTGGTGGAGTGATCAGGGTAAAAATGACAACAAAGCAATTGATCAAGATACTTGGGCACATCTAAAAGGCCTTGTATCAAAACAACTCTCTAGTAAGCGCCTATTCGTTGTTGATGCTTATTGTGGTGCTAATGCCAACTCTCGTTTAAAAGTACGCTTTATTATGGAAGTTGCTTGGCAGGCACACTTTGTAACGAACATGTTTATTCGCCCAACTGCTGAAGAACTGATTGATTTTGAACCCGATTTTGTTGTAATGAACGGCTCTAAAACAACTAATACCGATTGGGAAAAAAATGGCCTCAACTCAGAAAATTTTGTTGCCTTCAATCTAACAGAAAAAATACAAGTTATTGGTGGCACTTGGTATGGCGGAGAGATGAAAAAAGGTTTGTTCTCTGTGATGAACTATTTATTACCGCTGAATGGTATGGCATCAATGCATTGCTCTGCAAATATAGGCAAAGCTGGCGATACGGCAATTTTCTTTGGTTTATCAGGAACAGGGAAAACAACACTTTCAACGGATCCTAAACGTGCATTAATCGGTGATGATGAGCATGGTTGGGATGATGATGGTGTATTTAATTTTGAAGGCGGTTGTTACGCGAAAACTATTCGATTAAGCGCCGAAGCTGAACCTGATATTTATGGTGCAATTCGACGTAATGCTTTATTAGAAAATGTGATGATTAACGAGCAAGGTGAAGTTGATTATGACGATGCAAGTAAAACTGAAAATGGACGTGTTTCATATCCGATAGATCATATCGTGAACATAGTAAAACCAATTTCTAAAGGTGGACACGCGCAAAAAGTAATCTTTTTATCAGCAGATGCATTTGGGGTTTTACCACCGGTTTCAAAATTAACTAAAGAACAAACTCAATATCATTTCTTATCTGGTTTTACTGCCAAGTTAGCTGGTACTGAACGTGGTATCACAGAGCCGACTCCTACATTTTCTGCTTGTTTTGGTGCTGCATTCTTGAGCTTACATCCAACTCAATACGCACAACAATTAGTAAAACGAATGGAAGCATGTGGTGCAGAAGCGTACTTAGTAAACACAGGTTGGAATGGTTCAGGTAAACGTATTTCAATTAAAGATACACGCGGAATTATTGATGCAATTCTAGATGGATCAATTGAACATGCTGAAACTAAAACGATTCCACTATTTAACTTAGAAGTACCGACTGCATTACCTAATGTAGACAGCAATATTTTAGACCCTAGAGATACTTATAGCGATGCGTCGCAATGGAATGAGAAAGCTGAAAAACTAGCACATCTATTCATTGATAACTTTGCACGTTATACGGACAAGGAAGAAGGTAAGGTATTATTATCTGCCGGCCCTACGCTTGATAAATAACTGTTAAATGAAGAAGTAACGGTTAAATAAAAAAATAAAACTAACATTAATTGATAACTGATTAATGTTAGTTTTTATTATTTGAACCTAAGAAAGGCTGAATCTGAAAGGCTTAACTTAATAACATTCTCGCCCACATACCAAAGGGGCTAGTAAAACCAGTTGTCACAGAAGTAATTTGTCCTTTATCTATAACCATCAAGGTTGGTGTCAAACTAATCCCCCATGTGCGCCCAATTAACCCTTTACTATCATTGATAACAGTAAAGTCATAATTTTTAGCATTCAAATATTGTTGAACACGTTTATCGTTACCTGAGCTTAGCGCGACTGTTATTACTTGCATATTGTCACTTACAAAATCAACAGAGGGAGAAACGGTACTACAGACACTACACCAGGTCGCCCAAAAATAAACTAATACTGGCTTATCTTGACTGATGGCAGTTAGATCAATTTTTTCACCCTTTATACTCATTGTAAGTAACCCAGGAGCTTTACCTGAAGCAATCGACTGAGCTCTCCATAAATCAACGCCCCAGGTCACAACGAGTAAAAAAGCACAATATATCAACACAGACTTAAATCGTGATCGCCATGTCCTTTTGATCTTCTTCTCTGTCATCCTATTGCCCTTTTGCTTGTTGTATTGCATTAATGACATCTTCGCTATTTAAAATAGTCGATAACTCAATACCGTTTGGTGCCGCAGGGCCATAAACGATATTAAAAGGTACACCATAGCGTCCAAATGATTGTAAATAAGCAGTGACAGAGTCTGATCGCACAGTCCAATCTCCACTCATTGCGATCACTCCCCTTTCTTGTAATGCGCTATACACAGGGTCTTGCAATAAAACTCCTACTTTATTAGCTTTACAAGTCACGCACCATTTTGCAGTAACATCCACAAAAACAACGTTACCTTGATCAACTTGCTGTTGAATGACTTGTGCATCTAATGGCACCCAACTAATTTCATCCTGTAAAGGATTCGCCCAATGTTTAGCTGTTAAACTGCCAACAATTAATACAACAGAAACAACCATCATAAAAATGCCGAAAATGATAAAAAAGGTGCGTTTGCCATGCTTTTTAATAATCAACACAGCCAATAAAAGCAATACGAACAATGCAACCAAAACAGTATAAAACACGCTGATAAAGCTACTTAATAGGCTCACCAACCATAAACAAGTCGCTAAAATTAATACACCAAAAACAATTTTAACTGTTCCCATCCATTTACCAGGTTTAGGCATTAACAATGCGATGCTAGGAAACAAAGCAATTAATAACCAAGGTAATGCCATTCCCATACCTAAGGCGGTAAAGACTGCAAATAACTGCCAAGCACTCGCACCTAAGGCAAACGCAACAGCAGTCCCTAAGAAAGGTGCAGAACAAGGAGTCGCTAATAAGGTAGCAAACATGCCTTGTAGATAGTGTCCAATATAAGAGTTTCCACCTTTTGTTGCTAACCAAGTCTGCATCGAAGAAGGTAGTTGGATTTCAAATAAACCTAACATATTGGCAGTAAATAAAGCCGTCACCACAATCATAAAAGTAATAAAGTAAGGGCTTTGGAATTGAATACCCCAACCTAATGCTTCACCTGACAATTTAAGCACCAGTAAGAAAGCTGCTAGCAACCAAAAAGAGCTAATAATACCGGCACTAGAGGCTAAAAATTGTTTACGTACTTTGCCTCGTTGATTGGCTTCAATACCTAACACAGAGCTTAACTTCATGCCTAATACTGGTAATACGCAGGGCATGATATTCAGAATTAAGCCTCCCAATAATGCAATCAAGAAAATAGATGTAATAGACTCTTCATTAGTTGAAATAATTTGCTTACCTAATGTAGTAGCAACCTCGACAGCAACACCATCATCTACTACGGTGATATTTACATCGGCATTACTTAAATCAACTTCTCCTCCCCAACTGCTTGCTGCAAAGGTCGCAGTAACCTGTTTCTCAGATACTGAGAGAGTAGGTTTAGAAAAAAACACATTGTCTAACTCAGTGACACTACTATCAATAAAGAGATCCGGTTGCTGCCAACCTATTTGATGGGATAACTGCACAACTACTTGTTGATTAAACTGATCCCATGAGCTACTGATATGGGTAATATTCGCATTGTTTTTTTGTGCATCAATAGCACTTTGATCTACGAGAATAGGCACACTACTTACAGCCTGAGCATAGGCAAAAGCAATGTCTTCATTGATACTTAATTGGGTCAAATCAAAATGCAGATCAATCTTATAATCTGTTAATACACAAATCGTGGTACATGAAGCTAATGTCAGCGTCCCCTTTAATCGGCTAGGTTGTTCGGGATCGTTAACCGTAATATGCAGTGGAAAATGAATTTTATCTTTATAACCCACTGTCTCAACACCTAGTACAGGGTAGCGTTTTGGAGTAGGCCAAGACCAGTCAAATTCTTTTATGTTGGTCGATTCAGCTTTCCATTCAAAAGTAGGTGCAACGCCGCCTTCTCCAGGTGATCGCCAATAGGTTTTCCAATCCACATCGAGATTTACATTTAACAATGCATTGGCTGTATTTTGTTGAGCTTGACCAGTGAGTTGTAAATTAACTTTGACAGGAAGATGATTAAGATTACTTATCCATCCTGTTTCAGGCGCCAGTGCTAATGCATTAATAGAAAAAAGACAAAGAGAGAATAATAACAAAAAATAACGTTTAACAGTGGGCATGAATACTCCGAGAAAATACACAACATAACCTAATCATTCATTAAGTTAAAAGTTCGAGCAAAATTACATATTGGTTTATGGCTGACTTAAACATAAAAGGTTCACTACCATGATCCTAGTTGACCATAATAACGTTAAATTTATTGCACTTATTAGCAAATAATTAAATTCATTGAAATTAATAGGTCCGGCAGCATCATTAATTAATATCGAGCCCCCTTTTTTATAAAGGAAAGTAATAATGATCATATTGTTAGATGGATTGGTATTACTTAAGCTTAGTGATAAAATGGGACGATGATCAAATATTTCTTTGTAAACTCAGTTCACCAATAAAACATTATGCATTGCTATCTTGGTTACAACAAATAACAACTTCATTTCAGTAATAATATTTAATAGGGAGCCACCTTTATGAAAGTCGCCATGTTCAGTTCTCGCAGTTATGATATTCAACACTTTAAGCCATTAATTTCAGCACCTATTAGCATCAACTTTTTCGATACGCAGCTCAACTTGCAAACAGTCGCGTTAGCTTCTGGCTTTGATGCTATTTGTGCTTTTGTAAATGATGATTTAAGTGCTCCGGTTTTGAAGCAATTACATCAATTAGGTATTAAATATATTGCCATGCGCTGCGCAGGTTTTAATAACATCGATTTATTTTGTGCCAAATCTCTAGGATTAACGATTGTACGTGTTCCAGCTTATTCTCCAGAGGCAGTCGCAGAACATGCTATCGCTTTATTAATGACACTTAACCGCCGAACACACAAAGCTTACCAACGTACTCGTGATGCTAATTTCTCTTTAGAGGGACTAGTGGGTTTTAATTTACATGGTAAAACGATCGGCATTATCGGTACTGGTAAAATAGGGGTTGCTACCATGGCGATCTTTAAAGGTTTTGGTTGTCGAATATTAGCTTCAGACCCTTACCCATCAAAACACGCAATAGCGTTAGGTGCAGAGTACGTTGACCTAGAGACTCTATTTTCAAATAGCGATGTGATCAGCTTGCATTGCCCATTAACCAGTGACAATAAACATTTATTAAATAAAGATACTTTTGCGCTGATGAAAGATGGGGTGACTATTATCAATACCAGTCGTGGTGGATTGTTAAATGCCCATGATGCCATTGAAGCTTTAAAATCAGGTCGAATTGGCGGTTTAGGCTTAGATGTGTATGAAGAAGAAGAGCATCTATTCTTTAATGACCACTCTAGTGAAATCATTACCGATGATATATTCCGACGCCTATCTGCTTGCCATAATGTTATTTTTACTGGTCACCAAGCATTTTTAACAAAAGAAGCCCTCACGAGTATCGCTCAAACCACACTCGATAATTTAAGTGATCTTGCTTCTGACACTACCAGCGTTAACCAAGTTAACGAATAAAAATAGATCTGCAGATAAATGCTACGCTGACAATGGATAACAGTTCAGTATCGTCGATTTATCTGCACTTTTTGCTGATTAAGAACAATTTCACTCAATAACAAATCAAATATTGAACAGGAAATATAAATCAATTTCATGCACAAAAGATACATTTAACGAATAAGGCTAACCGGTTATTTAGTGGACTTGGTATAACAACAGATATCAATACAATCGGTATTACTTCGCTAAGATCAATAAACAATCCTTCGCTAAATGGCATAATTTACTTTATGCATCGCGTTAAACCCTAGAATCTCCTGTAAAGTTACTTTCGATCATTATTTTTATTGAGCAAATTGTGCACGAAGGTCTTTTTTAGTTTAAACTGCGCGACTAAATTAATTCCAGAGGAAAATGATATGTCTGACAAAGTCTTTATCACTGCACAACAATTACTTGAAGACTCATTTCGTCTTGCTGCACAAGTATACGATAGCGGTTTTCGCCCACAGTTTATTGTTGGTATTTGGCGTGGTGGTGCTCCAATTGGCATTGCAGTTCAAGAATTCTTTGACTACAAAAAAGTAGAAACAGATCATATCGCGGTACGTACTTCTTCTTATTATGGGATTGGTAAGCAAAGCAAAACCATTAAAGTACATGGTTTACATTACATCATTGAAAATGCCAATGCTGACGATGGTTTATTAATCGTTGATGATGTTTTTGACTCTGGCCGCAGTGTTGTTGCGTTAACAGAGAAGTTAACTGAAGTGATGCGTTTAAACATGCCACGTGATGTACGTATTGCAACACCTTATTACAAGCCTAAAAATAAAGCCGTTGATATGGTGCCAGATTATTATATTCATGAGTCCGAAGAATGGTTAGTTTTTCCACATGAAGTATCAGGTTTATCAGTTGAAGAGATCACCGAAGGTAAAAGTGACTTCCAAAATATTAAGCATTTGTTTACTGAAAAATAATATACTTTTGTCTCTTAATAAATGAGAGCTATTTGTCAATAAATGAAAAAGGAGACTATTTAGTCTCCTTTTTTGTATTCACTCCGAGCTCTATTCACCAAACTCTATTGAAAGGGCATCAAAGCTGTTAATTTCGATAATCAACCACAAACTCATCACTCGCTTGTAAAACATGTCCATATAATTCAAAGAAAATATCACTGAGTTGGTTGTAATGCTCATTTAATATTTTGCCCGTCTCCGCTAATGGTGCCATTCGTTCACTGCGAGTTGCCATGCGTTGCAAGGCATATTCAATATTAGAAGTTTTTTGATACGACTCCAACCATTTATCTTGCCAAACCCAATGATTAACACGTAAAAATCGTTCCGGTAACAATACGTCTTTATTGTTTGTTTCTTTAATAATATTTTGCTCTGCTAATTGGCAAAATTCAGCTAAAGATAAAGCATGGAAAGACGACCAATGTCGTGCCAAGAAATGGTCCCAAAACATATCTAATGCAATAGGAGCGTATCGACGCAATGATTGAGGAAATAATAATTTAGCAGCAAGTACTTGGGTATGTTTGTCGGTAAAACTATCAACATAACGATGTAATCTAATACCTTCAACAATCTCTTTAGGGAACAATCCTTCAGGATTTCCTTTAACAAAATCTCCTAGGAAATTACCACTAAAACTCGTATTTGTAACCTCTGCAATATGTAGATGAGCCAGATAATTCATAGAAATCTATCCCTTAAAAAATGTAAACAGCAACTACTATTTACATGCGAACAGAGTATTTACTTACTAGCATATAATTATACATTAGCATGTTCCACATGAGCATGACGCTTGCTGACTAGAATACCTATAAAGACAACAGCAATACTCGCCCACTGCCAAACAGTTAATATTTCATTCAACAATAATGCTGACAACAACAGTGCAAAAATAGGGACTAAATTAGAATAAGCGGCGGCGGTTAATACTGAAGATCGTGCCAATCCATAGTTATACATACCATAGGCACCTAAGGTCACTGCAGAGCCTAAATAAAGAATATTTAATAACGCATTAACATCATGTTGTGCAGGCAACTCAATGAATAATAAGAATGGCGCAAAGAACAGCGTACCAGATAAACCCTGTAAAGCGATTAAAGATAACGCTGAATATCGATTCAATAAGTGTTTCATGCTAACAACATAAAATGCAGCACAAACCATGGCTAAAAATTCTAATGTGTTACCTAATAAAGGATCAGGGGCATGGTCTGTATTAGGCGAAACGAGGCTCAATAAAATACTACCCGCAATACACAACCCAAATCCGATGATAATTTGCTTACTGAGTTTTTCTTGGATCAGAAAAAAAGCAAAAAAAGCGACCATTAAAGGTAAGCATGAAACGATAATACCGGCCTGTGAGGCAGAGGTATATTGCATGGCATAACCTTCAAATAAAAAATATAAGCAAGGTTCAGCTAAAGACATCATTAATAACCACTTCCAATCACCTTGCTGATATTTAAAGCGTTTTATCCAAGGCTTCAAACAAAAACAAATGAGGAGAGTAATTAACATCCGCAAAAAAATAACAAAGGAAGGTGGATAAATATCAATTGCCGCTTTCAAAGCAACAAATGAACTACCCCATAAAAAGGTAGCAATTAAAAAGCATAAACTCGCTGGCATAGTTTGTCTCTAAAAAAGTAGGCATCCTACCACCAGTGTATTTCAGCTACCATAGTAATTTAATAGACATAACGCAGTGATGAAAAATTAAAGCCTGTGAATGATTTTCTTTAACGGGCACCTACTCCTGTTTTTGTTGATACAAAACCAATCCTCTGGCTTTATAATTAGCCAGTGCACTTGGATGATCTAAACTACAGGTATGAACCCAAACACGCTTTGCATGACATACTGTCCAAGCCTGCTGAATGGCATAAGTTAATAAATATCCACCAAAACCTTGGCCGATAAATTCAGGCGCTAACCCAAAATATTTAATCTCTACTGCTTGCTGGTCACCTATCTCGAGCTCAAAATATCCAACAATACTACCTTGATAATAAGCTACCCAAGTACGCAATTCATCACGTTCAGCATAGGCTTTCCAAGTTTTTTCGGTATCATTAAGTTTATCAAACCATTGCCATTGCTCACCTACCAAGGAATATAAAAACCGGTTAAAACGATAATTCTTAATTTCTGCTTCGGCAATGGTTAGCCCAGGAATCGGCTGTTTGGGTTTAAGCTGTTCAGCCTGCTTCATTTCTAAATAATAAATGCTAACCATTGTCATTCTGTACCTTCTGAAAATTGATAGAATTTTAACCTTTAACGTGCGATTAAAAGCGCACGTTTATATAACTTTTCGAAACCTTTGTTAATAAAAACAAAAGCATCCTGTGTCGCATAAGGACTTAACTTTACTTCTGACTCTTGTATAAACTGCTCTAGCACAAAATCGTTACCCGCTTCAGTCTCTGCAAAAAAAGTTAATACGTCACCATTACACTGTTGTTTGAACTTTACTAAGGTCCCATTAAGGTACATCGGCAAACTTTTATTATCTTTTAACGATCCATCTTCGCAGGCTAACTTATCCGTAGCTTGAAAAAAGACAGTAAGCTTCTGATGCTGCCCTCGCCCTAACAATGCCATAAGCGAACCGACTGTTAGTTCTTTACTACTGATTATCTTTCTCTCTTTATCAATATACCAACCTTCAGCCCCTTCAGTTTTTAACTGCAGTGCACTGCTTTCTAAATATTTTGGCATATCGTCGACATAAATATCGACAACCCTTGCAAAATTTTTCCAACGGTCTTGTGTTGGCAAGTAATAATAAGCAAGATCAATGGCTTGTCCATTAACGACTAATTCCCATAAACCTTTATAATGCGCATCCTGTATTGTTACTGTATCGATCAGCACATTCTGCGGCAATTGGTCACCGCAGGGTGTACAGAATTTTTTAATAAGATGAATATTTTCATCTTTTAAAAACTGTAACGCTAGCGTTGCTTCTTTTTGGCTCACGCGTTGTGCTTGGTCAGCCTGCACACCGATGCACATACTTAGCCCGATACAAATAATCAATAATTGTTTTATTCTCTTCATTGCCAATTAATTCCTGATTTTTTATAAAATAGACAATCCATTTTTGATATTGAAAAACCTGTCAGTAGCGATTATAAATTTAACACTAAGTCACTTAGGATAATGAATAATATTAAGAAAATGCAGCGGAATATCACCAATGTTACGATATATATGTGCTTTATCCGCATAAAACTTCGCTTTATCGCCCACTTTTAATGTGGTCCACTTCTGATCCACAAAATACTGCATAGTACCGGTTGTCACAATAATATGTTCAATAACACCTAGTTGATGAGGGGTAGATTGTTGCTGGTGACCGACAGCAAAAGTTAATTCAAAAACTTCTATTCCTGTGTCATTATCATAAGTAAATATAGTATCAATACTAAGATTTTTATCTTGGGTAAAGTTTTCAACCAATGTATTAATAGGCTTATTTAATTGCTTAGCATCACCGATATACTCTCCATTATTTTGTGCATCACTGATTTGTACATCAATATCATGGTTAACAGGGACTAAGCTTTCCTGTTGCAAGAAGTAAGATAATGGCAAAGAAAAACCTGTTGCGATCTTCCATAGTTTAGCCACAGTCGGGCTAGACTCTCCCCGTTCAATTTGGCCTAACATCGCTTTAGAAACACCGCAGGCTTGGCTTGTTTTTTCTAAGCTCCACGCTTTTTCTGCACGAATTTTTTTTAACTGTGCTGCTACTGTTTTATTAATTATGTTCGACATATTTTCCTTGTGCGTTATAACAGTCAGTGTTAACTTGAAACTTAATACGTTATAACGCACAGGATATATTATGAAAGCAGTTTGGCAACCCATCAATGCAATAATTGCAGCAATGAGTGCAGGTTTAATGGCGGTGATTGTCGGGTTTTCTAGCTCAGTGGCATTAATATATCAATCGGTGATTAATTTAGGTGGAGATGCTAACTTAGTCGCGAGCTGGTTTTTAGCACTTGGTGTCAGTATGGGAAGCTTAAGTATGCTGCTGTCATGGCATTACTGCGCTCCTATTTTAATTGCTTGGTCGACACCTGGAGCGGCGTTATTAATTGCTAACGTACAGGGGTTTACTCTTAATCAAGCTATTGCAGGCTTTATCGTTAGTGCTGTTTTACTCTGTTTTTTCCCATTATTGGTTCCTTTAGATAGGTTATTTAAATGGTTACCCTCACAACTAGCTTCTGCTATGTTAGCCGGTATTTTACTGTCTTTTGGTTTTTCAGTTTTTGAACAAATAAACTTACAGCCGAACTTGATTATTGCCATGTTGATCAGCTATCTATTGGCTAAGCGCTTTGCACCTCAGTGGACATTATTAATCGTCACTTTAGTTGCCATTATTCTCGCATGGCAATTACAACTTATTGAAAATAAAACAATTGAATGGCAGTGGAGTGAATGGCAATTTATTCAACCTGATTTTTCATGGTCAGTAGTGATTGCTATTAGTTTGCCTTTATTCATTGTCACAACGGCAGCTCAAAATTTGCCAGGTATTGCAATGCTGCATAGTTTTGGATATCGACCTCCGATCAAGCCTATTTTATCTATTAGTGGATTAATTAATATCATTGCCGCTCCTTTTGGTGGTTATGCCCTTAACTTAGCAGCAATTAGTGCTTCACTATGTATGGTTGAAGACGTTAATCAAGATCCAAAAAAACGCTATTGGGCAAGCTTCTGGGCTGGTATTTTCTATATAGTATTAGGTCTATTTGCAGCTTATATTATGGCGTGCTTTGCGTTATTGCCAAGTTCACTGATCCTTGCTTTGGCTGGCATTGCTTTATTTGGCACCATCACACATAGCTTGCAACAAAGTATCAATAGCGAACACAAATACATTAATGAAGCAGCCACTTTTACATTATTAATCACCGCTTCCCCCATTTCATTGTGGGGGTTAAGTTCAGTTATTTGGGGGCTATTGGGTGGAATGTTAGTATTATTAATTAATAAAATTAAGCGAGTATGATCAGCTACTGAACAGCATTGGGATATTTAAGTGACGCTTGGATCAGTAAATTACGTGGCGTAATGTGGGTGTCACAAAATGTACAGATCTGCACGTGATATCCAGCTTCTTGTAAACTTATAGCACGATCATAAGCAAGCCTAAAATCACGACAACAACTTTCAAAATGAAACAGTCTCTCACTATTACAGCAACTCCCTGTAGCTAATTTATTTTCACTTCTCTTTTACACACAATTACAAAATAAAAAATAAATATAAAAATAAATATCGAAAAATTTTACACTAATTTATTTTATAAAAATTTCAGCATCACCCACTTTAACCACAAGCACCTCAGCCACAAATAAAAAATAACAATAAAAACAAACAATTAGGCAACAAAAAACACTTTAACTTATGAATATAAAAAGAAAACAAATAGTTAACTCTTATTTGTTAATAATTTTACCCCAAAAGAGACAGTTGAATAATTTTACACATAGACAGCATCCACACCGAAAATTAATCGTAAATAACTGATAAATATAAAAAAATTTATTGGCACACAATATGCTATCTATTAAGCATATGGAATTGTCCATTTATAAATAAGGAGATCATCACATGAAAAAATTTATTTCATTAGCAGCAGCTTCGCTAGTAATATTATTTGCATCAAATACTGCTTCAGCAAGACCAATTGAGGGTATTATTAATTTTGTTGGTGGCGCAGTTATTACTAATACAGGCAACACTATCGCTACAGTTACCTTTGATCCAGGCGTATTGGTTAATGGAAGTGATAACCTTGCTACGGGTGATTTTGATGGCCTAGAAGGAACTGCTGCAGCATTTACCACATTAGATGTTAGCAATGTTCCTCTTTACACTTTATGGACCGCTGGAACGTTTACTTTCCAAGTTAGCTCTATATCAGTAAATAGTTTTACTCCTGGTATTTTAGGTGCTAAATCTGTTGGTGGTAGTGGTTATTTAACAAGCACAAATCCTTTACTAGACCAAACTGCTGGTACATGGATAATTACATCGAATGGTACAAAAAATGCAGTATCTTTCTCTGCAACAACAGTACCAGCTCCAGCGGGAACAGCATTATTAGGTTTATGTCTATTAGGCTTTGGATTATCTCGTCGTAACAAAAAAGCATAATAACTTTACTATTAACAATAGTTAACACCTTTAAACCAAGAGTTATAATTAACTCTTGGTTTTTTTATGTTTGCTATTTACGCTAAGGTTAGGTGTCGTTACTTCTGATTGATACCCGATTTTTTGTTTATACTACAATCATCGTTTTCTTTTTGATCATCATTTGATAGTAATGGATCACTACAGCAGCTACCAAAATGTACTGCATCTAGCCATTGTTGCTGGTCTTCTTCACTTACTTTTTTTTTGTTCACTGTTGGTGCTTTTGCTTGTTGCACTTTATCCGTCATACTCTTTCCTTTTTAATAAAATCAAATACTCATGACACTACACCTTCATAAGCTATCTACATTTATTTATATTCCAATACTATCTAATATTTCCAAAAATACATCTTCTCGAGTTTTAGGTGTTAAATTTGGATATAAACGACATAAACGTATTGCTTGGCTGAATTTATTTTTTCCTAACACACTAAGTACTCGTGTGAATAATGTTTCATCTAGAAAAAACGTTTTAACGGCATGATTCACTGCATCATCTAGTGAAACATAAACAACACCGTCAAACTCAAAACTATCGTTATCACTATTCACTTCTAATCGCGTGTTATTAATGATCAGCGGCCAGCCCTGATAATTAATACGTGCTTGCATCATTTCAAACATTGGCCATGCACTGCGTTTAAAACCTTCGAACGCACTGCCTTCTAATTCTGACTCTTCAAGCTCTTTTTTTGTCCAATTCGATCCAATACTCAATACTTTTTGGTGTTTACTAGTAAGCGCTTGTTTAATGGCATCGCGATAGCTGTAAATGGAAGGGAAAGCCGAGCGTTTAACAATGTTTGCACATTCTTTACAACTTGGGAGACTGAGAGGCTGATGATCTAAAATATTAATTTCATAATCATGCTTAGGGAACTTAATTTTTTTATCACTTGGCTCACCGCAAAACCAACAAGTATTTCGAAAATTAAAAGGGATTTCTACCGCGGCAAAAGTGCTCATATTAAGATCTCTCAAAAATGACTTAGAGTACGTTCTGAATGGCTATTAATCAATGTAAAAAATGATTCATAAAATCGCTAACAGAGGCAGTAAGCAAAGCATGAAACCACTAAAAATAGGAATGGGTAATTTAACAACACTCAAAGGTTAAAGCTAGCAAGGAAAACGGAGAGGGATTAGGATTCGTAAGCAACTGATGTATAAGAAAATATTTACAGGGTTTATTTGACAGGCTCTAAAATAGGAAAGGGCAGCCTAAGCTGCCCTAATTTTAGTCACACTATCAAATCCGTGATAGAAATTGCTCCATGCAATACATCCCTTTGACTATTGCCATACTAGGCGTCCACTTCCCAAATCCTTTGGGCTTCTTCCTTGCTTATATCCATATACGATAAACATCCTGTTTATCAATCCAGTATCCTACTGGTTTCATCCTTGATATATCCTTATTTAATAAACATCCTGCTTATTAACAGCTCCCTTTCCCTGGAAGGTGTCCCTATTACATCCTGTAATGTCGTCCTTGCTTTTCCTTAATGATAAACAATCCGGTTTATCTCACTCCAATCCTTGAAGTTTCCTTTCATCATCCTGATACGACAAATAATCCTTATTCACCGTGTTACAACATCCTGTTGTATCCTGCTATCCGTATCGAGTCTACATCCTGTAAACTATCTACGTCCTTGTTTGCGGAATAGATAATACTGCGCATCATAGTGATAAAGAGGACTTAAACATCAACGGTTAATCAAACATATGCATAAAAAACAATTATATAAATATAAATCAATTACTTAACTAAAAAACCAAGTTTAATAATGTATTAAATAAGTAAATCAAAGTGAGGATCTATTACGACTACAATGGTCGATCTCGCACAAAATTAAATTAACCTCATAATCACCTTTGAACCTAGAGGACAATAATCTTGATAGCGGTCACATTCGTACTCACACCCAAATTAAATTAGCGTTATTAGATAGTCAGTTTTCGACGCAAGTATTGATTTTTCAGGTTAAATTTTAACTAAAAAGATCAACGTATCAGGAAGAAAGCAGCTATGAGAAAAAATGCAAAATTTCAAGGTAAAAGACCATCGCTCTTTATAATGAAATATACTAAGCAGTAGGTAGTTCTAATGCTGATATTTATTCAAAAAATAAAATAATAAACTAAGCATAGTATTTGCTACTGATTCGCATTATATTTATGCTTTTATTTCTACCCTAGGTTATTTTTATGTCTGTATACGCCACTTTATGCTTCCTCGCCGCAGCAGCAATGTTGATTACATTTATTAATAGTAAATTAGGTAAATGGCAAACTACCATTGCGATTACTGCCGGCTCATTACTTTTTTCTTTATTAATCGTCGTCGCAGGTAAAAATGGTTTTACGCAATTACAAGATACCGCCATTACACAACTCGCAAAATTAGATTTTGAGCACTTTCTATTAAATGGATTGTTAGGCTTTTTGCTATTTGCAGGCGGCTTGGGCATTAAATTAGAAAGCTTAAAAGACCAAAAATGGGAGATTACCGCTTTAGCTTTAGGGGCGACCTTATTTTCAACTTTCTTCATTGGCTTTGCTCTGTATTTTATTTGCCAATTAATCGGCATTCCTTTTGACCTTATTTACTGTTTACTGTTTGGTTCACTCATTTCACCTACGGACCCGATTGCTGTTTTAGCTATTGTCAAAAAACTCGATGCTCCGCAACGTATATCAACTCAAATTGAAGGTGAGTCTTTATTTAATGACGGCTTTGGTTTAGTTATTTTTGTTACCTTGTTTAGCATCGCCTTCTCTGGTCAGCCAGTATCAATAGAAAGTGTTTCAATGATGTTTTTGCATGAGGCGATTGGCGGTATTGTCTATGGTTTTGCGCTTGGATTAATATTTCATTATTTAATTAGTGCCACTAATGACCATGCCATGGAATTATTGCTAACAATTGGTGTCCCTACTGCTGGATATGTATTTGGCCAAATGATCGGAGTATCGGGTCCACTCGCCATGGTTGTCGCTGGCATCATGATTGGTAATTGGACTAGAAAAAATGGTTTCTCTAAAGAGAGTAAAGCACAACTAGATCACTTTTGGGAACTCGTCGATGAGTTTTTAAACGGCATATTATTCTTATTAATTGGCTTAAGCATGTTGGAATTTAGCTTCCATGGTGAAGACTGGATCATCATGCTTATTACTATCCCGTTAGTATTATTAGCTCGTTATTTGAGCGTTCGTTTATGTTATGTAGGTTTTAATCAATTTCGTAGTTACAACCCATATTCAGTGAAGATTTTAACCTGGGGCGGTTTACGAGGCGGATTAGCATTAGCCATGGCAATGGCTATTCCAGCTGGCGTTTGGGTATTACCAGAGAAACAAATTGATGTGCGTGAGATTATTTTGGTGATCACATACGGTGTTGTATTATTTTCAATTCTTATACAAGGCTCGAGCATTGTGCCATTAATTAACAAAGCAAAAGAATGGCAAAATACGCATCAAAGATAGTTAATCACATTGAAATAAAGTGACCATAATACAAGACTACCGGGCAAATCAAAACAAGCCCTGTTAGTCTTGTTAACAGATTGTATTGGACAGCTAACAATCAAAATAGGTTAGTAAGTTCGGTTGCAATCGTTCAGGTCATTATTTTACCGATCTCTGCAAAATTAAAACGCCTTAAAAACCCTCAAAATATCAATCAACATTTTGGTATTAAAAGCGACTAAATAACTTCTAATAGATATTAATACACATGAGAGCAAAAATATAAATAAACCAACAGTCTAACAATATGGACTTATGTATTAATAATCAGGATGAATTATGTCTCAAGCTTCGCAAAAACCGATGCGCTCTATCCGTACCCTCGTCATTAAAGTATTCATCTTTGTATTTGTACTGGCGATCTCTACTACACTTGCTTTGCAATATTACTTTAGCCACTCAACCCTGCAAAAATCGACCGAACTGTCATATCGAACAGAAGCTAATAGGATCAATCAATATGTTGATCAAATAAATGCAAAAGCCATCACCGACGGTTTGCTATTAGCCAATTTCACTCGCTTAACTGAAAATAAAAAAATTACACCAAAAGCACTACAAATGCTGACGACGTTAATGCACAACAACTCCGCCTACCATAGTATTTCTGTTGGTTTTGACAATGGCAATGTGCAGCAGCTAGTTAACCTAAATGCGGCACACAACGATCCTGCCTCACAAAGTGTGGCGTCAGACTGGTGGCTTTTAATCTCAATTAATGGACAGGGGGAGCAACGCATTCGAACATTTTATTACTTTGATCAATCCTTTAATTTACGTAAGCAATATCAGGAAGAAACTAATTATGATTTAACACAACAAGCTTGGTTTCAAGACGCAGTCATTAATTCAGTGAAAAAATCAAAACCTTACTTATTCCCATACTCTAAAACGTTTGGCCAAACCTACTCAATAAAGGTGCCTGAAACTAATATAGTATTGGGTATAAACATGACTTTAAATACCTTGCCTGAAATATTACAAAACGATCTGAAAAACAGTGAAGACAAGCTCAATAGCACATTCCATGAAGCCTATATTGTTACCCAATCGGGTCAATTAATAGCATCAAATCAGGCTAATAAAGCATTTAGTAATGGCCATCAATTACCTACAGCTCCCTACCCTGCATTAATACCGTTAATACAACAAAAACAGAAGCTTAACCAACTTATACTGACCACTTTGAATCAACAACCCTATTATGTTTATATCACTTCTATCAACAGCATAAATGGTGTGAATAAATATTTAGCATTAGTTATCCCTAAACAGCAATTAATGGCGGAGAACACACAGCAACTAATAATGATTCTGTTGCTAAGCCTACTGTGCTTATTATTGTTGTTACCCTTTTTATGGCTATTTTCTTCATCAATTATTAATCCATTGAATGCGTTGCAGCGAAATATTGAGAAAGTGAAAATGCGTCACTTTAAACAATTAACAACAAACACTAGCAACATCAGTGAAATACAGAATTTAGATCGGTCACTTATTGAGATGAGTCTCTCTATTGAAACTTATCAAACTGAGCAGAAGCAATTGATGGAGTCTTTTATTAAGCTCATTGCACAGGCCATTGATGATAAATCACCTTATACAGCGGGACATTGCAATCGAGTACCTGAACTTGGTTTAATGCTCGTAAAAGCGGCACAAGCCTCTAACTTAGCACCCTTTACAGACTTTAAATTTGAAAATGAAGATCAGCAGCAAGAATTTAATCTAGCAGCTTGGTTACATGACTTAGGTAAGATAACCACACCTGAACATATCATTAATAAAGGTACTAAATTAGAAGCAAACTATAATCGAATTCATGAAATACGGATGCGTTTTGAAGTGTTATGGCGCGATGCAGAGATCACTTATTATCAACAAAGTAGAGCGCACCCTGAACGCAATAAACCACTTAAAGAAGCATTAATAAAAGAACAATTACAATTAATGCGAGATTTTGAATTTGTCGCCAAAGCAAATATTGGCGATACCTTTATGGTGCAACAAGATATTTTACGCTTACAAAAAATTGGAGAGCAAACTTGGTTACGCTATTTTGATGATAGATTAGGTTTATCCTTGATTGAAGAGCTTAACTTAACGGGTAAAAAACAAAAATTACCAGTAACAGAAAAATTATTAAGCGACAAAAACGAACATATTATCAAGCGAGATAATCAACTTGAATTTGACCCTAAGTTTGCCATAAAAATGCAAGTGCCTAAGTACCTTTATAATTTAGGTGAGTTATATAATTTATCCATTAGTAGCGGTACGTTAACCGTGGAGGATAGATTTAAAATCAACCAAAACGTAGCCAGCACGATTAAAATATTAGACAGCCTTCATTTTCCGCCTGAGCTTGCTAACGTACCTCGTTATGCCTCCACACACTCAGAAAATCTAAAAGGGACAGGTTACCCTCGCCAGCTCAGTGCCAAGGATTTATCGATTCCTGAGCGAATTTTAGTGATTGCCGATATTTTTGAAGCGTTAACAACAACTGACAGACCTTATAAAAAAGCTAAATCCCTCAGTATTGCCATTGATATTTTATATAACATGGCATTGCAACAGGATGTTGATATGGATATTTTTAAACTGTTTTTAAGCAGTGGTATTTATTTACAATATGCGAATAAGTTTTTAGATAAAAAACAGATTGATACAGTGGATATTGGCCAGTATATTGATTAATAAAGTAGTCAATATAGGGCTTAATGCAACGAATATTTCTATTCATAAACTAGTTGGGTTATCAGTGTGAATATAACATCTACAATAGATTGGCCTTGGTTAATAAAACAGGCTAAACAACATAAAAAACGTCTTATTATCGCAAACATCATTGCTATTTTAGCGACCTTAATTAGTGTGCCTATTCCCCTACTAATGCCGCTAATGGTAGATGAAATATTATTAAAACAACCCGCCTCTGGTGTCGCCTTAATGGACCAATTTTTACCTACAAATTGGCAACAACCTGCAAGCTATATCATGGTTATTTTTTTCGCTGTTATTCTAATGCGTACCATTAGCCAGTTATTAAATATTTTGCAAAGCCGCCAATTTACACTCGTCTCTAAAACCATTACTTGTAAGATTCGACAGCAATTATTAGATAAGGTAGGAAGAATTAGTATTCGCCAATATGAAACACGTGGTAGTGGCGGTATTAACTCTCATTTAATCACAGATATTGAAACCATTGATAAATTTCTAGGCAGTACATTAAGCCGCTTTATTGTCAGCTTATTAACCGTTATTGGCACTGCAATTATTCTATTATGGATTGATTGGCGCTTAGGGCTTTTTATCTTATTGATCAATCCACTGGTCGTTTATTGCTCTCGAAAGTTAGGTGCGCAAGTCAAACATTTGAAAAAACTTGAAAATCAAACTTTTGAAGCATTTCAAAACCGTTTAATTGAAACACTTGATGGTATTTATCAATTACGCGCCTCTAATCGTGAAAAAGATTTTTTGCATCAACTAAAACAGCAAGCAGATAATATTCGCTATAGCGCAGATAAATATGCTTGGCAAAGTGAAGCCGCAAGTCGCTTCTCATTTTTACTGTTTTTATTAGGTTTCGAGTTATTTCGGGCTGTCGCGATGTTAATGGTGTTATTCAGTGATTTAACCATTGGACAAATGTTCGCGGTATTTGGCTACCTCTGGTTTATGCTCTCCCCCGTTCAGGAGTTACTCAATATACAGTTTTCTTGGTACAGCGCTGCAGCAGCTTTAAAACGAATCAATACTTTAATGCTGCTTGAGGAAGATCAGCGACCAGTTAGCAAAGTAAATCCTTTCCTTAAAAAGCAGGCAACAGAAGTAATCATTGAAAATGTTAACTTTGCATACGACAACGAGCAACAAATATTAAACAACTTAAGTTTAACGATTCCTGCAGGTAAAAAAATTGCCTTAGTTGGTGCAAGTGGAAGCGGAAAATCAACGCTTATCCAGCTATTAATTGGTGTTTACCAACCTAATAATGGTCGCATTCTGTTCAATGGAGAAGATAGCAGTGATATTGGTTTCGATATCATTCGCGATAATATATCAGTGGTATTACAACAACCTGTATTATTTAACGATACGCTGCGCCACAATTTATCATTAGGTCTAACCTATAGTGATCAACAATTATGGCATGCTTTAGATATTGCACAGTTAAGTGACCTTAAAACTCAACTGACAGAGGGTCTCGATACTCCACTAGGGCGACAAGGGTTACGCTTATCAGGTGGACAACGGCAACGTGTTGCGATTGCAAGAATGGTATTAACAGATCCACAATTAGTGATTTTAGATGAAGCAACCTCGGCATTAGATACACAAACAGAAGCAGCATTACACCGTGCTTTAAGTGACTTTTTGATAAACCGAACAACCTTGATCGTTGCGCATCGATTATCCGCAGTGAAACAAGCCGATACTATTTTTGTATTAGAAGAAGGACAAGTCAGCCAATCTGGGACACATCAAGATTTATTAGTTGAAGAAGGTTTATATCAAACATTATACGGGGCAGCTCAAAGCAGTTAAGCAGTTAAGCAGTTAAGCAGTTATTGCAATTGTAACTTGATCCTATACAAGTAGTTACTGATAATGCGCGCTATAAGCAAACCTTCAGTCAGTCTTGGCAACAAAATATATGAATAAAGTACAATTACATCAACAGTTAATGACACATCTACAACAGCTTTTAAATAATGCCAAGTTAGCAGCAAAGCAAGCACATGAAGCCGCCACCAGTGAAGAAAATATTGCCGAGGGTAGATATGATACCTTAGCGATAGAAGCAGCCTATTTAGCACAGGGGCAATCACAACGAGTTATACAGTGCCAAGCGGATCTCGATGCCTGTATTAACTTATCCACCAGTAAATCAACCATTGGTGAAATAGGCGCTTTAATAGTGCTCCTTGACGAGCAAGAACAAGCTAAATATTTATGGATTTGCCCCGTTGCAGGCGGCATGAAATTAAAGTGGGATCAACATACAGTGCTGGTTATTACTCCTCAATCTCCAATGGGCCACGCATTATTTAATCAACAGTTAGACGATCAAGTTGCCATTACCATTGCAGATAAAACACAACATTATGAAATATTACAGATCATTTAACCCTTTGATGGCATGCTCCAAAATACTGCTAGATTAACATACTAGCACTCGAGTAGATAAGGTAGACTTTATTTATGTTTAAGATAAATGATTAAATCAATAATGCCTGATACAACCCAAAACTAGACTAATTATCCATCACAGCATATTTTTAAATGTTTACACTCAACATTCCTCCATTTATGCCAATTTCAATTTACCTCATCTGCAATTTACTTCATCTACAATATCGAGCCTTCAATTTCCCGTCTCCTCAATGAATCGTTCAGCTTTAAAATTAAAGATTAAAAAATGTTCTTTAAATTTAATCACTTTTTGAAAATATCTACTATTCTTATTCTTTCATTAAAAAAGGACATAAAATGATTGAAAATAAAAAGGTTTCTCCCGCTAGAAGGCATTTTTTAAAAGTCACAACAGGCATAGTCGCTGCCGGTGTCACTGCTAGCTTATTGCCAGCTCAAGCAAGTGCAAAAGGATTTAAACTTGATCAGCATCGACATCGTCATGATAAAAAACGTTGGAAAAAAGTACAAAAAGAATTTGTTTTAGATAAAAAAACAACTTATATGAATATTGGTACAACCGGCTCTATGCCTAAAAGTGTATTAGATAATTATCAAAAAAATAATTTAAGCGTGGCGAAAAACCCATGGGATATGCAAAATAAATTTGGTTCATGGCCCTACGTTACAGAAATGACAGAGAGTATTGCACCAGGCTTTGGTGCCAATGCCAATGAAATTATACTCAGTCGCAATACCACTGACGGCATGTGCAGCATTCTTAATGGCTTACATTTTGAGGATGGTGACCTGATCTTAACCACGCATCATGAACATGTTGCTGCGCATTCTCCACTACATGTACTTGCTGCACGCTATGGTGTGGAAGTTATTTATCTAGATATTCCTGTAGATAGCGGTGATAACAGTATTACAGAGCAAGAGTTTGTTGATTTATTTGCACTGGCTGCCAATCAATATGCAGGCAGAGTACGGTTAATCACTTTTTCACATATCACTTACAAAACCGGTACCCGTTTACCCGCAAAACGAATCTGCCAAGAAGTGGCCATTCCCAACCAAATTCCAACACTTATTGATGGTGCACATAGTATCGGTATGTTGGATCTAGATTTTCATGACATTGATTGTGATTTTTATGCAGGTTCTGGGCATAAGTGGCAATGTGGTCCAGGTGCAACGGGTATCTTATTTGTACGAGATGGTGCAACACGATTAGATCAGTACTGGTCTGATCGCGAAAATCCATTGTGGTTTATCAATTCATCATTAGGCCATGCAGATTATTTAGGCACACAGCTACAACTACAATACATAGGTAATGACAACTATCCAGCCAAACAAGCATTAGCCGATGCATGTGAAATGTGGGATGAAATTGGCCGAGATACCATTGAAGCACGCGTATTGGCTTTGAGTAAATATTGTAAACAACAATTAAAAACAACATTTCCAAGTGCCGCTATCTACTCACCAGATATTGATCAACTTGCCAGTGCAATCACAAGCTTTAATCCTTTTGACGATGTTAACGACTTAGTAACGTTAACTGAGTTTAGAGATCGGTTACGCGAACAAACTGGATTCATTATTCGTACCACTGACTTTAAAATACAACAAAGTGACTCGGTCGATACCCATGCATTAAGAATTTCAACTCACCTATTCCATGACCATGATGACGTAAATGACTTAATTAATGCGATGCAGCATGTATTTTACGGTATGAGCTAATCTTCTTAGTAAGTTAATGATTGCTGGTTTTTATACCTTATTGAATTGATCTGGTGATATGTGGTTACATTACGTATTCCCGTTTTCAATCAACATCGAGTATAAATTATCAGCAAGCATGCCGTTCTAATCCACCACAAGCTGACATTGTTTTAATTGATTTAGCTCTTTTAACTAAAAAGTATGCAGTATTTTACTGCTTGATAGCATAACTAATAATTAATACTTCCAACATCTCACCTTTAAGTTTGAATACTTCTGTCTATACTGTTTGTACATCATTTGAAACTTAGCCGAGCAAATACCGCACTGAAAAAATAAATAACGATAAAACAAATTGTTACAAGCAGTTTTAACCAATTGTGCTGTTTTTAAAAATGTTAGCTCCGAGCCTTTTACTTTAACCAGTGAGCTTAATCAGTAAGTTTTCAACATTAATATTAGATATAAAAAAATTTTACATGATAAGGCCTATTTAATGACCCTAACAAAATATAAATATCTTTGCAGTTTAATCGCTCTTCTTCTAATTTGCTTTTATAGCAGTGTCAGTACCGCTAGAGATCTTGAGCAGATTAAAGCAGATGGGGTGTTAAGACATATCGGCGTACCCTATGCGAATTTTATTACACTATATACTGAGGGTGATCGTACTGTGGTAGGCGGGTTAGATGCCGAATTAATGCAGGGTTTTGCCAAACACTTAGGTCTTGAATATGAATTTATTACAGCAAGTTGGTCAAATGCATTTACCTTGCTAACAGGAAAAAATGCGAGTTACATTAATAATCAATTACAAAGAGGTCATATTGACCATGGAATAGAAGGTGACGTTATTGCCAATGGGGCAACCATTTTACCATGGAGATCTGAAGTTGTTGATTTTGCAACCGATTACTTTCCATCTGCAGTCTGGTTAGTGGCCAAGGTTGAGTCAGATTTAATACCTATTACCCCGACAGGTAGCCTTGAACAAGATATTATTACCGTTAAAAAACTGATAAAAAATCATGATGTTTTAGCGATGAAACAAACTTGCCTCGATCCTGATTTATATAATTTATACGATACTGAGGCAAATATCATATTGCCTATTACAGATCTAAAACTGAATGAAATGATACCCGCCATTCTCAATAATGATGCAGAAAGTACATTACTTGATGTACCAGATACGTTAATAGCACTACAAAAATGGCCCGGCCAAATAAAAGTAATCGGCCCTGTTTCAGATGACCAAAGAATGGCTGTCGCCTTTCGCAAAGACTCTCCACAATTGCGTGAGGCTTTCAATCAATACCTGCAGAAAATGAAAAGAAGCGGTGAATATAATCAATTAGTTAAGAAATATTACCCTTCCGTTTTTAATTTTTATCCTGACTTTTTCAAGATAAAAAATCAATGAGGATGATTATTCGCCAATGGTTAACCAGTAAAAATAGCCTATTATTCGGTAGTGTTATGTTAGCAAGTTACTTGCTATTAATTTTAACTGTAACTAACGTTGGGCAAACAAAATTACAAGAATCGCAACATAATGAACTGCATTTAAAAATACAACATTATGCCGAATTATTAAGTAATTATTTTGACCTTTCAAATCGTAGCCTCAGTTTTATTGCAAAAAACAAAACAGTAAGCACCTTTTTTGCTAATAAAAATTCAGGTATGTCAATGACCTATGGCCTAAGAGCAAGTTTGTTTAATGTCCAACAATTACTTGCCGAGCGTATACAACCAAATCAGGATAAACGTCCGCCTTACTTCTCACGTATTACATTACTAGCATTGGATGACACAATTATCGCCGACACTGCACAGCAAAGAGAATTTAATCGCGACAATATAGACCTACTAGCATTACAGTCTGAGTATCAGACATTATTAGTTAATAAGAATAAAAATGAGTTAAGTCTGCGTTTATCTACGACTGTGTATTTCCAAAATAAAGCGATTGCAGTGATGGTTGGTGAATATGATCAGTCACGTATCATTGCATTGCTCAATGCGCAACAATACCAAGGTACTGGCAGTTATATTCGATTATTAAATGAGTACGGTAGCTTATTTGTTTGGAATTCCTTAAAAAATCCAGAAGATTTCAATCTAGGTGATGATCGTGTGCATTCTTTTCATTTAAAGAAAAAAGTAAAAAATACTCCTTTCACCCTAGAAGCTTGGGTTGAGGGTGTTGATGATAAAGACTTATTTACCTCTAAATGGTTTGTTTTATTACTCTCTTTATTGGCTATTCCAGTATTTTCTGGCTTGTATTATTTGTTTTATATTGAACGTAAAAATAGTCTGCTGCGAACACAAATCCATCATTCAACAAAACAACAAACAGCACTTTCAACGCATAATTTACAGTTAGAGAAAGAGGTTAAAAAACGAAAACTATCCGAAGAAAAGTTAGCCTATCAAGCAACACATGATTCATTAACAGGCTTACCAAATAGAAGTTATAGCCTGCAAAAATTAAATGATGCCGTCAATAATTGCCAACGTAGCCGTAAAAAAATCTTAATCATGTATATTGATTTAGATAATTTTAAACAAGTTAACGACACTTTAGGGCATGCTGCAGGCGATATCATTTTGCAGGAAACAGGTAAGCGATTAAAACTAGCACTGCGTAAAACAGATACCGTCGCTCGTTTAAGTGGTGATGAATTCATGGTGATCATTGATGAGTTGCAAGATTTAGAGCAAGCTAAAGAGCTAGCCGTTAAGGTACTACATTTATTTGATCAACCATTTCAAATGAATAAACATCTATTTCATACCTCTACCAGTATTGGCTTAGCGGTTTTTCCTGATGATGCCACAGATGCAGAAAACTTATTAAAAAGTGCGGATATGGCTCTTTACAAAGTAAAAGATACAGGGCGAAATAACTTTAGCTTCTTTGAATCGAAGATGAATGACGATGTAAATCGTAAGGTGGCTATTAATACACGTTTACGTGCCGCACTTATAGAAAATACCTTAGAAATGTACTATCAACCACTGATTGACCTAAGCACTCAAAAAATCATTGGGGCGGAAGCATTAATGCGCTGGACAGATAGTCAACTAGGTTTTGTACCACCCGATGAGTTCATTGCTCAGGCTGAAAAAAATGATTTAATTGACCAGTTAGGTAGTTTTGCTTTAAATACCGCAGCACACCAAGCAGCGGAATGGCAACAACTTGCTCCCTTACAAATTGCTATCAATTTTTCTAGCGTACAATTCAGACATTGTGAGTCATTATTGGCAGAAATTCAGCAGGTTTTATTAACAACCGGTTTACCACCGGAAAAATTAGATGTTGAAGTAACTGAAAGTTTATTGATTAATCAAGAAGGCGAATTGTTTGATATGCTGAAATCGTTACGTGATATGGGTGTTGAACTGAGTATTGATGATTTTGGGACGGGATATTCTGCACTGAGTTATTTACAGAAATTTTCATTTACTAAGTTAAAAATCGACCGCGCTTTTATCATGAACTTAACGAATAACAAGGCGGATCAATCACTGGTTAAAGCAATCACTGCAATGGCTAAAGCACTTAATTTAAAAGTTGTTGCGGAAGGGATTGAAGATGAAAAGCAAATGCAATTTTTAACCAGTCTTAACTGTGAATTTGGGCAAGGCTATTTGTTTAGTCCACCAGTAACGGCTGAGAAGTTTGAACGTTTATTACGTGATCAAATGAATGCAGAAAGTTAGGCATTATTGTGCGAATCTAGGAAACTAACAAGTTAAGCATTTATTATAAAACCTCATATATTCACTAATAAGGCCAATATTCTATCGATAGCTTATTGGCCTTCATTGTAGATTAAAGTCACTGCTCTTTATATTAATACAAACTTACACTGATAAACACAACGAACAGCATGTTAGTTCTGTTGTTGATCTACTAATAACTCGGTTAAAGCTTGTTTGTAGGCTTCAACGGGTTGTGCACCAGATAAAGCACTACGACGATTAAAGACCACAGCAGGCACAGCAGAAATCCCTAACCGTTGCCAATATTCTTCTTGCTCTATAATCTGCTCACGCTGTGTCTCACTCTCTAGATATTGCTTCGCTTGCTCTACATCTAAACCAACTTGAGCAATCTCTTCAAGTAATGTGACACGATTAGAAACATCTTTTTTATCAGTAAAAGCAGCACTAAATAAACGTAACTTGAATTCTGTTTGCTTGCCTTGCTCATGTGCATATTCAAGCAATACGTGTGCATCACGTGTATTTACTATCTTCATTTTATCAAAAAAATTAAATGTAAAACCTGCTTCTGCGCCGCGTTGAGCAATGTTAAGACGTGACTGCTTACTTTCTTCCTCGGAAGAGCCATATTTTTCTGCAACATGCTCCCTTAAGTCTTGTCCTTCTGCAGGCATATTAGGGTTTAACTCAAACGGTTGCCATTGCAGTTCAATTTTATCTGCTATCTCTAACTCATCGATTGCTCTTTGTAAGTTTTTATAACCAATAATACACCAAGGACAAACAACATCTGAGACGACATCAATCTGAATTTTATTACTCATAACAACCTCTATATTTAGCTCATACTCAATTTCAAAATAACAATTTATAATTATACTGAGTATCTGTAGTTACCAATATAGCCAAATAAGAACGGTCGTTCAACACATTGTTATATGCTCCTATTAATTGCTAATAAATAAACAAAATAAAGCACCCACTTATAATACGATTAAGATATAAGGAAATATAAGAAGGTGAAAATATTCTAACTTTAAAAATTGCGTCGACGCCTAAAGATTCATAAACTTAATTGTATTACAATACATTCAAAACCAGCTCTATTAATCATTCTGAAATAAAGGTTTAATTGTGTCTCAGCAGTCTTATATTAAGAAAAATTTATCTCTTGCATGGCCATTAGCATTAAATGGGTTACTAATGCAGTCGATGTTAATGATCGATACATTATTAATCTCCCCATTAGGGGAGCTTCCTCTTGCTGCTATGGGTATTTCAACAGCTATTATTGCGGCTATTCTTGGTATTCAAATGGCATTAGCCAATGGAACTCAATTGGTATTGAGTCGTGCAGTAGGTTCTGGTAATAATGCTTCACTATCAAGAGCATTTGTATCAGGACTGATTATTAACACTTCCATTTCAGTCATGTTTTGGGTGATTTTAACATGTTTTGATCAAACATTAATTCAAGCGATTACGAGTGACATAACCCTGCATAAAGAGATCACCAACTACTTAGATATCGCCAAATATATTGTTATATTCACAGCACTCACGCAAGTGATCATCGCACTCTTTAATGGCTTGGGTAAAACCCAGGTACCTTTTAAGGGTTACCTTATCGAACTGCCTATCAACGCATTGCTTTCGTATTTCTTTATACACGGCTATCAATTCACAAATAACCTTAGTTTAGAAGGCATGGGCGTTCAAGGTGCAGCGATTGGTAGCCTGATGGCGATCACCGTGAGGCTTATTTACCTGGCTCTGTATATGTACTTAAACAAGCAGATAACGATTACTTTACCCGTTAAAGACGTATCAATGATACGAAATATCCGCCTACACTTTATTGAGATATTTCCCGTTGCCGCCAATGTAATGGTGCTGGCAATGGGCATTACAGTGTATCAGTTGCTGTACTCTCAACTTGAAATCAATGCTTATGTAGCGATTACATTAATGATGCCATGGATCCGTGCGGGTACTCAGTTTATTGCCGCATGGTCACATTCAACAGCCATTACAGTAAGCCAAGCAATCGGATCAGGTAAAATGGATGATCTAGCTAAAAACGTTGATAAAAGTATTGATATTGCAGTCCTGATTTCCATCCTCTGTGCCATTTTTTTTGCAGGGATCAGCTTATTCATTGCAAATATTTACCCTGATTTAGATGCAGAAACCTACCAAGCATTATCAGTGATTGCTCCTCTTTACATCTTTTTACCGATAGTTCGCGGTTACAACACAGTACATGGCAATGTGTTACGTGCATTAGGTAAAACAACCGCTGTTTTCAAAATCAATTTTACCGGTCAATGGCTTATCTCCATTCCACTCTGTGCCCTTATTATTTTTGTATTCGACGCTTCTATATTTTGGGCATTTGCAATACAGCCTTTTGAAGAGATAGTTAAAGCGATACCTTTTAGGCAACTCGCAAGAAAATCTTTAAAAGAATTTGATTTAGAAAAAGCAAAAAATTTAAGCCATGATTAAAAATGAACACCATAAAAATAGCTTTTAAAGGAAATAAAAAAATATTAATAGTTGAATTCAAGAAGCTGAAATAATCAAAAATCGATACGAATATTTGATCTCGGCATAAGTTCTGTTTTTTAGTATGTGATCAATAATACACATTTTATCATCTGTACTTCTTTTCAGATAATGTCTCCCTATGATGCATAGTTAATTAATATAGTATTACAATATAACAATCGTAAAAAGGGATTAGAAAATGAAAAAAACACTTATTCTTGCTGGTTCAATGTTGCTTGCTTTACCTACATTAACACTCGCAGATGTTGCTAATAATGGCGTTGCAAACGCAGTACCTGCTGACAAATTTGACATGCGCAATTGGAAAATCACTATTCCTTCAGATATCAACCAAGATGGTCGAGTAGATGAAATTGAAGGTGTTGCAATGTTAAGTTATGCGCATCAAGACTTTTTCTTTTTAGACAAAGATAACAACATGGTTTTTGAAGTACAAAACCAAGCGATCACCACTAAAAATTCAAAAAATGCTCGTTCTGAATTACGTCAGATGCCTCGTGGTGCTGACTTTTCCATAGACACCTCAGACAAACTTAACCAATGGGCACTAAGCAGTCATCCACAAGCTAAAGAATATAGTGCTGTTGGCGGTACTTTAGAAGCAACAGTTAAAGTTAACCATGTCGCAGAAAATGCAAAACATCCAGAGCGTCCACCAGCCCATTCAGTTGTTGTTGGCCAAATTCATGCCAAGAAACACGACCAGTTAATCAAAGCAAAAACAGGTTTTGGTCACGGTAATGAACCACTGAAAATTTTCTTCAAAAAATTCCCAGGGCACCAATACGGTTCTGTTTTTTGGAACTATGAACGAAACCTAGAAAAGAAAGATCCTAATCGTATGGATATTTCATTACCTGTTTGGGGCAATACTTGGGAAAACCAAGCAGAGCCGGGTAAAGCAGGCATCGCTTTAGGTGAAGAGTTTAGCTATAAAGTAAATATTGAAGGCACAATAATGCACTTAACCTTTGAGACGGCTCGTCACAAACCTGTAAGCTACGATATTGACTTAAGCAAAGCATACGATGACAAAGATCATGCCCAGGGTTATGCAGAAGATGATTTCTACTTCAAAGCAGGCGCTTATGGACAATGTAGTGTGAGTGATCAACATGCAGTTTGGGGAACAGGCTGTGAAGGTACTGGTGACTTTGCTAAAGATAAGAAAGACGGTAATTACAGTAGTGTGACATTCTCAGCACTTAAACTTAACGGTCAATAAAAAGCGAATAATATAAATTATTAAAAAGAGTCTTTTACTTTGCAATAGACTCTTTTTTTATCTTTTGAAAATTCGCTCTATCCTTCTACTCTATGGCTCCTGATTCGGTTTATCCGTTTGCGTAATAACGGCTTCTAGTAGCTGCTCTTGTAACGTATCTTCTTCTGGTTTGTCGTCAACAGACGCACTTAAATCACTACTATCAACCGCCTCAGAATCTTGTAATAACTCTACCATTTCAGAAGCAACTTCAGGTACAGAGTCAATAAAGGTACTCGCAACATCAACTGCATATTCAGGAATATTCTCAACTACTTGAGTCAAATAATCATTGACAGCTTCCTCAATATCTTCCGCTTGTTGTGCTTCGCTTTGTTGCTCATTATCTGTGTCCATTAAGTTATTAACATAAGCTTCTGCGACAGCATTAGACGATTCAGGTAACGCCTCAGAAACGGTCAGCGCTAATTCCGCAGAATATTCAGGTGAAACATCACTTAAGCGACTATACAATTCAGTAGCCGTTTCCTGTGAAGCTGCTGCACTTCTATCGACTGGACGCATTTCATCTAATGAATCAGAAAACTCAGTCATATATTGCTCAGTCATTTCTAACAAGTCTGACGAATCTTCACCGGACATATTTTCAGCCGCTAATTCCATCACTCGAATACCATTATCTGGCATCGAATTAGCGATAGCGACAATAATATTAGTGAATTGATCTGGATGATTTGCACTTATCCAGTCAACCAATTCTTCCGCTTGTTCTGGCGATGCAGTGGTTAATGCTTCGGCAATATGAATAGCCATTTCAGGCGCAGCGGTACTGATCGCAGCATATAACTTACCAATATTGATTTCTTCAATAGTACTTAAGGCCGCTGCTAAATTGGACGCATTATGTGGGTCTCTTAAAGCCAGCGCTTTAGCCATATTAACGGCAGCGCCGGGATTTTTAGTCGCTAAACTAACGGCGACTTCGGCTTCAGCACTTGGCTTATAGGCTGGTTCAGCATAATCGATGCGTGGATCCAGTGCTGATACCGCACCTGCTGGCGTCTGCATAACAAAATGATCTTGGTCTTCTTGCGGTAAAGCAGAACGTTGTTGCATGCGGACTAATATAAAAACTAATAACGTAACCGCAACCGCAATAATAAAAGTAAATAATGCATTACTACCAAATGCGCCCATTGCGGCCGACGCTAAATAAGGCCCCAGAATACTGCCAAATGCATAAATCACTAATAACGAAGACATTGCCGCTAAAATTTGCTCTTTTAATACTTTATCAAAGGTTTCAGACATACTCATAGGATACAAACAAGCAGCAACACCAGTGATCAACGCAATTGAAAATAAGCTTAAATTGAACATATTTAATGAGAGCAATAAAGGGATACATAGCGCTGCTAAAATAATAGTTGTGACCATACCGAGCATAATTTTACGTCGGTCAAAATGATCAGAAAGGTAAGCAATAGGGAACTGTAATAGAATGGCTCCTAGTATTGCTGCTCCCATAAAAATGGATAGATTAAGATCTTTAATTCCATTATCGCTGGCAAAGATAGGCAACATATTTAATAAACCAGCGTACAGAACACCACAATAAAAACAACTCACGACCCCTAGTGGTGAAAGTTTTGCAATAGTAAGCAAAGACATCGATTCACTATCTTCAATCTTAGGCCCCTGCTGTTTACTAATCACAATTGGCGTTATCGCTAAGCTAAATAAAACCCCTGACACAACAAATAACGTCATTTGATCGATAGGTGCAATGCTTAATAAAAACTGCCCAGAGAATAGCGCACTCATTACCACCATCTGATTAATAGAGAGTATTCTGCCGCGATTTTTTTCAGTTGCACTAAAACTTAGCCAGCTATCCAACGTCGCATTGGTACAAGCGATACAGAATCCCGTTAAGATCCTCATCGCACCTAGAACAATTGGATCAGGAAACAAACCAGACACTAAAATAGCAACCGAGGTTAAACTACCGCACATCGCAAATATTCTAATATGGCCAACACGTTGTAATAACTTACGACTATAAACCGCACCCAGTAAAAATCCCACCGACAGCATTGATAAAACAAGACCAATATTACTCAGGCTAACGCCATCACTTTGCATTCGAACAGGTAACAAAATATTGCTTAACCCATAACCTGTCATTAATAAAAAACAGCTTATTAGCAATAGAAAAAAAGGTTTAATTGTCATTATCACAGAGGAATTCTCTTATTTAGCAGCGCATTGAGTGCTCCTAAATAGTCACTCACATACAGTGCATTTCAGGAGAAAGGGTATCGATGACCAATTGCTTAAACAATCGGCAAGAATGTTAAATATAAAGCAAAAAGCATTAACAAAAAAGCCCAATGTAACGCTTCAAGTATTATATTAAATCTTTCAATAATAGATCGGCTTAGTTTTGCAAAACGCTCAAACCTTTTAACCTCAAATTCATCATATAAAAATTAAAATACACACAGGGCCAATCAAAAATAGCTAATAGTTTCAATGATATATTTACTTAAAAAATTTTATTTCCCAAAATATAGGCTCTCTACTCGAGCTATGCTCGAACGCTGGCTTGGGAACATGAATCAATTTGAAATAGAAGTCGCACAAAATTACTTATTACCTTTGCAAAGGTCTAATGCAGAAGTGCTCTATTTTCAGCAGATTACTTTATTCATATTTCTTTTTTATATTCCTTTTACTTATATAAATTTATTTTTTATAACAAAATATTACAAGAAACTTTCCCTTCATCATTGTGAACTAAGACTCTCAAGAGGATGATTATTGAATGATCATTTTTTATACACACAAAAATATCATTAACGTAACTTCAACATCATCAAATTTAATACTAAGGAGTATCTAAATATGAGTCAAAGTATCGCAAGTTTTATTACTCAAACCCTTGAACAAGCTGGTGTAAAGCGAATTTGGGGTGTAACTGGCGATTCACTCAACGGAATAAGTGATAGTTTACGAAAAATGGGCTCTATCGAATGGTTAGGAACACGCCATGAAGAAGCCGCTGCTTTTGCCGCAGGTGCAGAAGCACACGTATCAGGAGAGTTGGCCGTCTGCGCAGGTTCTTGCGGTCCCGGCAACCTACATTTAATCAATGGTTTGTTTGACTGCCATCGAAATAAAGTCCCTGTATTGGCTATAGCTGCCCATATCCCCTCTTCTGAAATAGGCAGTAACTACTTTCAAGAAACACATCCCCAGGAATTATTTAAAGAATGCAGTGTTTTTTGTGAGTTAGTCTCTAATCCAGAACAAATGCCGTATTTACTCGAAACAGCTATGCGCCAAGCCATCTTGCATAATGATGTAAGCGTGCTTGTTCTACCCGGAGATATTGCGCTCAAAGCAATGCCAGAATTAACTAAAGCAAAATGGAACGTACCCAAACTAGCAACTTACACCCCTGATACAGATGATATAAAAACATTAGCAACACACCTTAATAAAAGTAAAAAGTTAACTTTATTGTGTGGTGCAGGGTGTAAAGGCTCGCATGACGAAATTATTGCTTTAGCAGAGAAACTACAAGCCCCAATAGTACATGCTATGCGCGGTAAAGAGTTTCTTGAATATGATAACCCCTATGATGTTGGAATGACTGGATTTATCGGTTTTGCATCGGGTTATCACGCAATGCAAGAAGCAGATACGTTATTAATGATCGGTACCAGCTTTCCTTATCGAGCTTTCTATCCAGAAAATGCCACTATTCTACAAATAGATAACCAACCCGCATCACTGGGACGACATGCTCAAATTGATTTTGGCGTACTAGGAGATACTAAAAATACTGTGACCTCATTACTTGAGCATATTAAAGATGGCCGCAATAGCACCCATTTAAAAAAATGTGTTAAAAATTATAAAGAGTCCCGAAAGGACCTCGATTTATTGGCTAATGGCAAAACCTCACATAACTTGATTCACCCTCAATACCTTACGCGACTACTCGATGAACAAGCTGCTGACAATACTATCTTCACCTGTGATGTGGGAACACCAACCGTTTGGGCTGCTCGTTATTTATCGATGAATGGTCAACGCCGTTTAATTGGATCATTTAATCATGGTTCAATGGCAAATGCCTTATCACAAGCAATGGGAGCACAATCCTTAGACCGTAACCGTCAAGTAATTGCAATGTGTGGCGATGGTGGTTTCTCGATGTTAATGGGTGATCTGTTATCGCTAAAACAACTCAACCTACCAATTAAAATCGTTGTTTATAATAATCGCTCATTAGGTTTTGTTGCGATGGAGATGAAAGCTAGCGGTTACTTGTCAGATGATACCGATTTAGATAATCCAAGTTTTGCAAAAATAGCACAAGCCTGTGGCCTAAAAGGGATCCATGTTAGTAATCCAGAAAAGCTACCCCAAGCAATGGCTGAAATGATGGAACACTCTGGGCCTGTAGTGCTTGAAGTTGATACTGCAAAACAAGAACTTGCCATGCCACCACAAATTAAATTTGAACAGGCAAAAGGTTTTAGCGTTTATATGATGAAAGCGTTAATTAATGGTAAAGGTAATGAAATAGTCGAACTCAGCAAAACCAATTGGTCACGTTAAATTCCTGATCAGAAAAGATAAAGCCCCTATATGCAGTGTGGAGTGATCCCATTAAGTTGGGGCTTTTATTTTAAATACAGACAGAAAACTAAAAAGTGGAATATTGTATGCGCTAGAAAAATAAGCATGACTATCATCCTCAATCTAAATTTAGAATAAGTAAATCGATACAACCTGATTATTCAACGTATTTCCGAACTGAATCACGTCCTAATAAGCTGTCATAGCGTCAATAATTAATATCTTGAACCACACAAAACTAGTAATACTAAACCGAACACTAAACGATGTAAAAACTATAACATTTGAATATTTAACAGTATTGCACTCGATTATCACGAGATAAGGTAATGTGAAATGATGCTTGAGTCTACTTTTCTAATAATTATCAAAAAAAAGTAACCGGTTACATTGGTGATAATTATGCGTTATGATTACTCATTAGGATATAATATCTGTCGTTTATACGAGTCTATTTTAGGAATATTAATGAGCACGATCCTTGACGTATGCAAGCTAGCTGGAGTCTCTAAAGCAACCGTATCCCGTGTAATTAATGGGATAGGTCAGGTGAAGCAGTCAACTCGTGAGAATGTTTTTTCGGCCATGAAAGAGCTTGGGTATAGACCGAATAGGTTGGCCCAAGCATTAGCGACCAACAAAACACATACGATTGGTTTAGTAGTTTCAGATTTTGATGGCATCCATTTTGGTTTGCTACTTAAACAAGCAGCTGCCAGTGCAGAATTTGCAAAAAAACAATTAATCGTTACCGATGGGCATAACGATCCAGATTACGAATATGAAGTGATTTTACAACTGGAAGCGCAGTGTGATGCGGTTGTTCTTTATAGTCGTACTTTGACTGACGAACACATACAACGCTTGCATGAGCAACTAACTATTCCCATTGTTGTATTAAATCGTAATATGCCAGAGCAATGCTTTCATTCAGTTTCTTTTGAACAAGAAGCCGCGGTAACCATTCTAATGGATCACTTGTTCGAAAAGGGACACCAAGAAATTGCCTGTATTACTGGTCATATGGATAATCCAACCGGGAAAGCTCGTCTTAACGGATATAAAAATAGCCTACAGGCAGCTAGTATCGATTTTAAAAATGACCTTGTTAAGCACGGAGTTTACGATATGAAAAGCGGCTATCAAGCCTGTAAAGAGTTATTAAATGAAGGCATTACTTTCACAGCTATTGTTGCTTTTAATGACTGTATGGCATTAGGCGCTTTAAAAGCATTAACCGAAGCGGGTATCAACGTCCCCGAACAAGTCTCTATTACCGGCATAGATAACGACCCTGTTTCTGAGTTTTTCACACCAAGATTAACCACCGTTGGGCTACCAATTACAGCCATGACCAAGCAAGCTATAGAATTAGCAATAACCCTGTGTGACGAAACAAAACCGACACACTCTTATCAATATAAAGGTCAACTTATTGAACGTGAATCTGTATCGTCAGTTTATACAGCGAAGAACTAAGCAAACGCAAGATCATCATTACCGCAATATCAAAAAGTCCCTTCATTAATATTAATAATGTAAAAACACTTCTTCGACACAATAATGAACAAAAAATAATGCCATATCAGTCATGTTAAAGCTGATATGGCATTATTTAAACTCTACTATAGTTAGCTTTATTAAAATATGCTTTAAAGCTAAGCTCTAGCTCAGAGTGTTAAAGGTCTTCTCCGCGATTTTTAATCACACTATTATACCAATGGAAGGAGGCTTTCTTTTCTCGTTTTAAACCGTTTTTATGGTCTACATAAATGAAACCATATTGCTTTTTATAGCCATTCAACCAACTCAACAAATCAATGGCAGACCAAGCATAATAACCCTTAATGTGAGCCCCACGACTGATCGCTTCTTTTACTGCACTTAAATGCTCTTTGATATAATTAATTCGTGGTATATCACATACCACATCTTCTATGATTGGATCTTCATCACCGAGACCATTTTCAGTAATGTATAATTTAATTTGCCCATAGTTTTCTTTGATCATATCTAGGCCATCAATAAATCCTTGCGATGAAATCTCCCAGTCCCACTTAGTATATTTTTTATCAGCCATCTTCACCGTACGATAAACCCCATCGTAACTTGGATTTCCAGGTGCACCGGTAGAGTTTTCACGTGTAATAACATGCCCTTCGAACTGACCTTGAATCTTTTCAATACGCATCGGTTGGTAATAATTTAATCCCATAAAGTCGTTTAAAGGCGCTGCTTTTTTAATAATGGCTAACTCTTCTGTAGTCCAGTCAGGTAAGTGACCTTCTGCGGTTAACTGTTTAACAACATACTCAGGATAATGCCCTAATAGGATAGGATCATAGAACCAGTTTAGGTTAAATTGGTTAGCATGCTCCGTAGCAAACAGATTTTCTTCTGAGTCATCTACGCTAAAAGCAGGGCTAAATACATGACTTAATCCAATTTCACCAAACTGATTCAGCTTTTTATATGCAATAACCGTTTGAGCATGGGTATAAAAAACATTATGTATTGCTTGGAAGTATTTTTTAGGATCATTTTGAATACCCGGTGGGTGTGCACCCGATAAGTAACCTAAGTTACAAAATACAAACGTTTCGTTAAAAGTAATAAAGTTTTTAACGCGATCGCCAAATGCTTCAAAACAAAGTTTTGCAAACTCCAAATAAGCTTCACCAGTCTCTCTGTTTAACCATGCCCCTTTTTTCTCTAACGGTAATGGCAAATCCCAATGATAAAGCGTTACAAAAGGTACGATCCCATATTTTAAACATTCATCAATAATGTTGTTATAAAAGTCGATACCCTTTTGATTTACCTCACCAGTGCCTTGTGGAAATATACGCGCCCATGAAATAGAAAATCGATAAGATTCCAACCCCATTTCAGCCATTAACGCTATATCTTCTTGGTAGCGATTATAATGATCAATCGCCACATCCCCATTAGTACCTTCAAAGGTTTTTCCGGGTATTTTAGTAAATTCATCCCAGTTTGTTGGGCCCTTACCATCTTGATCCCAAGCGCCTTCTATTTGATAAGAAGCGGTCGCGGCACCAAATAAAAAATCATGAGCAAACTTCATTGTAGATTCCTATTAATTATAATTTTGTGATAAGTCACAGACTCAACATAATCGAGCCTGCCTTTCTATAAACTGTTATTGGAAATAAGGGTTTGATACCAATAGAAGCTTTTTTTCTTAGTGCGTTTTAATACTTTAAGATCAAACTCATCGCGATCTACATGAATAAAGCCATAGCGTTTCGAGCACCCTTGATGAGTACTAATCAGGTCGATTGCTGACCAAGGGCTATAACCAAACACCTCAACACCATCAGTAATAGCAAGTTGAACTTGCTCGATATGTTGTTTCAGGTATTGAATTCGATAATCATCATTAATTTCACCGTTTTCATCTACTTGGTCAAAAGCACCAAGTCCATTTTCAGTGATAATTAACGGCAACGCATAACGCTCATAAATTTCACGCATGGTGGTGCGGAAACCGACGGGATCAATCTCCCATCCGAATTCGTTTTTGACTAAATGAGGGTTTTCAACCCCTTTATAAGCACCAACCTCTCCAATAGTTATTTGTTGATCGCCGGTAGAGTTGATATCACTTGCATCACCAGAGCTTTCAGCCACGGTTTGTGAGTTGTAATAATTAAAAGCAATAAAATCAGGTTTAGCTGAAGCTAATATTTCCATATCACCTTCGCTGATAGTTGGTGCAGCACTTCGTTCTTCAAGGAAACGCCAAGCCGTAGCGTTATAACGACCATAAACCGCCATATCAAGATATAACCAGTTCCGCACAGCGGAAAAAGTATTCGCAGCTAATACATCTTCGGGTTTACATGATGCAGGATAAATGGCCGAGATATTGGGTGCAGGACCAATTTTTGCGTTAGGTAACAGTTGATGACAGAGTGACATCGCCTTTGCTTGTGCCACCAGCATATGGTGATTTTGTTGGTATAAATCTTTCATTGGGTTAGTTGCATCAACATGCTTAGTGCCTAATGCATCGCCATGTAGGATCATCATGTTTTGTTCGTTAATAGTTAACCAATATTTAACGCGGTCACCAAAAGCTTCAAACAAGGTTTTGCTATAAAATGCAAAAGCATCCACCGACGCTCTATTTGACCACCCCCCTTTTTCTTGTAATGCATAAGGCAAGTCAAAATGGTACATAGTCGCGATCGGTTCAATACCTTTAGCGATTAATTCATCGATCAAGTTATTATAGAATTCAAGACCTTTTGCGTTAACCTGACCTTCCCCTGTTGGAAAAATTCTAGTCCAAGCGATAGAGAAGCGATAAGCTTTTAAACCTAGCGCTGCAAATAATGCAACATCTTCTTTATAACGATGATAGTGATCACTTGCGACTTTAAAATCAGTTGTGCCTTCAACGACATTACTCATATCAATAACAGAGGGACCTTTTCCATCTTCATCCCAGGCACCTTCAACCTGATACGCAGAAGTCGATCCTCCCCAGAAAAAATCACTTGGGAAATTTTTAAGGTTTGTCATACAAACTCCTCATCATTTCTACAACTTAAAATATGAATGGCTTAGCTAGCTATTCGCTTATTATTAGATTCTTACTCGCTTGTTAATCACTATTTAAGCTTTCTATGGATATCAATTAATTCTTCGATTAATTCACGTGCCAACATGGCCGTCATAATATGGTCTTGTGCATGCACCATGATTAAATTTACCGGCACTTTACCCTCACCTTCATCCAACCCGATAAGCTCAGTTTGCACTTTATGCGCACGCTTTGATGCTTCCGTCGATTGAGCAAGAAAGTTGTCAACAACATTCCATTCACCTTTTTTAGCTGATATCAAAGCTTGCATCGCTAAACTTTTTGATTCGCCTGCATTGATGATTAACTCCATCACAGTCATTTCTAAATCCATGTTAAAACTCCACTTTCTACTAAGAAGCTACCTTTAGTAGCTTCTAGTAGCTTCTTGTGTTTCAGGGTAATGATTAATTGTTAGTTAAAAATTATTGGCTAACTATCAGTGTTAACCTGCTATAGCTTTTTCTTTAGCTTCAACTTCAGCAGTCTCTTCAGAGATAAGTTGCTTCTCGTAAATTTTGAAGAATGGGTAATAAAGCACCATGTTGATAGCGATTAAAACAAACACTAATATTGCATTATTAACTTGCCATCCAGCCCCCCATGCGGCCCCGATAGGAGCAGGTGCTGTCCAAGGAACTAATGAGATAGTTTTACCAACAATATTCCAACTTGATGCATAGTAAGCAATGATCGCATTGACCATTGGCACGCCAACAAATGGGATAAACATGATCGGATTCATCACAAATGGTGTACCAAAAATAACTGGCTCATTAATGTTGAAGAATGAAGGAACAAAACTTAGTTTACCGATTGCTTTAAGGTGAGCAGATTTACTTCTGAGGTATAATAATACTAAGCCAAAAGTTGCCCCTGAGCCACCAATAATAATGAAGAAAGACCAGAAAGATTCGATAAAGATATGTGGTAATTCAAGCCCTGCAGCTAAGGCTTCTTGATTGACCCCTAAGTTAGAAAGATAGAATGGTGCCATAATACCACCAACTATCGCAGCACCATGTATACCGGCAAACCAAAGTACGTGTGCCACTAACACTGCCAATAAGATAGCAGGAAGCGTATCTGAAGCAGACACCAATGGCTGGAATAAAGCCATGATTGCCCCCGGAATGATCATATCAAACTGATTTTGTACTAATAAGTTTAATGGGTAGAGGGTTAAAATTATGATTAGTGCAGGAATCAGTAAATTAAACGACTCTCGAATTTTATCAGGCACTTGTTCTGGCATTCTAAAACCAATATTTTTACGGTTTAGAAAATACACCAACTCAGTCACTACTATTGAGATAAGAATCGCACTAAATATGCCTGTTCCACCTAAAAATGATGCAGGTAATTTTCCATCCGCCATGGGAGCAGAAATTAATAAGAAAGTCATCAAGGACAGCATCCCTACAGACAAGCCATCTAATTTATAATGTGTCGCTAGATTGTAAGCAATACAAGTACAGATATAGCATGACATGATACCCATGGTCATTTGGAAAGGTGTCATTATCTCATTGAAGTATTGCTGTGATAAACCTAACCACCATTGGCCAAACCCCAATGTTGTTTCCGGGGAAAAAGGTGGAAATGCAAACACCAATAAAAATGACCCTACGATCATAAATGGCATCGCCCCTATAAATCCATCACGGATTGCACAAATATGTCTTTGTGATGCCACTTTCCCAGCGATTGGTGTGAGTGTATTTTCTAAAAACTCAAAAAATTTGTTAAACATCTGATAGCCCTCTTATTTAATCATTGCGAGGGCGTCTGTTAATATTTTTTCGCCCTTCATCATGCCATAATCCATTTGATTTATTACCGCGATAGGCTTTCCATCGACTCTCGCTTTAAAAGCTTCTAGTTTATATTTAATTTGAGGGCCTAATAAAAAACAGTCATATTCCGAAACATTTGCATCAAACTCTTCAGAACCTACTGCATTAATTTCAACGTCAATATTTTTGCTATCAGCAGCGACACGCATTTTTTTAACAACCATGCTAGTAGACATACCAGCAGAACAGCAAAGTAGAATTTTAGTCATAATATTTACCTTATATTTGAATGTTTATATTAAGAATTAGTTATCATATTTATGCTCACAACCAAATGTAACCGGTTACAGAAACCGATTACAGTAACCGGTTACATTTTTGTGACTAGGTTCGTTTTATTTTAAGTAATTATGTATTTTTTAGTGATTTGTAGATTTTTAGAAGATCTATCACAGAATAGTGGACGAGATATGTGCTTGTTTCCCTCTACAAGCAATTTCGATTTGTAGTTATCGGTCTTTTGACTTTTTTTAGTGCCATTGTAGATACTAGTTTATGAGGGATTAACCAGTTATTCTCCCAAAAGATAGACCGATATAAATAATACTCCTCCTTCGATTTAAAAATGATTAAAAAATGCGATTAAATATTTCTGTTAATAATTTAACTTTATTAGCTTCTCTTGGTGACTTTTTCGCAACCAATGATAGGTCAAATTGATAAGTAAGCTCACTAGGCTGAATAATTCTTATTTCTCCTTGATTTAACTCACTTTGAATATAGCTTTGGGGCATAAAGCCAATATAACAACCGGATAAAATCATCGCTTTCCTAGTATCAAATTGATAAGACTTAGCGGCAAGGTTTAGTTTTTTCAACTGCTCGATACCAGAGGGATGTACGTCCATTCCAGGATGAATAGCGGGTACTGTAGCTAACTCTTCAGCACTAATTAAAGTATCAACTTTAGTAAAAAATGGATGTTTTTTACTACAACAAAGATAAACAGCTTCACTAGTAAGGTATTGGTAATGAAGACCTTCGATTTGTTGATAATTAGGATATAAACCGATGTGTGCTTTATCTTTTAGTAATGATTTTTCAATATTAGCGATCGGTTCACTGTCTAAAACAAGATGTAAATTAGGAGAGTTTTTATGAATAAGTTGCACCACTTCAGCCAGTTTATCCTGCCTAGATTGGTTTAACTGATCTGCACATAAAATCACTAGCTCACCGCTTAATTCACGGCTCAAGGTACCCACTAACAAAGAGAAATCATTTAACGATTCAAATAAATTTATAACAGCCCGGTACACAACCAAACCATCCTCTGTCAGTGAAAACCCACCTCGACCACGTAAACAAAGCTTGAGTTTCATTCGTTCTTCTAAAGAAGACATATGCACACTAATAGTTGATCGAGTGATACCGAGTGCGGACTCAGCTGCTGCAAATCCCCCATTTTCAACCACAGCAACAAAAATCCGTAATAAGCGTAAATCATACTCTGCGATGGTTTTAGGAATTATAGAAGTCTTATTCAAAGTTTTACCAGCCCCAAACTTATTGTTTAATGTTTTGTATTTAACATCAAATAAAATTGTTATTCAATAGCCTCAATAAAGATGTGCTCAAACTTATAAAACGCTTTCAAAATGTGTCATCAAATTGGAGATAATCATGCAGCAGATAAAAGACAATCAATTACTCAAAACCTTTTCATATATCGATGGTAGTTGGCATAGCAGTGAATCATTTTTTAATGTTTCGAACCCAGCCACTGGTGAAGTATTAACTCAAGTTTGTAATGCAGGTATCGCTGAAACAGAGTTGGCCGTTAAAGCGGCAAAGAATGCACTAAAAAAATGGTCTGCAAAGTCAGCTAATGAACGCGGTACTTTGATGCGTAATTGGTTCAATTTAATGATTCAACATCAAGATGATTTAGCACGAATTTTAACTTTAGAACAAGGCAAACCATTTGCAGAAGCAAAGGGCGAAATTGGTTACGGCGCGGCATTTGTTGAATGGTTTGCAGAAGAAGGTAAGCGCGTTTATGGCGACACTATCCCTGCTCCTTCAGGCGATAAACGCATTGTTGTCGTAAAACAGCCCGTTGGCGTTGTTGCTTCTATTACACCTTGGAACTTCCCTAATGCAATGATCGCAAGAAAAGCAGCGGCAGCATTGGCGGCAGGTTGTACGTTTGTGGTTCGCCCTGCAACATTAACACCGCTGTCAGCATTAGCGATGGCAGAGCTTGCTGAAAGAGCAGGTATTCCCGCTGGCGTATTCAATGTAGTTGTTGGGGAGGACGCTGCAGGTATGGGTAAAGTCTTAACTCAACACCCAGATATTGCAAAATTTACTTTTACCGGTTCCACAGCAATTGGAAAACTATTAATTGAACAGTGTGCTTCAACCGTTAAAAAAGTTTCTATGGAATTAGGTGGTAACGCCCCTTTCATCGTATTTGACGATGCTGATATCGATGCCGCCGTAGAAGGTGCAATGGCATCTAAATATCGCAATGCGGGTCAAACTTGTGTTTGTACAAATCGTGTTTTTGTACAAAACGGTGTGCTTGAAGAGTTTACTGAAAAGTTCAAAACAGCAGTGGCTAGCCTAACAATTGGCGATGGCATGACTGATGGTGTTCAAATTGGTCCAATGATTTCATCAAATGCTGTTGATGGTGTTGATAAATTAGTAACTGACTCTGTCGCATTAGGTGCAAAAGTATTATTAGGTGGCCAGCGTGACAGTGCTGGCAATACTTTCTATCAGCCGACGGTATTAACTAATGTAAGTAATGATATGCCCATTGCACGAGATGAAATATTTGGCCCTGTTTCTCCAATTATTGCCTTTGACGATGAAGATCAAGTACTTGAAATGGCAAATGATTGTGAAGTGGGTTTAGCAGCTTACTTTTATTCTCGCGATATAGGTCGAGTTTGGCGCGTAGCCGAAGGCTTAGAGTATGGCATGGTTGGTATTAACGAAGCGATGATATCAAATGCAGCTGCACCTTTTGGTGGTATCAAACAATCAGGCAGTGGTCGTGAAGGTTCTAAATACGGATTAGATGACTACTTAGAAATAAAATATTTATGCATGGGTGGTTTAAATAAATAAAGTATTTATTAACTCTCATTTATATACACCAAACCACTTCAAGTGGCTTGGTTATAACCATTAAGCTGATAGCAAATATTAGGAATTATTATGACAAATCAAAGTTTACAAAGCAGAAAAGCACAAGTCTTCGCTCGTGGCCAAGGCAATATTTATCCTGTCTATGTTGAGCATGCAAAAAATGCAGAGATCTGGGATGTTGAAGGTAAACGTTATATTGATTTTGGTACTGGGATCGCCGTTTGTAATACTGGTCATAGCCATCCTAAAGTTGTTGCTGCAGCCAAAGCACAAATAGATAAATTTAGCCATACTTGTGTCATGGTCAACCCTTATGAAGTAGCTGTAACATTAGCTGAAAAATTAACAGCAGCTGCGCCAGGTAACTCACCTAAAAAAGCTATTTTTGTCACCACAGGTGCAGAAGCAGTTGAAAACTGTGTAAAAATCGCACGTGCCCATACCGGACGCCGAGGTGTTATTGCTTTTAATGGCGGTTTCCACGGTCGTACTAATTTAACCATGGCTTTAACGGGTAAAGTAACGCCTTATAAAAATTTATTTGGCCCTTTCCCTGCTGATATCTTTCATGCCCCGTTCCCAATGGAGCGCCATGATGTATCTGTAAAAGATTCATTAAAAGCATTACAAAACTTATTTAAAGTTGATATCTGCCCAACAGATGTGGCTGCTATTATTATTGAGCCAGTACAAGGCGAAGGTGGATTTTACGCTGCCCCAACTGAGTTTTTACAAGCACTACGTGAAATCTGCGACCAACATGGCATCGTATTAATTGCCGATGAAATTCAATCAGGTTTTGGCCGTACCGGAAAAATGTTTGCTTTTGAACACTCTGGTGTGGAAGCTGATTTAATGACTATGGCAAAAGGTATTGCAGGTGGCTTTCCTATTTCAGCGGTTGTTGGTAAAAGTGAAATAATGGATGCGCCTTTACCAGGTGGTTTAGGTGGTACTTATGGTGGTTCTCCTGTCGCTTGTGCAGCAGCATTAGCAGTGTTAGAAGTGATTGAAGAAGAAAATCTAGTACAACGCTCTGTAGAGATTGGTGAATTATTTAATAAACGCCTCAGCCAATTACAGCAACAGTATCCTGACACTATCTTAGAAGTGAGAAATCAAGGAGCAATGATTGCGATTGAATTTGTTAAAAATGGCGATCCTGAGCAAGCAAATACACAGCTAACACAAGATATTATTGCTAATGCCGCTCAACACGGTTTAGTACTTCTTGCCTGTGGTTTTTACGGCAACGTTATCCGTTTCTTACCTGCATTAACTATTTCAGACGACATCGCCAATGAAGGTTTAGATAACTTTACAGCGCTGTTTGAAAGCCTAGTAGTAGGGTCAGTGGAAAACTTAAAAGTCAGTTAATAAACTAACTTGTGTGAATAACATCGCTTTAAAAGCCCTATTAATGAGTTAATAGGGCTTTTAAATAACTACTATTATATACCTTACTCTGCCTCTCTTCACCTTAAGCTTTATACTATGTTCTCAGTAATCAATTTCAGAATACTGCATGATTTGATTGCTCAAACTTACCTGAAAGCTTGAATAAACATCCTCAGATAATGCAGGTAATGAAATTTGACTTCGTTTATTAAAAAATAAGCCTTCAACTAATCGAGATGAATGCTCTATCGCCCTTTCTCATAAAGGCTTCAGCTTATTTATAGCTCATAAGTTTGCATCCATGATGATGGAACGAAATCGTGCCATCATTTGTGTCATCCCTCTACCATGAACTACCACGATAGTTCCAGAACCAATAAAAACAAGAAAGCCCCGATATACGGGGCTTAATAAGATTTAATGAACGACTAGAAACGAACTAAAACATCATTCAATATTTTGCACCTGCTCACGCATTTGCTCAATTAACACCTTACACTCAACGGCTGCAGCAGTGATATCAGTATTAATCGCTTTTGAACCTAAAGTGTTAGCTTCACGGTTAAACTCTTGCATCATAAAATCTAAACGACGGCCGATTGCACCACCTTTTTTAAGCACGTTACGCGCCTCTGCAATATGCGAATCTAAGCGATCTAACTCTTCTGCTACATCTGATTTTTGTGCAAGTAATACTAACTCTTGCTCTACACGTGTACTGTCTAGGTCAACTTTGGCATCTTCGAATTTTTTAATAATGCGTGCTTTTTGCCAAGCATGTACGGCAGGCATGAACTCACGCACTTTAGCTGCTTGTTCGGCAATACTACCTAAACGTTGCTCAATAAATACAGCAAGATTTGCGCCCTCGGCAGCACGTGAATCAACAAACTCATTTAATGTTATTTGAAAACCTGCCATTAATTCTGCACTAAGAGCATCAACGTCTTGTTCTGGTGCTTGCATTACACCCGGCCACTTTAAAATATCCACAGGGTTCACTTGTCCAGAACCCATTTGCTCTACTACCCATTGTGCATTCTGCATCAATTGTGTTGCTAGCTCTTGGTTCATACATAATGAGGTACTACATGTCGAATTTGCTTCAAAACGCAGACTACATTCAATTTTTCCACGCTCTAAACGTTTACGGAATGCTTCTTTTAATTTAGTTTCTAAACCACGAAATTGTTCTGGTAAACGAAAATATGTCTCAAGATAACGCTGGTTCACAGAGCGGATTTCCCATACTGCTGTACCCCAATCACCTTTTAATTGTTTGCGTGCAAACGCCGTCATGCTGTAAATCATATTTTCCCCTTTAAATTAGAGTCCAGAGTATAACTGACTCCATACTAAACATGCTACGGTGTGAGTCAATTTGGAGTCTTTTTTAATGCAACAAAAAATAATTTGTCACTTAATAGCAGGTTTTTAGGCTCCGAAAAAATACATTTAATTTAACAGTTAGTCAGTTACAAACCGGTTGGTGAACACAGAGCTATTTTAATTAATAAGGTAGGCCAATAAGATTACGCATGGAGCAGGTCATTTAGATAACATTAAAACATTCTTACAAGGGTAGTTTTCAAACCTATTATTCGTATTACGAACATGCTGTTCTTATTAAGGCTAAAGAGGTAGCTAAACGCTATATCAAGCTATTAACTTTTTTACAGGGGAATAGGCAAGATACTTATTTGTTAATAGGCTCTTATTCGTAGAACTTTGATAAGGGCTGCTTACTCAAAGGCCCTTGTTAATTGAGGGGCCCTTTGCTGATCTAATCGATTAATTAGCGATTAAACGACCTAACTCTTGTCCATCTTCAATCATGCCTTGAAACTCTTCAACTAAACCATCTTTATTCAGCTGTACCGCAGCGACTAAAGGTTCAGGGAAGCGCCCAACAATCATTTCTGGCGATAAGTTTGCACCCCATGCAAAACCCGCGAATACCGATAAACGGATCAGAATAGCGCCTTCGGACGGATGCTCGAAAGATAACGGGTCTAATTGCTGTTCAATAGCATCACAAAATACTGTTGAGAAGTCCCAATGTTTTGCTAACTCAGCCCCCACTTGGGTGTAATCAAAACCAAATATTTCACGCTGTACTGACAAACGAGGGTCACCAGACTCAACCGCTAATGCCACCAAGGCACATTCATCAGGTTTTAAAATTTGTAGTAAGAGTTCACCGATATTGTGCATCATTGCACAGGTAAAGGCGGTTTCAACATTCACTTTAGTATGTTTAGCCAAGGCTTTTGCAATACTGGCAGTGGTAAAGGTATCGGTCCAAAATTTATTTTTATCAAACCCAGGAATATCAGGAAAAGTATTAGACAAAGTTGCAGCAACAACAATGCTTCTAACTTGGTTAAGTCCTAAACGAATAACTGCTTGCTCAATTGATTCTACTTCTTTACCACGACGATAAGCGACAGAGTTAGCCATTCGAATGACTTTTGCACTAATTGATTGATCCATTGCCACTTTTTTAGCAATGTCTTCCACTCTTGCTTCTTGATCTGAAAAACTTTCCATTAACTCAAGTAATAAAACAGGTAAAACAGGTAATTTTTTTGCTTCATTAAAAAGTTGTTTAATTTCGAGCATAAACCACCCTTATATATTGATTGTTAGACTACCAAACATAGTTTGGATTGTTATAAAATCAAATCCTAACAGCTTATTTCTTAAATTACCTCAAAAGTAATATTTTTGTGGCATTTAATTTCACATACCTAATTTCAACAATAGTCACTGCACACACTTCAAACACGTCACTCGTAATATGAATAACTTTATTTAATAACGTTATCCTTTGTTAATAAATAAAGTTATTCAGCACATAAAAAAGGCGACAATTAAAAATTATTTATTAATCAGTCGATTATAATCAAAAAGGCCATATTCAACTGGATCTTGCTGTAAATATAATTGGTGTAATCTGTCACTCACAGACCAGAATGCGGGATTACTTCGGCGCACGCCATAACGAGTCATTAAGCCTTGAAATTTCTGAATAGTATTAGCTTGAATAAATGCGCTAACAAAATGGCTTTTATCACGTGCAGATACTTTAAATATTAAACCTGGATAAGTCCCCAAAAAGCCTTTTATTAGCTCCGCGGTATCTTGCAAAGGTAAGCGATTTGCTTTCTCATTCAATAAGCTAGAAACATTTTTATGTTCATTATGACGTAATAATGTATACACCCTATCGCCCTGATCTTGATCTTCAATGAGAACAAAGGAAACTTGAGGCAGTGCTAATACCACTTCATTGTCTAACATGCTCAATCGTTTTAATTCAATATCGTCTTCTGGAATTCTATATTGTTGATTTTTTTTCTGTAGCATCGGAGCTTCATACACATATTGCTTAAGACGAGTTAACAACTCTTCCTTTGGAAATTGTGTTTCAAAATCGATACCTGAAGGACGATTATTAAATAAGCTTTTATCTTCTAAATAATCACTCAACTCCTTGGTCGAACCTAAATACCAGCTTGCTAAGGTCGACTTTCTAAATTCAGTGGGGATGAAAGAGATAAAGTTTGTTTCTGATTCGATACGTAAAAAGTCCATATACAAACGCGTGGTCAATTGATGGCCAACATTGCCATAAACGTCAAAACCAGCCACTAATAAATAGTGAATACGCTCTAAAATAGGGTAATCAATTATCCAAGCTGTTTTAGGTTGTTTGCCAACCGCACCTTTTAACACCGTAGCACTGTCGATATGCCTAAAAATAGTCAATGCCGCGTTCTCATCGCCTGACCAAATGTCATCTAAAGTCAGGCCTTTTTCATGATCCATATTTTGGTTAATATAGTTACTCTTGGCTTTAAAGTACGCAGTATTTCCTTCTGCATAAGATAACCACTCTGTCAGTGATAAGTTGGTACTACTTGATTCTGCAGGTAACCTTAAATTTTCAGCTTGTTGGTAAACAAAATTATCTATTCGCGCGTTTGCATTTATGTCTGGGTTAACAAAGAACACCCAGAATTTATCATTAATCACATTTACTGCAACTTGACCACGACAAACAGGCCCTTTTATAAATCCGCTAATCGTGAAATGAGCTTCTTTAAGCATAAATTCATAACGCGTGCTAACAGGGATATCTTTAAACACTAAAAATGGATTAAAGTCTTGATAATCAGGTAACGTTTTCACTGTAAATTTCGCGTTATAGAATAATTTATCCCATTTTTTTTCTAGTTTCTGATTAAAAGCGTAGGGTAAATTAGTTTTAGCTAATGTGGTTGCTCTATCCAATATCAGGCGATAATAAACACGTTCAACTTTTGGGTCGTCATAGGGACGTCGTGTGGGAATGATTTTTACTGGTTCACCAGAAGGCGTATATGAACGGATCAATTTAAAGAAACGTGGCGGGCTTTGTACACTAATCGGTTGTGCATCAAAATAAACATGCGCTAAAAAGAGATGCTCATAAATATAACGCGCGACTAACTGTTCTTTCAACGAGTTACCATTTAACTTTCTCTCCCAATGCGCAACTAATGCAAGATGCTGTGCGGATAGCGGTAATGGGGCTGACATGGGCGCTCCTCGTCCAATCCATTGTTCGAGTGTTTTAAATTCATCATGGCTCAAATTAGGTAAACCATAGGGCATACCTGCTAAGGGAAAGTCTTCTTTATAGTCCTCTACTTGATTGATATCAGGACACTGGTCTTGACGATTTAATGCGTAATTAAATTCTGCGGGTAAAATACCTTGAGGCTGTGGATGCTGCTCTTTTTGCAATAACAACTTGTACATAACACTACCTTCCAAGTTTGCAAGTAGTGTTTGATCTCGTTCGTTTAATACGGAACTAAAACCTTGTTTTCTCCATTCATCTGTCTCATGAGCGTCTACAAATAAACGCGAAGGTTGTGCTCCCAATAGGCGCTCGCCATTGTATACCTTATGCTTACTGGCTCCGCGATCGATACCTTCGGGTGATGACAACTTTAATTGGCAAGGTGCATCATAACAACCATGACAAACAACACATCGACTTTCAAGAATAGGCATGACTTGTTCACGATATTGCTGGGCTAAAGCATCCTCAACGGGTAATTGCCTTGGTCTTGTTTTATCGCTACCGTAATCTTTTTCGAGCTGATCCGTTGCATCGGAACAAGCACTCACAAGAACGCTAGTCAGTAGGATAATTAATACTTTAAAAGTCATGAATACGTTCTCTAAAATTGTTAGTATGTGTCATTAATTGATCAAAACCGATGTTAGCAATTATCCGATCGGCTAGACAGATCGGTAGATTATCAATGCTAAATAACCTCAGTTTCGGATAAGCAGAGTAGTATAACACAGCGATTTCCGCGAATATCTAGGTTAAACCATCTACCAATAGCTAGAGACAGGATACAAAGAATGAAATTTAGCCCATGCACCAGCGACTGCACTACTGACGAAGACCAATGCTACGGATGTGGTAGAAGCCGCGATGAAATACGTGAAACACAAGCAATCACAAAATTATTAGTCGAGCATTTAGTCAAATACGACTATGACGATCCTGAAAATTTTTTAGAGAATATTAAAAATAAAGCAATCAAACGCTCTACAAAAATCAAAGAAGAAAATAATGGTTAAAAAGCATAAACATCAGGTCTCACCAGAAACCCAAGATGAAGCGCTGGCGATGGCAAAGAAAGTTCAGAAGCCAGGACAAACTAAAGAGCAAACTAAATTAATTGCGTTAGGGATCCAAAAAGGCATCGCTGAATATAAAAAGCTTGCCAAAAGTAAGCAACGTGAAGTGGATAAAGCTAAAAAGAAAAAAGTCCCCAGCAATGAGACAGAGTCTGATATCGGTAGCAATGATAATAGGTCAACGACCTCTTGGTTACCTTGGGCTTTATTAGCACTAAGTTGGGTTGGGTTTGTTGGTTATCATTTTTTAAAACTATAAATGTAGTAAAGGAAGAATCATGGTTAAAGTAATTGTAAACGGCGCAAAAGGTCGTATGGGTGGCGAAGCAGTTAAAGCCGTTAATAATGACAGCGAATTAGAATTAGTCGCTTCGTGTGACTTTGGTGATGACTTAGCAGCATTGATTAAACAAACAGGCGCACAGGTTGTTGTTGATTTAACAGCAGCTTCCGCAGGGTTTAATAATACTAAAACGATTCTTAATGCGGGTGCTTGTCCGGTTATTGGTACCAGTGGCTTCCTTGAGCATCAAGTAGAAGAATTACAAGCACTTGCAAAAGAAAAGCAATTAGGTGGATTGATTGCACCTAATTTTTCACTAGGCGCGGTCTTAATGATGAAGTTTGCCGTACAAGCCGCTAAGTATTTACCTGATGTAGAAGTTATTGAAGCGCATAGTCCACAAAAAGAAGAAAGCCCATCGGGCACAGGTATTCGTACTGCTGAGTTAATTGCAGCGGCGCGCACCAAAGCAGCGACACCTTGTAGTGATAAAGAGTTACTTGAAGGTGCACGTGGAGCTGAATTAAATGGTGTTAAATTACATTCAATTCGCTTACCTGGTGTGGTTGCACAACAAACTGTGTTTTTTGGCGGATTAAGCGAGACCCTAAAAATTGAACATAACTCTCAGCATCGCGAATCTTTTATGCCAGGTATTTGTTTAGCCTGTAAAGAAGTTGTTAAACGTTCAGAGTTGGTTTATGGCTTAGAATATTTAATGGACTAAAGTCACTACACGATAGCGTCTAACTTATGCTATTCGAATGTGAAATAGCAGAAGCCAGTAAAATAAGTAATATTAGTAAAGTAACTAATAGCAAAATGCCCTTTAAGCTAGATGTTTAAAGGGCATTTTTTATGTTTCAAAGTAACGCGTATTTGATTCCTAGATCCGCTTTAAACCAATATAAAAGTTTCTAATGTTGAAATACTGATAGCGTTTGATCAACACGTTTTGCAGTTGCTAGTAACTCATCACTCTTGATCATTAGGCGATCACTCGCAAGTTCGTTCTGACGTGCAATATTCATTATCTCAGTCGCATTGTTAGCAACCAAATCACTTTCCTGTGACTGATGGATAGTAAGGTCTGTTAATGAGCGCAAACTTTGCTTCGACTGTTCTGCTTCTTGCTGCATATTTTCTAAAGGTACGATAATACTTTCAATTAATAACACACCTTTTTCAATCCGCGTTTCACTTTCAGTGATTTCAGTTTCCACTTGGTTGGTTTGTTTCTTCATGGTGCTGATCACTTCATCAATATTCATCGTCACTTCGGCAGTACGGCTAGCGAGCACACGTACTTCGTCAGCCACAACCGAGAAACCTCGACCAAACTCTCCCGCTCGTGCGGCTTCAATAGAAGCATTTAACGCAAGTAGATTAGTTTGGTCGGCAATTTCTCGAATATGGTTAATCGCATTAGAAACTTGTAGTGAACTCTCGCTAAGACGAGCAACTGAAGCGGTAGACTGAGAAATAGAAACGGCAATATCTTTAATAGAATGACTCGCCTCAGTGATAGATTTGACACCTTGTTCAGAGAGTTGCTGTGTTTTAACGGCTTGTGATTCGATGTGTTTCACATCTTCAGAGGTTTGTTTAATACCTACGGACAAAGAAACAATACTGTCGTTGATGTGGCCTGAACGCTGATATTGTTCCGTCAGTGCACTTTTCATATCGGCAGCTTGTAACAAAATATCGTTAGCATTTTCATGCACCGATTTTGCATCACTATCAACATTAGAGATCATTGCTTTGAGCTGATTTTGCATATGCGACATACTTGATAATAAACGACCAAATTCATTGTTATCTCCTCGTGGAATCAACTTTGAAAGGTCTCCAGCAGCAATACTGGCAATAGCAGTTACCGATTGATTTAAAGGTAAGGTAACGCTTCTGATTATTTTGTAAGTCATCAACACACCTACAAATAATGCTGCACCGCCTAATAGCAACATAATAAATAGCGCATTCTCAGTCATTGTTAAAATGCTCTCTTGGCGGTCATTCATCGATTGTTGTTGTTTTTGTTTAAACGATGACATTGCTGACAATAAGGCATTAAGCGCATCACGTGTTGACCCTGCCATCATAGAACGAGCTTGTTCTGGATCGCCAAATTCAATTTCATCTACCGTGGCAAAAAACTGATCATGGTATTTTTTTCTCAAGCCCATAATGGTGCTGAGTGAGGTTTTATCAGCTTCTGAAATTAATAATGCTTCAATTTTTAGTATTACTTCATCTATTTTTTTATTTTTCCTATCAATCTCTTTATATACTTCTGTTCGCTGTACCTGCTCTTCTAATATAAACAATAGTAACAAGCTGCCAGCAACGCTCTCTGCCTGTATATTAACTTCTCCAGCTAACTCAGCACGTAACACATCACCTTCAACAATATTACGCACTTGAGAAGCCGTGTGGTCAAAGCGTAAACCAGAAAATATCAACATGCCTAACATAAAAATGAGAATCATTGAGTGGCTTAATATCAGTCGATATTTAATAGGCATGTTCATTCCTTAAATAGATAAAAATAATTTCCAACTATCAGGATAGTCTATTTAAATCAAAATGCTGAAAATTAATCATTGCATGAACAATAGCTATTCAGATTTTTATTTTATTGAACCTTAAGGCCTGATATTGCTTTATGGCGGCCATATACGAAATAGATAAAGACCAGAGGAATAGACAAGTAATAAAGTATTTGTAATTGATTTACAGCAGTATTTTCAAGAGGAACAAATAACGCAATTAAGCTGAAAAATAAAACCAACATAAATTGCGAGTAATAACTTTTACAAATAATGTAACGAGTGGGTTGATGTTGACGAGCAATATCATAGAAGCGTTTATTAAAGGCAAGTCGGAAAAAATTACTCAAAAAAGCCACTAATAATAAGCCTGTGTATAACATAACATTATTTATATCTTGGCTTAGCTCTGCTCTAATAAACCAAGAACAGGCATAACCAATAACGGCAAAACTATAGATTATCTGAGTATTTACACGATCAATATGTTTTTTTATAAAGAAAAAAATGAGTGCTAATAACAAACTCAGCGCCACAATAATTAAACCTAATCTCATTACATTAGCTTGCGTCAGCAAATAAATCGTTAATACCCAAAAATAACTTTCTAAAAACAGAAATAAACCATCAACGACAAAAATAAGTGTCGATTTATTCTTGTCTTTAAATTGGATTATTTGTTTTAACGTAAATGCAGGAACTTGCTTTAAGGCATATAACTGGCGGTTACTTTGTAAACTTTTATTAACCCAATAAAAGCCTATTAATGACAAGACAAAAGACAGAGTCAGCAAACCAGCAAAATAGGCTATGCCGAGCAAATAACTTCCTACTAACACGCCAATTTTTAGTGCAAAAACGACAAGTATTTGAAAGTTACCAAACGTATTACCTGTGTTTTTATCTTCAGTGATCGCTTGAAATAAAAGACGCTGAGTGGACCAATAAAAGCAACCCGCCATTCCATTAATAAATGCTCCCAACGTCACCAGTATATGTTGTTGATCCCATACCAGTAGCGCAACAAAACACCCCTGAAAAATAAACGAGCAGCTTATTAACTTACGCCACTGGTGCTGCGCACGTAACCTATCCCAGTAGTATAATGCGCATAAAAAGCCCACCGAAGTCAGCACTACAAAATAGGCAATATCACTAATGTTTAACCCTTTATCCCATAAAATAACAGGGATAAACAAGGGCAATAACCCTAATAGAAAAGAGTGAAACCCAGTAAAAAGATAAAATGTGCGTGCTAAAGGCGACATTTAAAAGGTATCAGACTGTTTAATATCTAGCGCATCTAATTGAGAGAATTGTTCACTTAAATCTTCAGCCTCGCCATAACGAGGATAAGCATGCATTTTTAAATAAGGGCGCGAATTGACTTCAAGGAAAATACACTTCTGTTCGCGATAATCGTATTCAATGCTCTTTTCTAAAATTACATCGATACCTAAAATATTCGCATCAAATAACGTCAGTACTTGTTTAAATAACTGATTATTAGCTTCAGGTAGTAACTGTTTATTAATCACTTCCACCACACCACCAGGAGCCAGGGAAATACGATAAAATAAAGTAATACGTTGCTCAGCAGCAGGTACAAAATCAAAGTCTAAACCTTGTTTAGCTAGAAATGATCGAGTTTGTGCGCTTTCTTTTAATGGATAGATAACAGGGTATAATTTCATTTCTTCACGAATTGCATTTTCTTTTTGCATTAATTCACGAATAGTTAAAATACCATCACCTTTTACGCTTGGCGCATAACGCTGTAGTACCGATACTATTTCACCATTGGCGACAACAACTCGATAATTATTACCTTCAAGAAACTGCTCTACAACAGTAAATGGCCACCAGCATTTAGCAAAAAAAATAGCTTTCCATAACTCTTTATAGTTGCGAATAGGGAAATGACTACCACGCGAAAAACCACTCACATTTGGTTTGATAACGAGAGGGAACCCATGTTGCTTAGCAAAACGTACCGCGCTGAAAGGATTGAAAAAGATTAACCCTTGTGCATGTGGAATATTACCTTGTTTAAATTTATCGCGTGCTTGCTCTTTACTGCGACAGCTTCTTCGCACTTCTAAGCTATTATAATTACTGCAACCGCCCATGAATTTTTTGCTGATCCATGCATATATCATTTTTTTAAATTTCATTAAGAAAGCTCTTTTTTTGTGATGGATTTTAATAACCGAGCACATTGTAATTTTTGAAAGAAAACAGATTTAACCGCTTGAGAAGCCGGAATATCTTTGGTCACTAAAGCCAATTGTTTCATGCTTGAAAATACAAATTTTAACTGTGCTTTAAAACTCATGTCTGGAGTCAACAAGATAAGTGGCATTGGCACATAGACATTAATTTCAACAATAGAAAACTGCTCTTCAAGTAACGCTTCAAGCGAATCTGCTCGAGCACAATAGCGGGCAATTCTAAAGGGCCCTATTGATGCAAACATCGCTTCTATTTTTTGTATTTGCTCTGTACTTAATAACGACATACAAGACTGATAATAAGTATTTTGGTTATAAATACCATTTACTGGCATCTCGTCATCGCTATTATTGCAAGTTTCCGTTACCGAGATAATCGCAGTTGATTGATTGCTTTTAGCACCAGGTATATAAAATATTTCAAACTCACGCTTAGCTTTTGCAGCCGCTTGGATTAAATAACGTGGACCATTAGCAGTTCGCTGTTTACGATGTTCCTGCAAAGCCTGTAGGCTATCAATACGACAAACTCCCTGAGAGTTCTGCCCCCACTCAGGCTTAAGGAATACAGGAAAATGTTCAGGCTGTTTATGCCCTTGCCCTGCACCTTGGTCAACAAACTGCGTGAGACGCCATTTTTCAGGTATCAGCAAATCCATATCTAACTTAGAAAAGAGATGACGATGCTCATTAAAATAATTTGCATTAAGTTGAAAATACTTCCATGGCGCGATCAAAAATCGACAACACCATACAATATAAGAAAGTACCAGCAGTATACGTATTAACAATGTCGGTCCTTATTGAGTTACTGTACTTTTGTAAGCTCGGTAGTTAACAATAAACAGAACAAAACCTAATATAGCAATGGAGACAGCAGCATAAAATAAACTTCCACCATCACTTTTCCCTTCATGAATAACTTCAATACCTAACGGTGTCGCAAGATGAAAGAAAGCAGCGCCAACCATCACACCTGAAGCCATTAAACCACCAATGGCATGCATTACACTTCGGCTTGGAGCAGATTGTAATAGGTTCATTTTTTTAAGTAACCAAAACGCGGCTGGTGACAATAAAATAAGTGAAGTGACTAGTTCAACACCACCTACAGCATAAGACCCGTAATTAGCAAACCACGATCCCATTGAATCACCTAAAATACCTTTCATCCATTCGCCAATCATACCAAATATATGCTGCGTATCAGGATGCAATGTAAACTTATAAGGTAGCGATAGTAAAAAAACTTTTGCCGTCCACAGCACCACTATCCAGCTAAAAATAGGTAATATTCTCATGGTTATTCCTTGTCCAATTTAGCCCAGTTAAGATCGGCTTGTTTAATAAATTTGTCTTTATCAGCAGTCCAAGTATCTTGCACAGACTGATCATAGTTTAAGTAAAGTTTATCATTATAAACTGTCCAAAATGGCGGATTACCAGGTGCAGTTTCATTGCCTGCTATCGCCCATGCACAGTAACCACCATATTGTGGTGCATACTTTTCCGGATCACCTTTGAACAAAGCTAAATTTTCTTGGCTTGAAAAATACCAATCGGCACCTTTGTATTCAAGCTGGTACTTACTATTACCTTGTACTGGTTTTTGCTCAGTAAAATAAGCAACAACATCGTATCCTGAGACCGCTTTATTACTAAAGAAGCTTGTATGAATTGCATCAGCGGCATTCGCACTTTGAAAAAGTGCAAAGCTCATTAATGCAACGACTTGTAGGATTGAGAGTATTTTTTTCATGTTCAGTTCCACCCATTTTAAAAATAATATAATCTACAAGACCTGAAAGACCCTAATTTTATTGCTTCTTTTATTAAAAAAATACAAATTATATGAATGGCATACATGAAAAGGCAAAAATTGATGGCTTTTTCAAACACTCATTTGGTTAACTCTAGGTATTAATCAATAAACTAATCAATATGTTAATATCCAAACTGCAATCAATAACTTTTCTAAAAGTAACAGACAAAAAAAAGCCCACTTAATTGCTTAAGTGGGCTTTTGAATCATAAGCGTTATGTTATGTGTAAACTAACCTTACATTTATAACACTGATAATTTATCTTTCATTTCTTGATGTTTAGCTAACATTGTTGTGCTTGGCGCTGCTGTCATTAAACTAACTACTACGATTGAAATAGTAGCGAAAATAATACCAGGGACAATCTCGTAAACGTCAAACCAACCGCCACTTAATTGTTTCCAGACAACAATTGTTACGCCACCTACAACAATACCTGCTAGCGCACCCAAACGATTCATGCGAGACCAGAATAAACTTAACACAATTACTGGACCAAATGCGGCACCAAAACCAGCCCATGCATATGACACTAAACCAAGTACTGAACTTTCAGGATTAAAAGCTAAAGCTAATGCAACAAGTGATAAACCAACTACACCTAGGCGTCCAACTAATACTATTTTTTCAGAGCTAGCTTCAGGGTTAATATGTTGCTTATAGAAATCCTCGGCTAATGCAGAAGAAGAAACAAGTAACTGTGAATCCGCTGTACTCATGATAGCGGCTAGGATTGCTGCTAATAAAATACCTGCGATCACTGGGTGGAACATACCATTCACTAGAATCATAAAGATAGTTTCGCTATCTTCCAATACACCGCCTAAATTAGCATCCACATAGGTGATACCAATCAGACCAACAGCAATAGCACCAGCAATTGAAAGTGCAGTCCAGATCACTGCAATACGACGAGCGGTAGTTAACGATTTATTACTACTCGCAGCTTGGAAACGCGCTAAAATATGCGGTTGTCCAAAGTAACCTAAGCCCCATGCTAACAAGGAAATGATAGCGATTGCACTCATAGGCGTACCATCATTGTTAGTAAAGGCATCTAACAATTCAGGATTTTTAGCTGTTAATGTTGCCGCTAAATCACTCACAGAGCCATCAAGTGCAAGAATAGGCACCAGTAGTAATGCTGCAGCCATCAATAAACCTTGCACTAAATCAGTCCAAGATACCGCTAAGAAACCACCAAACAAGGTATAAGAAACAACACATACCGTACCGATAATTACAGCGAGTTGATAGTTGAGGTCAAAAACAGTTTGGAATAATTTACCGCCAGCTACTAAACCTGCGCTGGTGTAAAAAAGGAAAAATAACAGAATAAAGAACGCAGACATCGTTTGTAATAATTTACTTTTATCTTCAAATCGACGCGCAAAATACTCTGGTAAGGTTAATGAATCGTTAGTAATAATGGTATAGGTACGTAAACGCTTTGAGCAAATAATCCAATTTAACCAACTACCCACTAATAAACCGCCAGCTAACCAAAGAGAGCCATAACCAGCAACTAATGCATACCCAGGTAAACCTAATAACAACCAACCACTCATGTCAGATGCACCAGCGGATATTGCCGTTGGCCAAGGTCCGAGTTGACGTCCACCTAAAAAATAATCCGAAGAATTCACTGTTTTTCGAAAAGCCCAATAACCAATCCCCATCATCATCGCTAAATAAAGGATGAAGGTTCCAATCACTGCAAAATTTTGTTCTATCATAAGATTTAAACTCCTTAACACTTCCTGTGATAATTTATATTTCCAAACAACAATCATTCCTTAAATGTTGTTTATAACAATACCTTAACAAATTATCCTGTGAATAATTTATTTCAGCGGATTTAAAATCAGATTTAAGTGTAAATCAGCTCGTTGTAAAGTTTTTTTGTGATCTATCACACATCATATAAAATAATTTATTAAAAAGTTTCTTTATCAAATTAACAAAATGCTTGAAAAACAAGCACATTAATAGCGATAAACCATTCCAGTTGAAATAATAACGCCTTTACTATCATAGAAAGCTATATCTGAATTTTCTTGGTTATATCCAAACATCATGGTCCAGCTCCAATGCTGCCAATCAAATGGACGCTGATAGGAATAAATACTGAAAATACCTGCATGTGTTAAATCTTGTTTATCATTAAAAATAGGATTTTCTTGTTTATAAAGACGCACACCGGCATTAATAGTGGTGATTAAAGTATGTCTTTGCTTGAATAATAAAAGCGACAATTGACCCGTATATTGATCATAACTATTTGCATCACCATCAGCATTGCGATTGGTATATTGAAAAGCGGGCTTCAGCAATACACCTTGAGAAATAGGAAATGAGCTTCCAACCTCAACTCGTTGATATAAGCTATCACGTTTTAACAAGGCTATTTTAGAGGTATCACTTAATTGGCTCTGGCCACTTAATTCGTCGTCGATACTACTGCTAGCTATCGCGTATTTGAAAGTTAATCCAGTACCAAAAATATTATCAACAGCAATTCGAGCCCCACCGACTTTTTGATCAGTGGTTTGCCTTTTTGCATTAGTAACAAAAGGGTCTTCCCAAGTTTCATTGAATAAAGATAATTTAGGAAAAACGGCAACCGTTAATTTACTTTGATCCTCAAACTGATGGATCATGCCAAGTTCGTATTGAAATTTTGCAGTACTAACTTGTTCGCGGCTATTACCTAGATAGAATTGGGTGTTAAGGTTTTCTAAGGTGTATTGGACCCGCCCTAATGGATATACAAGTACTGATGAATTAGATTGGCCACTATTATTCAAATCGTTAGTGATTTCATTATCATGGTCAGTATCGAATTGTGATTTTCCTCCGCTGTAGCCAGCATTAACACTTAATGTAAACCCCCAGCCCGCTTCTTTAGTGAGTGGTTGAGCGACGACAGAACAACTTATCAAAATACCCGCGGTTAAACCGCCTATTGCTTTTAACATCATCTATATCCCTATTAAAGTTTTTACTTACTGTACTGCTTTATTAATATGTTTACCTGTAGCAACAAAACGAATGCGTAATATTTTTTAATATTCGCTATTTTCCTCTACTTTAAAGAAGCCAAACAAGATCATGACCAAGTTATTTGATTAATGGCGCGAGCATTTTCTCTAACCCATTTAATTTTACTTCGTACATTAATGCCAACTGCTCACCTAATTTACCCTCTGGAAAACCTTTACCGTGAAACCACACTAAATAAGGCTCAGGTAAATGAATTAACTTACGGCCTGCGTATTTACCAAATGGCATGGTTTGATTAATTGCATCGCTTAATGCACTAGGGTTATCTAACATATTATTCCTTTGAGCAGGTGTTGACTAAGGTAATGAGTTGTTTTAATTTTAATTCAATCTCTGAAGCACTGATCTTAAAGCCAATATTTAGGCGAAAGCAATGCTTATATAAACCCAACGTACTAAAGCTTTCACCAATGCGTACATCTAATTGTTTTTCAACCGCTAGCTTTCTTAGTCTAAACGTATATAACGCATAAAACTGTACCGCCCATAAAGTTAAATTTTGTATCTGTTATCTTTTTTAGTTTGTTTGATAATACTCACAAGCGCAAGCACACCACATTTAAAATAAAGGGTCGATGATGAAAAAGAATGATTTGATACTAGGTATCTTAGTAATGATTGTCTGGGGATTAAACTTCTCTGTCATCAAATTGGGTGTCAGCGAAATTGATCCTTTATTGTTAACAGCATTAAGGTTCACACTCGCAACATTACCGGCTATATTTTTTGTTAAAAAACCAAATGTTTCATGGTGGTATCTGATCATCTATGGATGGTTATTCGCAATTGGTATTTGGGGTATGGCGACATGGTCAATCGAAGCGGGCTTAAGTGCAGGCATGGCATCAGTATTGCTACAAATGAATGTAGTATTCGGTTTATTCTTAGGTTATTTTTTATTAAAAGAACAACTGCCAATTAATAAAGTCATTGGTAGTGGTATTGCTTTAGCAGGGTTATTATTAAGCTTAACCGTCACTGACGGTTCAGTAACTCAGCTAGGGTTAATGTTAATATTATTCGCAGCTATATCGTGGAGTTTAGCGAGTATCACAGTCAAGAAAGCAGCAACTAAACAAATCTTTGCCTTTAGTTTATGGGCGATGGCTTTTGCACCTATTCCTTTGTTTCTTATCGTCTATTTACAATCAGGTAGCGATGTTTATTTACAATTTCCAGAACAACTCAATGAGCGGGTCATTTTCTCTGTATTATTTCAAGCGTATCCGGTTACTTTATTAGGGTATTGGATTTGGAATCGTTTATTAGTGACTTATCCATTAACAACGGTTGCTCCTCTCACTTTATTAGTGCCGGTGTTTGGATTATTAGGAGGTGTATTGTTTTACCAAGAGACGGTAGGTCTGATTAAGTTGATTGCTTGTTTATGTGTGATCAGCGGAATTTTGATTGGTTTTGTGAATACTAAAATGCTCACTAAACTGAAATCGCGATATATTTAAGTCACTTCAGCTGAAACATTATATTGAAGCATTTCACTGACTAAAATAAACGACCTGTTGATAAGATTTTAACAAAGCCTCGAGCATTAAAGAATTAACGGATTTACTATAAAAAACAGGTAAACTAGATCCGCTTTATCACCTTATTAATATCACAGAGATACTTTATGCCCTACCAAGCTGCTATTTTCGATATGGATGGTCTATTACTGGATACTGAACGAGTTTGCATGCAAGCCTTCGAAAAGGCCTGCCAACAATTATCACTGCCTTTTGTAAAAAGCGCTTACTTAAAAATTATTGGCCGTAATGCTCAAGGTATTGAAGAAGCGATCATGTCGCATTATGCACAGTATATTGAGTATGCTCCATTACGTAAGGCTTGGATGGATGGTTATTGGCCAATTGTTGAGAATCAAGCGATTCCGGTTAAATCTGGAGTGATCAATTTACTTGAATGGTTTAAATCACAACATATTCCGGTTGCCGTCGCCACATCAACACATAATAAATTGGCGACAACAAAATTAAAGTTGGCGGGACTTGATCATTATTTTCAACATATTAGTAGTGGTTGCGAAGTTACTCGAGGTAAACCTGACCCCGAGATATTCTTACTCGCTGCACAACGCTTAAATGTTGCCCCTGAGCAATGTTTAGCCTTTGAAGATTCAAGTAATGGTGTTATCTCTGCAATGGCCGCACAAATGCAAGTCTTTCAAGTGCCTGATCTAGTTATTCCAGATCAACAAGTGATTGCATTAGGCCACCATATAGAGCCTTCACTAGATCATGTATTAACGCACCTTAAACAACAAAAAGAACAAGTAAATACTTAACTTTTTTGTTAACGCACATCAAACTTGATTGATGTGCCGTTGCCTTTTTATCTACAACTACCTTTTAATCAACAGCTATTTTTGATCTACAAAGATAAGATCTTGAGTGGCAAAACCATATTTAGCAGCCGTATTAATAAAATCCTGCTTCACGGCATCACTGACCTGTGGAGTTCGTGACAACAACCATAAGTAATCATGGTTATAACTACTGATAAAAGCATATTGATAGTCCACTTGATCCATCTTAAAAATAATATAAGACCCATAAAATGGACCAAAAAAAGAAACTTTTAAATGACCTGTGTTTTTATCATCAACAAAATAAGCTTTTCCAACCGCTTCTTGCCATTCATTATCTTCTTTGGAATAACCTCTATTAATGACTTTAATACCACCATCTTCACGCATTGAGTAAGTGGCAGAAACTTGCTCCAGACCTCGCTCAAAAGAATGGTCTAAACGCGCTATTTCATACCAAGTACCTAAATAACGATCACTTTCAAAGTGTTTAACTGCCTGCATACCTTCCGGTACACCAGTACATGCTGTTTGTAACAAAATAGCTGTCAGTATTAATAAAATTTTCATTTTGATCCCTCATTTACTCTCATTTTATGGCTAAGGATGAGCCACATAAAACAGTCTGGAATTATACGCCATTAAAGTAAACAAAGATCATTGATTGTTATAGTAGATGAATATCCCCCCGTAACTATGACAATTCACGATTACGAAGGCGAATAAATTCTCGCGGCGTAATGCCACTCCAACGCTTAAAAGCACGTACAAAGTTATTAGGATGCGTATACATCAGTTTTTCCGCTAATATTTCATATTCATGCACATCTTGCTCAATAAGTTCACAAGCCTGCTGAAAACGGACCTCATCGAAGACTTGGCGCAAAGACGTGCCCTGCGCTTGCAGTTTTCTTTTTAAAGTACGAACACTTATCTCTAATGAAGCGGCAATATTCTCCGCTAACCAATCCTGACCAAAATATCCCTGCTTTAATAATAGCTTGAAGCCTTGTAAAAAATCATTAGGTATAGGGTCAATCCCAGCTAACTGTGGTAAATCAATAATTGGGCTGTGTTTACTTAATAAACGTCTTTCTATCGCGATCGCCGAATAGCTGTGTCCTAATTTAATATCTGTATCTTTAAAAAATCGAGAGTGTTCAATACCAACTCCCTGTGCATCTTTTAATTTAATCTGTTTAGGTTGCCAGCCATGTCCTAAATAATGCTCAATTAACATGCAGATAAACGTTATTACATGCTGTTCAACTTGCCAGCTTCCTTGTTTGACATGTCGTGAATGCGGCTGGCAGATCCAAATATTTTGCTTGTCTTCCTTTAATAAAAAAATGTTATTGCTATTGTGAAAGCTCGTATAACGAGTTAATAGCAGTAAAGCTTGATGAAGATTATCAGCACTCACCAAATGTTTAGTAAATTCGCCATAGTGTGATAAATCGCTTTGCTCTGTTAACCAAGTAGCTAAATGCGGCATGTTGCTATAATCAGCAGCAAGCTTTAAAAAGAGCCAAATTTTCTTTTCTATAATAAGTTGGTTCGGTTGTATTGGAGTAGCAAAATATAACCCTGCTTTTTCCAATAAAGATTCAACGGGAAGCGATAATGCATGCAGGTTTTCAATCACTGCATTTAAGTGACTTGCTCTAATTAAATGTAAGGTTGTGGGCATATATAACACCTCATATTGATAAAATGATGTATTTACTTTTAATAACTAAACCTAAAGTAATCAAAATAGTATATGCACATATAAAATTTATGCTCTAAAAAATACCTCAAAAAGAGTATTTAATTCAAAGTTTTTACAAAACTAATGAGACCGATTGGTCTTCATGTATGATAATTTGTATTTTTTGTAAGGGTGTGTAGAAAAATGAGCAATATGAAACAACAACAAATAATCGAAGCTGCCTTTACACTTTTTTATCAAAAGGGATTCCATGCCGTTGGTATCAATGAAATTATTAAACAATCACAGGTTGCAAAAAAGACGCTCTATAATCATTTTAAAAATAAGGATGCGCTGATCCTTGCTACGTTAGAATGGCATCATCAACAGATCATAGAGCACTTACAAAAAAGTATTGCCTTAGCGGTACCGGGCAAAGATAGTATCTTGGTTATTTTTGAGCAATTAGACGCTTGGCTTAATGGGAAAGTGATTCAATTACCGACTTTCAATGGTTGTTACTTCACCCAAGCACATAAAGAATTTTTTATGCTAAATCCCGAGATAGTTGCATCGTGCTTGCACCATAAACAAACTTTTCAGAATATTTTTAAAATACAGGTTAATGATTTCGAAAAAGATGCTCAAAAAAACTGTTTGATTGTTGATTTGTTGACCTTATTAAAAGAAGGTGTAATCGCAAATGAACAAATTTTCCAACAAAAATTTAGCGCTCAACAGGCTACCTTTTATATTGAAAATATCTTACGTTTCAAGCGTTAATACATGTAGGCTACAAACAACAAGCTTACAGAGCATAGTAATTGCTAACTATTAAGGAATATAAAAATTGCTTAAATGATTTCTATTCGTATAATGCCCCGCACAATTAATGCGCTGAATTTACGTTTCAGTTAGCAAACAGAGGAATAAAAATATGCAAAATACAGTGGTTTGTGCGCTATACCGATTTGTTGATCTAGTAAACTATCAAGAGATCCAAACACCTTTACTTAACATCATGAATGCCAATCAAGTAAAAGGTACTTTGTTATTAGCAAGCGAAGGTATCAACGGCACTATTGCTGGTGATCAAGAGGGTATTGATAATGTACTTAATTGGTTAAAATCAAACCCTTCTTTAACCGATTTAACCGCAAAATTTTCATTTGATACAGAAAACCCATTTTACCGCACAAAAGTAAAACTAAAAAAAGAAATTGTAACTTTGGGTGTTGAAGGTATTGATCCGAATCGTGTCGTCGGGACTTACGTTAAACCTAAAGATTGGAATGCCCTGATCAGTGATCCAGAGGTATTATTGGTCGATACTCGAAATGATTATGAAATTAGCATTGGTACTTTTAAAAATGCTGTCGATCCAAAAACAACTAATTTCCGTGAATTTCCACAATACGTTAAAGAAAATTTAGACCCTAAAAAACATAAAAAAATAGCTATGTTTTGTACTGGTGGAATTCGTTGTGAAAAATCAACTGCTTACTTAAAAGAGCAAGGTTTTGGTGAAGTTTATCACCTTGAAGGTGGTGTACTTAAATATCTTGAAGAAGTGCCAGAATCCGAAACCATGTGGGAAGGTGAGTGCTTTGTCTTTGATAATCGCGTATCAGTTAACCACCAGCTTGAAAAAGGTCAATATGACCAATGCCATGGTTGTCGTTTACCAATCACTGAAGAAGACAAAAAATCTGAAAAGTATATGCAAGGCGTAAGTTGTCATCAATGTCATGACAGTTTGTCTGAGCAACAAAAATTACGTTTTTTAGAGCGAGAAAAGCAAATCCGCCTTTCACAGGAACGTGGTCAAGCGCATATCGGCTCCGATGCTTTAACACAATTAGAAGAAAATAGAGCAAAAAAACAAGCAGTAAAAATGCAGCAACGCACCAGCGTATAAATTATACGATCAAAAATATCAACAGCGGATGATCGCTGTTGATATCAACTTATTCAAATTTAATGAGCCCTTCCCGTAATCACTCAATCGCTTTCTTTTTAACAGGTTTCGCTTAAAAACTACGTTTTAATTGAATATCCATAAGAAAAGAGCCTACTCCAGTAAACAAAGTTGATCTTTGAGTTAATACTACTCGTACTCTTTTACTTGATACTACTTATTTTTTTTCAATAAATCCTGTCCACTGGGTGCAATAAACAAGCAATAAAAGAGTTAGGCAGACCTTATAATTAGTTATAGAACAAAAAAAACACAAAGGTCCTACTAAATTATTGAAAGGTGCTAAGGTTAAACGAGTATCTTATTGAGCAACTAACAAACAATATTAAATCAAAAAGATACATCATCATTACTGTTAATGTACAAATCATTAACTATCAGCAAAATAATTAAACTTTAATTAACACTTGCCGATACAGATAAATCAACCTGTACTTTAAAAGTACGATATTTACCCTCTTCAAAAGCAGTGTTTAATAGATATGCAACAACAAATTTCAACTTTTTTTGAATATAGTGATTATAATTTATTCATTGTTTCTACGCACAACCCAGTATTAGTTATTTTATCAATATTGATTGCTATTCTTGCTTCTTTTATGGGGTTTCAAGTTGCTTCTCAAGCAAAGCATGCAACGCCTGCCCGTAAAAATTTATTACTATTAATTGGCAGTATTGCTTTAGGTGGAGGTGTATGGTCAATGCACTTCATTGGTATGCTCGCTCTAGAGCTGTGCACCAGTATTTCCTATCAGTTTGAATTAACGACGCTCTCTATTTTACCTGCAGTAGCTGCTTCTTGGGTAGCCCTTAATTTACTCACCAACAAGAAAATACAAAGAAAACAGTTAGTTTATAGCGGTGTTCTGGTTGGATCTGGCATAGGGACTATGCATTATGTGGGTATGTCGGCAATGGAGATGGCGCCTTTGCTTCGTTATGACCTACCTTTGTTTATCGTTTCTATTATTATCGCCGTTAGCTTGGCAATATTAGCACTGTGGATAAGCTTTGGTTTAGATAAAAAGGCATCCATACCATTCAGTAAAAATACAAAACTAGCCATTTCAAGTTGTGTTATGGGAGCGGCCATTGCTGGTATGCATTACACAGGAATGCTTGCAGCGCGCTTTGTATTACCACCTGGCATCGAACTATCACAACAAACCAGCAATGTATCCACGTTGTTAGCACTGGGTGTCACAACCATTACTGTGGTCATCATCTTTCTAGTGTTAGGTATTAACTTAATTATTCGATATAAAGATATTTCAGCCACTGCAACTAATAATGAAAGACGACTGCTTGCCACTATGGACACCGCTATTGATGGCATTATTACGATTGATGCAGAGCGTATTATTATTAGCGTCAACAATGCAGTGTCAACATTATTAGGATGGCAACCAGAAGAGTTAATTGGCAATAATGTCAAAATGTTAGTGCCTTTCCAGCATAATCATGATCAATATGTGAATAATTATCTACAAACTAGAGAAGCAAAAATAATCGGCAAAGGCCGAGAAGTAGAAGCGCTTTGTAAAAACGGTGAAAAAATTCCAGTACGCTTGGGAATTGGGCATGTAGAACTTAATAACCAACATATGTTCGTAGCCTTTATTTCTGACTTACGTGAGCGTAAAGCGATGGAAAACACTCTGCGTAAAAAAGAATCTAAGATCCGTTCCTTGGTCACTAATATTCCCGGTATTGCTTATCGTTGTATCGATAGACCGGGTTGGCCAAATATTTTCATTAATGACGAAGTTGAAAAAATGTTGGGTTACCCAGCTGAAGACTTCTTACTACCTCACCCTAAACGTAGTATTGCAGACTTTGTACATCCTGAAGATATGCCAACTATCGCACAGACTAATTTTCGTCACGCAAACGGCTTTCAGCTTGAATTTAGAGTCATTGACCGTAACAACAAAATAAAATGGGTACTGGGCTACGGGCGTTCATCAAAGGATGAAGATTCAGATGATTATTTCCTTGATGGTTTTATCATGGACATTACCGACCGTAAAAAAATGGAATCCGCCTTAATTGCAGAAAAAGAAAAAGCTGAGCAAGCAGCAGCAACTAGAGCAGCTTTTCTCGCAAATATGAGCCATGAAATTCGGACTCCAATGAATGCGATTATTGGTTTTAGTGATATTTTATTGGATGAAGAATTAAGTACTCATCAAAGAAAACAACTAAGTACCATTAACCAATCAGCCAAGTCCTTATTACATATTTTAAATGATATTTTGGATAGCGCAAAATTGGATAAAGGTAAATTTCAGCTTGAATATCGGGATTTTTCGCTAGTCGAAGAAGTAGATTCAGTGGTGTCAACATTATGGTTGCAAGCACAACATAAAAATTTAGATATTAATCTTAATATAGAGAAAAATATTCAACGCTTCTACCATGGTGTACCTGATCGATTAAGGCAAGTACTTACTAACCTAGTTGGAAATGCAATCAAATTCACCGAAAAGGGACACGTTGATATTACTATAAAAAGTGAAGCGGATGGTTTTTTAACCTTTGCTATTTCAGACACTGGCATCGGTATGACTCAGCAACAACTAGCAGCTATTTTTGATGCATTTTCACAAGCAGATGAATCCATGAGTCGTCGTTTTGGAGGCACAGGGTTAGGTACTACTATCAGTAAACAACTAGTTGAACTGATGGGAGGCACAATTTCGGCAAGCAGCGAATTTGATAAAGGCTCTACTTTTACATTTACTCTTCCTGTAAAAATTGCGACAGCATCTGCAAGTCTAGACAAAAAACAAGATCAAGTTGTGCTACCGCAATTGAGTGTGTTGATTGTCGATGATATCGAGCAAAATATTGATTTATTAAGCTTGATCTTAAAACGACACGGGCATGTAATTTCCGTTGCAAGAAATGGTGAGCAAGCGTTATTGAAAATGGAAAGTGAAGGATTTGATGTCGTATTAATGGATATACAAATGCCAGTTATGGACGGTTTAACAGCAACCAAAAAAAGACGAATCTATGAAACAGAAAATGGGCTGCCACGATTACCGATCATTGCCTTAACAGCGAGCGTGCTACCTCAAGATAAAAAATCTGCACAACTTGCAGGTATGGATGGTTTCGCTAATAAACCCATCGATATTCAACAGTTAATCGGTGAAATTGCAAATACTATTATTATTGATCAAGTAGACACTCTACCTAAAGATCCAGTTTCAACACAAAAAGCAACGATTGACCTTGAGAAGGGTATTGATTTGTGGGGATCGAAAACGACTTTATTCAATGAAGTTATAAACTTTTTAAACAAATCAGATCTGGAACTCTGTTCACTCGTGTCATTAGTACAAAGTAATGATTGGGCCACGCTCGAAAATATCGCACATAAATATAAAGGGGTTGCGGGTAATTTAGCACTGAATCAACTGATGCTCACGTTTACTGAATTAGAGCAAATAACCCGTAAACACAAACAAAGCGATGCTTTATTATTGATTGAAACGATTCAAAATGAAGTTGATGCTATTAGTAAATGCGCACAAAAGATGAGTAGTAAAACACATAAAAAAATACAAAGTAAACTTAATGCGACCTCTAAAGAACAGTTGCTTAACACTTTGTTAGCTTTACAGAAATATGTTACCAATAATGAATTCGATGATGACTTATTAGATACACTTCAAGCCAATGCTGCGGGTTACGATAACCAAGTTACACCTATCATTACTGCATGTAATGACTTTGATTTTGAATTAGCTTCAAGCCGTATCAAGACATTTATCGACACGTTACGCTCCAATGGTTAAATGATTAACAGGTGAATTGAATGCCAAATAGTAAACAAAATGTGCTTATTATCGATGACGAGCCTATTAACTTAAAAGTGTTGAACAATATTCTTAAGGATACCTATAAACTGACTTTTGCAAAAAGTGGTGCGGAAGCCTTACGCTTAATTGAAAAAGAACAACCTGATTTAATATTACTTGATGTAATGATGCCAGAAATGACAGGCTATCAGGTATGTGAACACTTAAAACAAACTACTTTATATAAGTCTATTCCTATTATATTTGTCACTGCTTTAAATGATGCAGTGGATGAAGCTAAAGGTTTGAATATGGGCGCCGTAGACTATATTTCAAAACCAGTCACACCTGCTGTAGTGAAAGCTCGCGTAAAAACACACTTATCATTAGTTGATGTTAATGAATTAAAGCGTACTCGATTACAAATAATACAACGTCTAGGTCGAGCAGCAGAATACAAAGATAATGAAACGGGTATGCATGTAATGCGGATGAGCCATTACTCAAAAATAATTTCTTTAGCTTATGGTCATTCAATGAAAGAAGCGGATGCTTTATTTCATGCTGCACCGATGCATGATATTGGGAAAATAGGTATTCCTGACAGCATCATGCTTAAGCCGGGCAAGTTAACTAGTGAAGAATTCAGTATCATGCAAAAGCATCCGGAAATAGGGGCTGAAATACTCGGAGAGTCTGACTCTGATTTGATTGAGTTAGCTAAAATTGTCTCTATGACACATCATGAGAAATGGGATGGAACAGGCTACCCTAAGCAATTAAAGGGAGAAAATATTCCTATTGAGGGACGTATCGTCGCCCTAGCAGATGTTTTTGATGCATTAACCAGTGTACGCCCTTATAAAGAGGCTTGGACGGTTGAAAAAGCCGTTGAGTTTATTACTTCGCAAAAAAATAAACACTTTGACCCAGAGCTAGTTGACTTATTTGTAAGTAAGCTAGACAAAATTGTAGAGATAAAAAATCGCTGGAAAGATTAGATTATGAAAGTCTTTTGATAAGCGATAGCGCCTTTCAGTGCTAACTGATAAAGCTTGTTAAAGGAGGTTATTATTTAAAAAATAATCAATCAATAAACAGACTTCATGAACAAAATAGGCGATAATCTGCGCTTACAAAATTTCAGGTGATCAAAAATACACCAATCTAGCATCCATTTATAAAAATATAGCTTCAGGAAATTTATTTATGTCCCAAGTTGGCACTCTTTTTATTGTATCTGCCCCAAGTGGCGCAGGGAAATCTAGCCTTATTAAGGCTTTATTAGCAGAAAACAGCGATCACCCTGCTCAAGTATCAATTTCACATACCACACGTTTGCCGCGTCCAGGTGAAGTAGATGGCGAGCATTACCATTTTGTTAGTAAAGCAGAGTTTAAACAGTTAATTTCTGAAAATGCATTTTTTGAATGGGCTGAAGTGTTTGGTAATTATTACGGAACCTCTCGCATCACCATTGAAGAGTCCTTGCAACAAGGCATCGACATCATGCTAGATATTGATTGGCAAGGTGCTCGTCAGGTACATCAAGTAATGCCAAACGCTAAAGGTATTTTCATCTTACCTCCAAGCCGCGCTGAGTTAGAAGCGCGTTTGAACAAGCGTGGCCAAGATAGTGCAGAAGTGATTGCACAACGTATGGAAAAAGCACAATCAGAAATGTCACACTATAATGAATATGATTATTTAATCGTCAATGACGATTTTGATACAGCTATACGTGAGTTTTCTGCTATTGTACGCGCACTGCGTAATGAGCAAGAAAAACAAGCGATAAAACACAGTAAAACCATCAAAGAGTTATTAGAAGTATAAACTCTATACTAAGGTGCTGGATCAATTCCTATTTTGCACATATAATAACCGCCCTTTTTTATGTAATTAACTTTTGGAGTTCAACAATGGCACGAGTAACCGTTGAAGATGCAGTAAATGTAGTAGGCAACCGTTTTGATCTAATCTTAATGGCTTCTCGCCGAGCTCGTCAGCTTGCTACTGGAGGTAAAACACCTTTAGTTGATCCAGAGAATGACAAACCAACCGTGATTGCTTTACGTGAAATTGAAGAAAACTTAATTACTAATGAGTTAATGGATATTCAAGATCGTCAAGAAAGACATGAAAAACAAGCTGCTGAATTAGCTGCTGTTGCTGCAATTGCTGAAGGTCGTGGTTAAATACTAACTGACCTTATAAAATGAAGAAGCGCTGATCATGTAAATGTTCAGCGTTTTTTTATGGCTAAAAAAATTACTATCGATTGTATTAAATAGGTGGCTTAAATTTGCTGCTGGAAAATGAATTAGGTTGAGCATAGATTGATGTAAATGTTATTTCCTTTAACGAACTTACAATAAAAAATACCTGATTTTAACCCGCGAAATAATTCACTTAATTATTCTGATTGATGTAATTAGTATAATCAGGAAAAAATTTTGTTTACTTTATTACTCCCCACTCTCGCTATTATTATTGGTTTTGTGTTGCTTATATGGAGTGCTGATAAGTTTGTCTTAGGCGCGTCTAATACTGCACGCAGCTTTTCTATCTCTCCTCTCATAGTCGGTGTTGTTATTGTTGGCTTAGGCACCTCTGCCCCTGAGATGCTAGTCTCTGCAATGGCAGCCGCTGATGGCAATACCGGTTTATCAATTGGTAATGCTATCGGTTCTAATATCACTAATATTGGTTTAATGTTAGGGATCACTGCAATGCTTTATCCATTGCAAATTCACTCAAAACTGCTGCAACGTGAAATGCCAATCTTGCTCGCTATTATTGGCTTAAGCTATTTTATTCTCTGGGATATGGAACTCAGTTTTGCGAATGGTTTATTATTGCTAACACTAATGTTATTGATGTTAGCTTTCACTATTTGGGAAGCTAAAAATCAACCTGATGATGCCCTCTCACAGGAAATATTAGAGGAATTACCTGAACAAGTTAGTAAAGGAGAAGCCATTAAATGGTTGCTGATAGGCATCCTTATTTTGATTGCATCTTCACGCATTTTAGTTTGGGGAGCAGTTGAGATTGCAGAGTATTACCAAGTCAGTGATTTAATTATTGGCTTAACGATCGTTGCCATTGGAACCAGTTTGCCTGAATTGGCTGCAACCATCACAGCTGCGCGTAAAAAAGAATATGATCTCGCACTGGGTAATATTATTGGGTCTAATATCTTCAATATACTCGGTGTAATGGCATTACCTGGGCTTATTCGTCCTGGCACATTTGATAGCGCAGTATTAACCCGAGACTATCCAGTGATGTTAGGTTTAACGATCGCCTTACTGATATTCTCTATTGCTTGGCGTAGAGGAACTACTGGCGTTTTAGCGCGCGTTGAAGGTGGTTTATTATTAGCCGGTTATATCGGCTATATGTTTTGGTTATACACAGAGCTAATTGAAACGGTTGTTTAGTGTTAATTTAATTCAAACAAAAAATTAAAATTTAAAAGCGCTAAAGATATATTTTAGCGCCTTTTTTGCTTTAAAAAGTAAAAGCCAAAAATTACAATAAAATTGTCCATGGTTAATAAAGTACTTAGCCGATTCAACATTGAAGTACATAACGACTAAGCAGCGCCAAGCTGCAAAAAGTACCCACCCTTCTATTAATAAGCCAATAAGTCCAAGTGTTCTGGCGTCGAGATGTATAAATCAGAATGATCTTCCCAAAATAGCAGCCAACATTATTTACAGGGTCTAGCCGTGTAAAACTTGCTAAGCCCATTTTGAATCCCTCAATCAATAATTGCGGTGTATAGCTAATAATGACTCAACCCGATTGTGGTGCATTTTTATTATTCATACCATTCCACTTAATTAAATGGCCAAAAATTGCGAAGAAAAAATCAATGAGGGCAAGGCGTTTGATTGAGTAATAGTTAGCTATTGGGATTGAGAACAAAGAAGTTTTCATTAATTTTAATCAGCAATATTGATCTGGTGTTTATAAGGGCTGCTATCATTTAGGTAGCAGGTATAAAAAAGCCCAGCGTGTTAATACTAGGCTCTTTATTCCGAAATAAAAATTAAGTTTTATTTTGCGTTTAATACTTCTTCTGAAAAAGCTTCATTTTTTGCCTTCACTTCAGATGCAACATTTACTGGTGCTGTATTTTTTCTATGTGTTAAATAAAGTGGGATAGTTGCAAAGACTACTCCACCTACAATGTTACCCAAAATGGTAGGGATCAAGTTAAAGTTTAACCATGTTGCAATACCAAAATCAGCACCTAAAATCATACCGAGAGGGAAAAGGAACATGTTTACCACTGTATGTTCAAATACTAACGCGAAAAAGATAAAGATAGGTAACCACATTGCGACCACTTTACCTGCAACAGTGCGTGATGTCATACCACCAATAACGCCTAAACAGACCATCAGGTTACAAAAAATAGCGCGTACAAAACAAGTTATCCAGCCATCCATGCCTAAGTTTTCAAAACCAACGGTACGTGCTGTTGAGACTGCGATAAATTTCTGTGCCACAGCATTAGGGTCAATTGAAAAATTCATGGTTAATGAAATCGCAACCAAGTAAGCCACGATTAATGAACCAATTAAATTACCTAATCCAATCACTCCCCAACAACGAAAAATACTCGCCCATGAAACACCTGGGCGATTATCAAATTTAGCCAACGGCGCTAAACCAAAAGCACCAGTTACTAAATCAAAACCCATCAGGCTTAAAATACAAAAGCCAACAGGAAAGACAAGTGCACCAACAAGGCCAACGCCTGTTTGTACAATAGCTGTGATAGCAACAACAACGGCAAGTGACAAAATAATGCCTGCCATGGTGCCACGTAAAAGAAGATCACCAGTGCTTGTTTTTGTTTTAGCTTCGCCAGCATCGATCATCGTTTGTACGAAGTCAGTAGGTTTAATGTAAGACATAATATTGTCCCTATAGGTTAAAGTTTAAAGTTAAAATTGAATAGTGAAAGGCTTCCTACTTACCTTATGAATAACGATCATCACGTCCATAAGTAAGAAGCATTTAAGCTATTTAATCTTTAAAGCTGAACTTCTATGTTGCCTTCTTTAACACGCGTTTTATAAGTTGCGACGGAGACATCTTCATTTTCTAAACATGATCCATCAGCTAGATTAAAACGTTGCTTTTTAAGTGGAGAAGCAACCCACAACTGCTCTTTGTGCTCGCAAACAATACCGCGAGATAATACATTTGAGCGAGAAAATGGGTCCATATTATCAATGGCAAAGACCTGTTCTTTTTCGCTTGGACGAAATATGGCAATTTGCTTACCTTCAATTAATGCACAAACACCGGTTCCTATATAGATGTCGTTAAACGCACAAACTGGGATCCATTTACTCATTACACTTCCTCCAAATTGATTTTGTATGTTGGGGCTTTTTCTTCAATGAATGCAGGACGTTTTTGATCGCGTATCGGCGTAAATACAACATTTTCATCGTGTAAATCACTGTTAATAAAATGCGCAAAACGTTTTAATTGATTATTATCAGAGAGTGTTTCTGTCCACTCACACTTATAGCGACCAATTGCTGCAGCCATATCCATTTCAAGTTGATCATTAATACCTAGTTTATTATCGATAATCACTTTTTTCAGATAATCTATACCGCCATCTAGGTTCTCTAACCAAACTGAAGTACGTGTCGCTTTATCTGCAGTACGTACATAGAACATGACAAAACGGTCTAGGTATTTAAGCATTGTTTCTTTATCAAGGTCAGTGGCGAATAGATCTCCGTGGCGCGGCTTCATACCACCATTACCACACACGTACATATTCCAACCACTATCGGTTGCGATAAAACCAACATCTTTCCCCTGTGCTTCTGAACACTCTCGTGTACAACCTGATACACCAAATTTCATTTTATGCGGCATACGTAAGCCTTTATAACGGTTTTCCAGTTCAACACCGAGACCGATGCTGTCCTGCACACCAAAACGACACCAAGTATTACCCACACAGCTTTTAACCATGCGTAGTGCTTTGGCATAGGCTTGCCCCGTTTCAAAACCAGCTGCAATTAATTGCGACCAAATATCAGGTAAATCACCTTTATGCGCACCGAATAAAGCAATACGTTGTGCGCCTGTTACTTTAGTATAAAGCTCATACTGATCCGCCACACTTGCCAAAGCAGACAAAGCTTTAGGCGTTACTTCACCACCGGGCATACGTGGGATAACAGAATACGTACCATCTTTTTGCATATTACCGAGGAAAATATCATGGGTATCATGCAGACCATTATTATCGCTAGAAAGAATGTACTCACTCCAACAAGACGCAAGAATAGATCCTACCGTTGGTTTACAGATTTCACAGCCGTAACCGCTACCGTATTTTGATAATAACTCAGAGAATGTTTTAATGCCTTCAACGCGGATCAGGTGGAATAACTCTTGACGAGAATAAGCAAAATGTTCACAAACATAATCATTAACTTCCACACCGAGTTTCGACAATTCAGAGTTTAATAGTTGAGTAACTAAAGGAATACAGCCACCACAACCTGTACCTGCACTGGTTTCCATTTTTATTGCATCAAGCGTGTGGTGACCCGCTGCAACTGCATCAGCAATATCACTTTTCTTAACATCAAAACATGAACAAATTTGTGCTGTATCAGGTAATGAATCAACACCCAGTGATACTTTTTCACCACCTGCATGAGCAGGTAAAATCAACGTGTCAGGGTGTTTCGGTAGCTCAATTCCATTAAGTTTGTATTGCAGTAAATCACTATAGCTTTCTGTATCGCCAACCAGTACTGCACCTAATAATGATTTACCATCTTCAGAAACAATAATACGTTTATAAACTGATGCGTTTTCATCAACGTAAACATAGCTTTTACAGTTCGGAGTACGTCCATTTGCGTCACCAATACTACCTACATCTACACCTAGTAATTTTAGTTTAGCGCTCATATCAGCGCCTTCGAATTCATTTTCGCGGCCAAGAATATTATCAACAGCCACTTTTGCCATGTTGTAACCTGGCGCTACTAACCCAAAGAATTTGTCATTCCAAGAAGCACATTCACCAATAGCATAAACATCCGGATCAGAAGTCATACACTGGTTATTGATAGCAATCCCACCACGCGGTCCAATTTCAAAACCACATTGTCTAGAAAGCCTATCCTGTGGACGAATACCCGTTGAGAAAACTATAAAATCAACTTCTAATGAAGTGCCATCGGCAAATTTTAGCGTGTTACGCGCCGTTTCACCCGATGCAATAATCTCCTGCGTGTTTTTGCCCGTATGGACATTAACGCCAATACTTTCGATTTTCTGGCGTAACATCTGTCCGCCTTGTTGATCGAGTTGCTCAGCCATCAGTACAGGCGCAAATTCGATAACATGTGTTTCTACGCCAAGTGCTTTTAATGCACCTGCTGCTTCTAAACCTAATAAACCACCACCTACAACGACACCGCTTTTACTGCGTTTTGCAGTTGCTTCAATGGCATTTAGATCTTCAATCGTACGATAAACAAAACAATCTTTACTTTCATTACCTTTAATCTTAGGTACCCAAGGGTAAGAGCCAGTCGCCATGACTAATTTATCGTAAGCAACTTCACGTCCCGTTTGAGAAAGGACTATTTTTTTCTGACGATCAATGGTTAAAGCGCGTTCACCAATTAAAACTTCAATATTATGTTTTTCGTAGAAACCTTCTTTCACTAAAGAAAGTTCTTCGGCTGTATGATGAGAAAAGTAAGAAGATAAATGCACGCGATCATAGGCAACGCGTGGTTCTTCACAAAAAGCTGTAATGGAAAATTTTTCAAGATCAGCCTTTTCAACAAAGTCTTCAATAAAACGGTGGCCAACCATTCCGTTACCAATAATTACTAATTTTTGTTTACTCATAATTTCCTCATCCACCAGCTAAAACTAAATTCCAGTGAAAGATAACCTAACTTCATAAATGGAACTTGATAGATATCAAGAGAAGTTGCATAAGTGTTAAAAATGAAAATTTAAAAGTAATTTTTTTACAAAAATCAACAAAAACCATTATTATTTTAAGGTTATTGTGGCTTTTGTCGTATTTTTATAGTGAATGAGGAGGGAATTAAACAATTAGCCATGATCATGCCATGGCTAAGGTTATTAACAATAGGAAGCTAGCAGGTGACTTTATAAATATCTGGAAAGATAAATTGATAGTTTAACTGCGCTTTAACTTTTTCGTTACATACAACTTTACTCACAGCATTATCAGAAAATTGACAACTTGGTTCAGGGTAACCCAATGATTTTGCCATTGTAGAATAATAGGCACTTTTACTGGGATGGTTATCTGCACAACCATTAAAAATCTCACCCCAAGCACCTTGCTTTATTACCGTTTTAATCAGTTTAATACAATCTAGCTGATGAATAAGGTTGACCTTAGCATGGCCATCTTTAATGCTTTTACCGTTTGTAAAGAAACGTCCTGGGTGACGCTTTGGGCCAATTAAGCCAGCAAAACGGATCACCGAACACTCAAAATTAGGACTGTCAGTGAATAACTTCTCAATACACCGTAAGTTTGTTTCTTGGGTTAACGGATCACTCTCTTTACATAAGCCTTGATCATTACCATAAACAGAGGTGGAGCTAATAAATAACACATGTTGAATAGGGCTATTTTCTATTTCAGTCAATAAAGCCTGGTAGCCACTGAGTTGTTTACTAGTAATATTAATAATCAATGTGTCAGCTTGCAAAAAATCAGGTACGTTAGTTAACTCTTTTTCAATATCAACAACATATGATTTTAAGTTTTGCTCGCTTAACTGTTTGGCTTTCTCTAATGATCGCGTGGATAAGCGAATCTGTTGGCCATCTTGTTGCAAGCTTTTAGCCAATGGTAAACCTAGCCAGCCGCTACCTAAAATACTGATAGTACTTGTTGTATTATTCACATTTTTTCCTTATTAATAAGCTGTAAACATAAAAACAAAGGTTGCATTAAAGTGGTTGTGCACGACGTTGCTTAGTACTAATAATAATACTTTCTTTACGCACAGCTGAAGCTTGAGACCATTCTTTAATTTCAGATAAACTACGAAAGCATCCTGTACAAATATCTTTCTCATTTAAACAGCAGTTACTAACACAGGGAGAAGCGGGAGTTTGCATCTTTTTTCCTTAATTGATCATATGTCGCTTTAACATTTCTTTTCTGTAGCGTACGGATCAGTTACAATTTTGTCTTATCAGTTTAATAACAAAGAGAACTAAATGAAAATAATTCGCTGGCTATTAGGTCGTTTAATTTTAACGTTGAATTTCATTTTTGCACCGAAAAAACGAAAGCGTACACTGGAGCAACAACAAACCGTTGACCAAGAAACACAAAGCTTACAATTATATCAATTTCAAGCTTGTCCTTTTTGCGTCAAAGTACGTCGAGCAATGCGCCGTAATGCGCTCAATATTCAACTTGTCGATGCAAAGCAAACAGATAATCAACAACAACTCGCAGAGCAAGGTGGTAAGGTTAAAGTACCTTGTTTACGTATTGAAGAAGGCAACAAAGTCACTTGGATGTATGAATCTTCAGATATCATTGCTTATTTAGATAACAGGTTCGCCTAGTAACCAACCTCTTTTAATGCGTTAAAAGAGGTTGTTAATATTTATTTAAAGCATCGATTTAACCCGTCATATCTTCATTTTTATACTTTGAGCTTATTCAGATAATGGCTTAATAATTTTTACATCTGATTGATAATGGGTATATTAATGATGATGCCCGTGATCATGGCGGTGTTCTAATAAACTCTTAGGCAATAACTCCGCAATAAAAGCGCGCGCACCTCTGCGTAATAATGAAGCAAAGTACAACACCAAAATAACTGTTAAGCTTAGTATATGCCACCAAGAAAAATCTGAATCTAACTCAGCTAACCATGGCAGAGGAAAGGCATCTATATATTGGTTTAACGATAATCCTATTAAGAAAGCCCCTACTAACATCACCATTGCAAAAGCAAAAGCGGCAAAATACCCCTGCTGTAATCGCAACTGCTTCAACAAATCTAAACTAATGCTCGGCCCAATCAATAAACAAGCAATCGCTGCACCAGGAGATAAACCTGCAATTAACATCACCGCAATAACGGGTGTCATTCCAGTTGCACATAATGCAAAAGGAAATGCTATGACTACCATTACTAATACTTGCAACCATAATGCTTGTTCAAAGAATGCCCATGCAGGTGTTGCAGATAAGGTTGCAGCTAAAGCCCAGCCGAATATAACCCAAGGTGCAGTATGATCTAATTGATGTTGATAACCCTGCTTAATCGCAGTGATAAAGCGAGAAGTAGGTTTTCCGCCTTCACACTTTTGTGCGACAACAGCTGAAATTGGATTTTTAAAATGACGCCCTAATAACCATGCAATGACAGTAGCAAATACCACTGCAAAAACAATGCGTAATAAAACTAGCTGTTCGCCTAATAATGGAATAGAAATTAAAATCGCATCAAAGCCAATAATTGGCGTTGCAATTAAGAAAGCAGTCGCAAAGGTTTGATTCGCACCCAAACCTAATAATTGCTGATGCATTTTACTTGCCGCCGGAGAGCAAATAGGTAGTGGTAAACCATAAACAACACCTTTGATCGCATCTTTAAAGTAGGCTTTATTATGCAGTGTTGGTAATACGTTTAAGGTCGGTTTAAAGTAATGCATTAAGCCACTTAAAAGATAAGCGAGTAGCAGCATAGGCGCGCTATATAAAGCTAACTTAGTGAAATTTACTAATGTTAACGCTGTATTATGTTGTTGGTGGCTAACCTCATTTTCAGCATCACGTTCATGCCTTGCATGTTCATCCACTAATTCGCCATGTGCATGCCCTGCATGTTCATCGTCTAATTCCTCATGTGCATGACCTGCATCTTCATCGTCTAATTCGCCATGTGCATGACCTGCATGTTCATCGTCTAATTCGCCATGTGCATGACCTGCATGTTCATCGTCTAATTCGCCATGTGCATGACCTGCATGCTCATCCACTAATTCATCATGTGCATGTCCTGCATGTTCATCGTCTAATTCATCATGTGCATGACCTGCATGTTCATCGTCTAATTCATCATGTGCATGTCCTGCATGTTCCATATGCAACTCAGTCATAGAGTTTGTTTCTACTCCATGATCATGATTGTGCTGAATATAGCCCAACCAATGCGGTAGCAATACAAACCCTAGGACAATTAAGCCAATAAAACTACCAATACCAGCGGCATACTTATGTTCTTTCAGGTCGCCTGTTTGATGCTTTTTATGGTGATGTAAATAAGGTCTATGTACTACAACATGCATAATAGAGCCCATAACAAAGGCTTGGAACCAAGCTAAATATTGTCCGTCTAACTGTGCCATTGAGAATTCAGCATAGGACGCTCCAACTAGAGTCGCAGTCGCCATACTAATCAACACTACAAAGGGTAAAATAACACCATATTGAGGGCGTAATAACCACCAGATAGTTAACCCTACAGGAAAACGATGCAGTAATACTCCCAATGCTAATAACCAGCCAGTGTGATCGGCTTGATCTACTAATAATACGGCACCATCAATACTGGCATGCAATACTAATCCTAAGACACCAAGCAGTAAGGTTGTGTTGTGTGCTTTATTGGCGGCTTTATGAAAGTACTTCTCGATTAACGAAGGCATTAACAAACCGAGACTGGTCAGTACTAAAACTAATAAGCCTCCTTCAAAAAGCAGCTCAGGCAAAATGTGGAAGAGTACTAACCCAGAAATACTCACAAAAATGAAAGCATCTAATAAATCTAACCAACCAGGTTGACGTTGTAATAGACGATAAGTGACAGGACCTAAAAATAAGGCCAAAATGCTTAGAGTGAGTAACATAAAAAAACCAGCTAGCAAAAGATGTTATAATATAACAGCCAGAAATAACTCGCTATAAAAATAGCGTAATAAAAACAATTTTTATTGTTTTGCTAATCTAATTTCGATTGATTCAATATATTCACGCTGCTCCGCTAGATTCAAAGCATTCGGTCTTAATATTTGAATTTTCTTCACCACTTTATGAAGTACCTCTCCTCGCTCTAGTAATATTTGAGCGGCGATCATACCCGTCCGCCCCGAGCCTCCTTTGCAATGGATCGCAATACTCTTTTCATTTTCTAATAGGCGATGGATAGCTGGACCAGCAGTTTCCCACAAGGTACTAAAATCTTTATCTGGGATTTGATCATCACAGATCGGCAAATAAAACCATGACATGCCTAAGGATTTAACTGCTATGCCAACATCATTTAATACCAGTGCTTGTAACTCTTTCTCAGTCATCAAGGTGATCACCGCATTAGCACCATATTCTTTTAAAGCCTGTAAAGCGGATTTCAATGGAAGTTCTTTAGTGCCGGGGCATGGAGTTAATAACAACTTAGCATTACTGTGTTCAACACTAAGAGGAAAGATAGGGTGTAAACTCATTAAACTACCTACTAATATCAAATATAGTGATTAAGCTTATTAAAATAATTACTATAAAAAGCAAAAATAAAAAAGTAAGCCGAAACTTACTTTTAAAATATACTCGCTAATAATGACGAAATTATGACCTATCAGGTATCGATATGTATTAAATTTGTAGAGGTTGGTTTAGCAGCAAAGGTTAGCCCTTCTCGATAACAAAGGTTAGCTTGCTCCTGCTTACCTTCTTGCTCTAATAGCGAAGCCAGTAATTTATAATCAGCAATATTGGGTAGCGTTTTAAGACTTTCAGTCAAATGTTCAATAGCAGCTTCATTCTGACCTTCTTTCAGTTTTAAGTGCGCTAAAGCCTGATGGATATAATCGACATGTGCTGATTTCTTTAGCTGCTTCTCAAGAAACATAATAATAGGATAATAATCGGTTACTTGTATTTTTTGTAAATAAGGTAATAGTGGCAATGAGAATTGACGATGTAATTTATCTAACAAAAATTCTTGCGCGACTTTTCCTCGATCATGTTCAACTAATGCGGCTAGCATCGCTTCCTGATAGCTCAATTCTTTACGCATCCAACGAGCAACATCTTTATGCCAATAATCATTAAGCAGCTGACCACTTTCCTGTGCTAATTGTTTAAATAATTGTTGATGTGCATGAAGCTCTAACTCAGCAAACTGTTGATCATTTAAGCCTGTTAATTTTCGTTGAGCATTAATTAATGTGATCAACTCTTGCCATTGATTAAGCGCTGGATATAGCGTCATATAATGTTGTAAAACTTGCTTATTTTTAGGAAAATTTTGATTTAACTCGTTTAATGTTGCAGATGCATTTTCATATTGCTGTGCATCAAGTTGTAACTCAGCCCAAACAAGTCCAACAGCTAGTTTACAACCAGGGTGTGTATTAGCTGATTGCAGATAATCATCACGCTGGTTAAAGTCACCATTTTTATGCGATGCTCGAGCTGCTGCAATATAAGTCAATGCAGGAGCTTCACTTCGAGAGGCAGATTTAGATAATAATTTTTGAGCTTGTTTGGTATTTCCTTCTAACAAAGCAAGCATACCTAATAAACTATTTCTCTGTGCTTTACGTGTTTTACGCTGCCCAAACCACCCACGAGTAACACTACTCATAGACAGTAATTTACGTAATACCCATTCTACAAAAAGTAATAAAAAGTAAAAAATAACCGCAATAAGTGCTGCATTGATTATTGTTGTTTCATAGGTGGTATAGCTATCAAATGAAATTAAAATATAACCTTTATAGGCACTTATTTCAGGCGCAAAGATTAATGCGGCTAATAAGATAAGAACAATAATTAAAACTCGTATCATAATAATTACTCCGCACTTTCAATAGTAAATGACTTGCTAATGCGTTGTTTAAGAATACGAGAAAGCAACGGCGCACTTTTGAATTGATCTGGGTAAGTAATAGCAACTTTTTGCTTACTAAGTCTTTTGATCGAAGTGTGGAATTGTTCAGTTCCTTTATCTTCCATATCGTAATAAAGCTCGATTAGCTTCATTGCATTTGTCATGGACAAATCGTAAATGTCTTGCTGCTCTCTATAAACTGCGAACTCAGCTTTAGCAAGATGGTTTCTTAAATTTTCTTGTAAATACCAAGCTTGCTCAGGCGCTAATAAAGCTTCAACGGGTTTATCTCGATGAGATATAACGATAAAACTAGCAACAAAATCATCCCAAGACTTGTTAATATTTTGCTCCCAATCAGCGATATCTGAAGATACAGTACCATCTGTTGCTTTATTTACTTCAGGCATATCCAAACCAACCATTACAAGTTGGTCAATACGTCGCTCTAAACTTGATAAAGCTAATACAACACTATCAGGATCGCGTTGAGGTAAAGCTTCCAACATATTAATATCTTCAAGTACCGCACGTCGTAATGGATTCAGGCTTGGATCACCCATTTCAACAATACGTTGATCAGCAGCACTCAATAAAGATGTAGCAGTAGTCAAATCATGCTCTAGCCATAATTTTCGCCCAGCTAAATTGATTAAGTATTCCACTTCAGACAAAATCCAATCACTTGGATGACGAATATTTGTTTCCGCCATATTACGTTGCAACGCTTGCATGTCTGAACTAAACAATTTGCTTTTATTTTGTGCATCTAACAACTGAATATTTAATTGTTCAACTTGTGTTTTAAAGCTGTTATTTAATGATTTGCTTTGTTGGAATTGCTTCTCTTGCTGTTCCACTTGCTCTGCTAATTCACTAGCTAACACTTCAATTTTTTCTTTGTATATATTGTTATTCACTGAGTTGTTCTTATAGAGATACCAACCGAATACAATGATAAATAAAGACAGTAAAATAGAAATAACAACGAGGATCGCAACAAGTCGAGAAGACTTTTTGGGTTTATCATTGACAACTTCAGGCTCAACAGTCGCCGAGATATTTTGATTTTCAGTATTAGTATCAGTCATAACTTTCCTATTTAAAAACTAATGGGCTATACAGTTGCCATCATCTGCTTTGAAAAATTCTACTAGCTGTTCGGTACGTAGACTTGGTAAAAGAACAACATCTTTCACACCTAACGATGTAGCTTCCTCAGCGACTCGTTGGCTTGGAACATAAAAAACCAAACCACATAACCAATTTTTATCATTCATTGGTACCAAAGCAAATAATTGATTTAAGATCTCTACGCTACTGATAATAACACCATTTATAGAGGCTTGTTGCCAATTATTAGCTAATTCGTGACCATCCAAGACAATCTTGACACGTTTATATGTTTGTAAGAAATCTACTTTTGCCCCACGTTCAATCAATGCATTTTCTAATAAGTCTCTTCCGCCTTCACCGCGTAAGATTAAAACATGCTTATTTTTAATTGATTGTAGTACTGCAAGCTCTAATAAACCTTCACTATCAAATCTTGTTAAAGGACACATAACATCTTGCTTAGTCACTTCGCTTAATTGTATTTGTGTCGATTTACCTACAGCCAAATAAGTTGCTCTTGGCCAGTCACCATTAATTTGTTGTTGTGCATATTTAACAGCATTACCACTGACGACAATCACCAAGTCATAATAACCACTTAAAAACATATCGAGAGCCTGACTCTCCTTTAATAGTGTTGTCATTAATAGAGGTTGAGCAATCGCAAAGCAATCAACATGACTTAAACGTTCAACCAACTCCTGTGCATGAGGCGCAAAACGAGTCACTAATAGTCGTGGAGCAAGTTTCACTTATAAACTTCACTTAAAATTTCTTTTGCACCGGCGTCTAATAATTGCTGTGCTAATTGCTCACCTAACTGATGTGCATCATCAATATGACCAATTAATTCTTTTCTAATAATATGCTTACCATCAACACTCCCAACTAAACCACGTAAAAACACTTGGTCATCTTCTTGTAACAAAGCAAAACTACCAATAGGGACTTGGCAGCCACCCTCAAGTGCTAAATTCATTGCTCGCTCAGCAGTCACTCGAATACGAGTATCACGGTGTTCTAATGGGGCAAGTAAAGCAATGGTGTCTGCATCATCTAGTCGACATTCAATACCAACGGCACCTTGGCCAACAGCTGGCAAGCTAACTTCTGGCTCTATATAACTAGCAATGCGCGATACCATCTCTAAACGGATTAAACCAGCGGCAGCAAGAATAATCGCATCATATTCACCGTCATCTAACTTGCGCAAACGAGTGTTGACATTACCTCGTAAGTCTTTAATTTTTATATCGGGTCGTAATTCACTTATTTGACATTGACGTCTTAGACTACAAGTACCAACGACAGCTCCTTCGGGTAAATCAGATAATTGTTTGTAGTTATTAGAAACAAATGCATCACGTGGGTCTTCACGCTCACAAATAGTACTTAACCCCAAACCTTCTGGAAAATCTACAGGAACATCTTTCATCGAATGCACTGCAATATCAGCACGCTTTTCAAGCATAGCGACTTCTAACTCTTTAACAAATAAACCTTTCCCACCGACTTTAGCTAATGGCGTATCTAAAATGATATCGCCCTTTGTTTTCATTGGTAATAATTCAACAGTTAAATCTTGATGGTGCTTCAATAATTCGGCTTTAACAAAATTAGCCTGCCACATTGCTAATGGACTATGACGAGTTGCAATACGGATAATTTTTTTGGACATGATATTTTCTCTAACAAAGGGAGTTTTTATGCTAACAAAAACAAAACAATGATCCAGAGAAATATTTGATAATGCGTCAAAGTTCGAGTTAAAGCATAAATTCTCTAGCCTTGCTCAGTTAATTAATGCAATTGATACTGGCATTTAGCCAATGGTCAATGTTCTTTGATGTTAAGACTTATAGGTATTTGATCGCGATTTTCCTGAACGCGTATACAGATTGTTAATATTCGTATCATTGGAATAGCGCTGATTAAGCTGTTGGCGATAGAAAAACGTCGCGAAACGTTTGAAAATTTAAAGTACTGGCCACCAAAAGCCCTAAACGAAAAAATCCCTGCTGACATAAGTCAACAGGGATGGTTCTGAATATGATGCAAGCTTGGTGATGGGTGGACATTGCTCATGACCCATCGTTGTCGCGATATCACCAGGGCACGCAGAGCTTAGCCCGCTCATAAAACGATGCCGTCGCATCATTCACCCCTATCTATCGCACTGAAGGATGGCCACTGCGTGGCACTTTATTTATCCCCTGCTCAAGCTGGACATCACCACCCAAAGC
>NZ_JALAAB010000013.1:0-135005 GCF_037546705.1 Vibrio sp. 2-Bac 85 | reverse complement strand
GCTGCGCCGATGATAGTGTGGGGTCTCCCCATGCGAAAGTAGGTCATCGCCAAGCGCCTAATTCAAAACCCCAGTCCAATGACTGGGGTTTTAATATTTATAACGCTATAAATATAAGATTTTTTCTGATAATAATAGCGCTGTGGTACCACCTGATCCCATGCCGAACTCAGAAGTGAAACGCAGCTGCGCCGATGATAGTGTGGGGTCTCCCCATGCGAAAGTAGGTCATTATCAGATCCCCATTTGCTGATATGGCTCAGTTGGTAGAGCGCACCCTTGGTAAGGGTGAGGTCGGCGGTTCAAATCCGCCTATCAGCACCATCATCTTGTCCCACTAAGTATTTTTAAAACTAACCCACACATAAAAGCCCAAAAAAAACATTAACTTATAAACTTTTGAAGTCCTAGACTGTCCTAAGAAGCCTTGTAAAGTCCTATGTTTTAAGTAACACTGATTGTAACACTATAAAATTGTTACTAAGGCGATGTTACTATGGCGAGAATAACAACTCAACTTTCAGACTCTCAAATTAAAAATGCAAAACCCAAAGAGAAAGAATATAACCTCAATGACGGTGATGGTTTAGCGCTTAGGGTTAAACCTGCTGGTTCAAAGCTTTGGCTATTCAATTACACGAGGCCAGTTACAAAAAAGCGCACAAATATGAGCTTTGGGAAGTATCCTAACTTATCGTTAGCAAAAGCAAGAGCTAAAGCGATTGTAGCACGGGAGTTATTAGCTGATGGAATTGACCCTAAAGAATATCGAGATGCAGAGCTAAAAGCTAAACAAAAAGTTCTCGAGCAGACTTTTGAAGTAGTTGCAAATGATTGGCTAAAACTAAAATCATCAGAAGTAGGTGAAGGTACTTTCAAAACCATATCAAACACTCTGAAAAATCATGTATTTCCTGTTATTGGGAAGCATCCTATAACTGGTATTACTGCTCCAGTGGCTATCGAAGCAATTAGACCCATCGAAGCGAAAGGAAATTTTGAAGTTATTGCGCGGGTTTGCCAGTACTTAAATCAGATCATGCGTTATAGCGTTAATCATGGGATTATTCACTCCAATCCACTAGCAGGAATTAAAGAAGTATTCCAAAATCAGAAAGCCGTTAATAACCCGCACATTAAACCTGACCGACTCTCCGAATTATTACAAGATATAGCAACTGCTAATATCAGAAAAGTAACCCGTTTTTTACTTCTTTGGCAGATGCATACAATGACACGACCCGCTGAAACAGCTTTGGCTGAATGGTCTGAAATAGATTATGGAAATAAAGTTTGGACTATTCCCGATGTACGCATGAAAGGGAAAGGTGCAACTAAACACAAAGTACCACTGACGACAGAAACATTAGCAATACTTAAAGCTATTAAGCCTTTATGCGGGAATTCTCCTTATATCTTTCCTGCTGATAGAAACCCAAGCTCACATACTTGCAAGAGTACTGCTAATAAAGCATTGCAGCGGATGGGTTACAAAGGTGTTCAAACAGCTCATGGTTTAAGAGGTTTAGCTCGAACCACGCTAAGTGATTATGACTTTGCTTTTGAGCCATCTGAAGCATGCCTGTCTCACAAAGTAGGTAACTCTGTTAGCCAATCTTATAACCATTCAACATATTTTGATCAGCGAATAAAAATAATGAAGTGGTGGAGTACTCATATAAGCGAGGCAGCAATGGGTTTTAATAATATAGTGGATTTTAAGAGGCTAAAAGCCGAATAGATTAACTAGAAGTTAGTGTCTTAGCGTGTTTGTTTTCTGTTCTCTTTAAAATATTGGTATCTGATTAATGAGTAAATTATTAAAATTAAAAAAATGGTCAACTTTAGAAGGAGCTGCTGAATATATATCAAATAAAGTTGGTGAAAAAATAACTGTGCCTGATCTATATCGGCTAGCCCTTGAACGTCACATACAACTTTCTGTTAATCTGGTTAATTATGTGATGATAAAGAAAGGCAAACTTCTAAAAGGAACAAATTTTGGATCTAAAGCTATTGATCCCTATGCATATTTAGATGAAGAAATTTTATCAACCCGTGGTGTGTGGGATCTAGCTATGATTGGCGATGAAATCTCAGATATTGAGCATCATTATCAACAAGCTACCTCTGGCTTGGAGATCAGCACTCCGTTTATAGCGGGAGTCTTTTTAAAACGAGGTGATGAGATTTGTCAGCTCCAAACTGATCTTGAAGATGAGGAAGAATTGCTAGGTTCAAAAGCAGCGAAAAAAGAATTAGATAAATACCTTTCTAATAATGATGTAGATAGTGAAACCGCATCAAGGTTGCTAGCTGAATATGATCAAAATAGAAAAGAATTTCTTAATATTCGAAAGAATCAAACTAATGAGTATCACTATGCCCGATCTAGCGGTTTAGACGCTCATGATTATGTATTCGTGATCAGAACTGATGAAATACATAGAGTTATACAACGTTTAAATGATACTCCTCAGGAAGCCAAGCCTTTAACTTCCAAAGAAAGGAACTCTCTGTTGGTTTTGATTGGTGCGTTATGTAAAGAAGCAAATGTAGATCCAATGCAAAGGGGAATCGCAACATCTCTGGTCAAAATGACAGAGTTGATTGGTGCGCCTTTAACGGATGACACGGTTCGCAAAATATTAAAGCAGGTTCAGCCTGCTGTTGATTCAAGAGTTAAATAGCCTAAATAGGAATCATAAAACCTATTTAGGGTTTACCCTACACCAATTCATTTAATCTCTTAGTCATCCCATAACAGACTAAGAGGTTTTAACATGTCCAATAAAATTATTCGTATTTCAGAAATCAAAGAACGACTAGGAGTATCCAAAAGCTCCATTTACCTATGGATCAGCAAAGGTAAATTTCCTAAAAGTATTCCTTTAGGTAGCCGTTCTGTCGGTTGGCTTGAAGACGATTTTAACCAGTGGCTTGAGCAGCGAATAGCTGTAAGCCAAACATAGTGAAACTATGAATCGAGTTTAACCTCCCAAATCGTCGATATATTTGAGAGGTCACCTTGCTTTATGATTTTCATGAAGTTTAGCTTTACACTAACACTGGTAATACAACATGCCCCATAACAAAACTCCAATTAGCAAAGTAACAGAACTTTTAAAGTTAAAATTCGAACATCGTTTACTTCAATGCAAAATTGCGGAAAATTTGAGTATTTCTAATGCAACAGTCTCTGAAATTTTAGCTCAGTTTCAACGGTCACAGCTAGAGTGGCCTCTACCTGCATATATGACCGATAACGAACTTGAATGTTATCTTTATCCCAATCGAATCATTAACAAGGCCAAAGTATCCCCACAATTCGCAGCTATTCATAAACAATTAAAAATACAGGGAATAACTAAGCTGAGATTATGGCAAGACTACAAAAATCAACCCCAAATCCATGCTTATAAGTTCACCCAGTTCTGCGAAAGTTACAAGCGGTGGTTGTCAAAACAAAAACTGAGCGTGCAACAAAGCCATAAAGGTGGTGATAAATTATTCATTAATTATTTTAGTTCAGCCACTAGTATTGTTAATCCTGATACGGGGGAGTTACGCGAAGTTATTTTTTTCGTGGCAACTCTAGGTGCATCTAACAAAACATACATAGAGGCATTTGAACCTGATGATATTGAGGCGGCGGTAATGGCTACCGTTAATGCGTTAAATAATTTTGGTGGTTCAACCAAGCAAATAATTGTTCACCAACAAGTGAACTTTGGTAAAAGTACCGCATCTTTTAAGGAGAATTACCAAGCTATCGCCAAGCACTATGACATTGAATGCCAACTAGTGAAGTTAAAAGCTGGACAGTTAAAAGGAGACGCCACCATCTCTTTACAGGTAATCAATCGTTGGCTATTAATGATGATCCGCTCAAGAGGGTTTCATACGCTAACAAGTTTACAGCACATGTTAAGGAACTTGACTGTCGAACTAAATAAAAAGCCTATGAAAATAATAAATGAAAGCAGAGATGCTCTTTTTGAGCTGATAGATGCACCTTCATTAACCCCACTACCGGAGACACTATATAAATTCGTAGATCGTATGACGGAGAAAGTAAACATCACTTTCCATGTGATTTACAAAAAACATTTTTACTCAGTACCTGATAGATATATCGGTAAATATCTAATCATACGAGCTGGTGTGAGCTCAGTTAAGATTTACAGCAACGGTCACTGTATCGCACAGCATCCAAGGAAGCACAAACATAGAGGTTATAGCACGATTGCTGATCATATGCCGGTAGATAAAGGAAAACATAAATGGTCTCCTTTGAGCTTTTTAATTAGAGCACGAAAAGTAGGTTCTGCAACAACTCGAGTTATCAAGTTTTTGCTTAATAGTAAACCACACCCCGAACAAAGCTATTCAACATGTATTGGGATTTTAAGCATGGCGAGTAAGTATAGTTATGAATTGTTGGAGCTTGCTTGTGAACATATTCAGAATCAAAACCACATTAACCAGCCCGTTATCGAGCACTTAATAAAAACTGAATTATCTACACAGAGCACATTATGAAAAAGTTCTTTCAAAAGTGGTTAATACTGTATCAACAGTATTCGAGCAACCGAAATACCTCTAAAAGGTACAAATGAGATTGTCCCTAATTAACTAGTAGTTATTACTTTAAAAAATGGCCTTGTTCTAGACGAATAGCTTTCCTCAACATTAAACCAATTAAGTAGGTATTTAATAATATCTGTCATGGCAACCGTGGCGGAAAATAATAATAAAGATTATGTAATGAGCATGGAACAACCAATCAGACCACACTCTAAAAAAGTAACCGGAGAACCAATGATACAAATAGACAACATAGAACTTCCAATTAACACAATAGAAGATTCTGGCTGCTACATTCCAATACTGCATGCTTGTAAAAAACAACTTGATAGCCTGCTTACGTATCATTGCAAAGTGTTTACCTACCGTTTCGATTTACACCTTAAAAACGCAACAGATGATAATAGGATAGTATCCGAGTTCATTAGAAAGCTACGCAAGAAATTAACACGTAAATTCGGGCCTAAACGTATAACCTTTAAACGAGTGGGCTTCATCTGGGCTAGGGAGCAACATGATGCCCAAACACAACATTACCACTTTGCTTTACTGTTGGATGGTTCCAAGATACGTCACCCTAAAAATTTGCATACTATGTTAACGGTGATTGCCCAACAACTTAAAATGACAGTAGCTGGTTGCCCTCGGCCCTATGCCAACCTTAATCGTGAAAATTTGGATAAATATAAAGATTTTTTCTATCGAGTCTCATACTTAGCCAAAGAGCGTGGCAAGGAGAAGGGGAAACGTAAAGAATCAGCAAACGATTACTCTGCAAGTCGTATAAAGCCAAATCGAGCTAATGCATGGCAAGGATGCTTAGAAGACTTTGCCCCATAAGTCAGAGATTGTATGTTTTGAATGCCTTATAGTTCGCCTTATTCACAAGCCACAGGGCTCCGAGTGATGCAACACCTCAGAGCCTTAACCGATTCCCAAACTGAGTTGTACAAGCGCATAAAAATACGACTGTACAACTGTCTTCTACCGCCTTATATACTTACCTCTATGGTTGCACCTGCAACAAATCAAACACCACCCTTGCAAAACCTTTCGCCAGATCAGGGTTAGACAGATACTGCATCATCATAGCTTGTTGAGCTTGGTTGCTGTCCATCACCGCATCATCAATCGCTTGCGGAAAATCGCCTAGCAAAGCTTGTTCCGGCGTATTGTTGGCGATCTGCGTCATCACGGCACTGTTCTCTTGCAGCTTGTCTCTGACAGTATTGGCATAGTTAATTAAGTCTTTATCGGTAAGCTCATCAGTGATGAATAACTCGTTTAGCCGAACCAGTATCAGTGATAAAAACTCTTCTTTCTTGTCTTTGGCTTTGGCGCTGCCGATATCATTGCTTGGCTCAAGCTGATACTCAGCGCTATTCTCTTTAAGCTGCATATCTTGCTGACGGATCTTCGAGAGCCGATAGTGGCTCATTACCACGTTCTCTGTATCAATCTCATCTTCGCTAATTACTTTTTCACGCAACAATGGGCGCAGGTGACGCGCATACAGGCTGAGCTTCTCAAGCTCCTTATTGTCGTAATCTACAATCTGCGACATAAACTCATAGAAGCGCGTAAAACTACCGAGATCTTTCTTGAAGATTTCAAGACGGTCTTTCTCCTGCTTGCACTCCTTAAAGCTGTTTTCTGCATTTGCCATCAACACGGCATCAGCGGTCTTCTTGGTGCGCTCGAACATATCTTTGGCTTGAATGTAAGCCTGAACGGCTAAGCTATAACGCTTTTGCCAACGATCCTGTGCGAGCTTGCAGATATTACTGATCACAGAGTTACTTTTGTTCTTAGTAAAAAAGGCGTCACAAAACTTCTCAACTTCACTCCACAAGAAAATGCCACTTGCGCGTAGCTTTTCAAACAAATCAAAGACAATATCAGGGTTACTGACATCCAACAGTTCAGCGGTTTGATAATAGGGCTGGAAAGAATCTAATATATCCTGCGGATCATTAAAAAAGTCCAATACAAAAGTACCACTTTCTGCTTTGCCCGGATAGGTTCGGTTCAAGCGCGATAAGGTCTGCACACACTCAACGCCACCGAGTTTCTTATCGACATACATGGCGCACAGTTTGGGTTGGTCAAAGCCCGTTTGGAACTTGTTTGCCACTAACATCACTTGATAATCATCGCTATCAAATGCCTTGCGCATATCCCGACCTTTTAAGTCTGGGTTCATGCTCTTTTCTGTAAACTTGTCGCCAATCCATTGAGAGCAATCGGGATCTTTATCGCTAAATTCGATTTCACCAGAGAACGCAACCATGGCTCTAATCGCTCCATAGCCGTTCTCTGTGACGTATTTGTCAAAAGCAAGTTTGTATCGTACTGCTTCTTTACGTGAGCTTGTAACCACCATAGCTTTGGCTTGACCGCCTAATAACCCCATTACATTATCTTTGAAGTGTTCAATGATAACTTTTACTTTCTGCGAGATATTATAATCATGCAACCTAACCCACTGGTTCAGCTTCACCTTGGCTTTCTTGCTATCAACCTCTTCATCCGCTGCGGCTATCTTCTGCGCAAGCTGATAGGCAACATGATAGTTGGTGTAGTTCTTCAACACATCAAGGATAAAGCCTTCCTCAATCGCCTGACGCATGGAATAAACATGATACGCCTCGGGTTTGTTCTGCTTTGAAGGTTGCAGTGTAGGATCAGGCAGACGACCAAACAACTCTAAGGTTTTGGGTTTAGGCGTTGCTGTAAACGCGTAGTAATTCAGATTGCCACTACCGCGACGCGCAGCAATGGTTGCATCGAGAATATCTTCCGAGGATAAAACCGACTCATCATCGACTTCATCGGTCATTAACACCTCTTTTAACTGCCTTGCTGTTGAGCCGCTCTGCGAGGAGTGCGCTTCATCGGCAATCACTGCATAGTTACGCGCTTTTAAGCTCAGACTGTTTTCAATGGCACGCAGCACATGCGGAAAGGTCTGAATGGTCACGATAATAATCGGTTGGGCGTTTTCTAATGCCTCCGCTAGCTTCTCTGACTTAGATCCGTCACCTTCTTTATTGTTAATACGTCCGACCACACCATCGGCATGTTCAAACTGATAGATAGTATCTTGCAGCTGATCATCGAGCACTGTGCGGTCGGTGACCACAATCACGCTATGAAATTGCTTGTTGCCTTGCTCGTCATACAGGGTTGAAAGCTGATGGGCTGTCCACGCAATCGAGTTAGACTTACCCGAACCGGCGCTGTGTTGTACCAAGTATTTATTACCCGTGCCCTCAGTGATAGCTGCATCAATCAACTTGGTGACCACATCCCATTGATGATAACGCGGGAAGATCAGCGTCTCTTTTTTCGACTTACGCCCCTGCCAATCCTCTTTTTCTTCGATTTGCAGATGCACAAAACGGGCAATAATATTGAGCAGGTTGTCAGGGTGTAACACCTCATTCCACAGGTAATCCGTTGCATAACGGTTTTGATCGGTAGGCACATCATTGCCAGCGCCACCATCATGCGTGCCTTTGTTAAACGGCAAGAAGTAAGTATCACCCCCTTCGAGGCGTGTTGCCATATACACTTGGAACTGACTCACCGCAAAGTGCACCAGCGCACCGCGTTTAAAGCTTAATAATGGCTCGGGTTTCTTGGTGACTGGATCTTTCGGTGGACGGGTATACTTGTACTGCTTGATCGCGTTTTCAATCGCTTGTTTAAATTCCGATTTCAGCTCTAAAGTGGAAACAGGCAGACCATTAACAAACAGCACCAAATCAATACGCCATGCCTTGGCTTTTTTACCCGTCGTCGCAAGATGCTCTGCGCTCGCGTAGGGGCTATAGACCAGCTCCGGCACAATACGGCAGATGTTTTGCTGATAACGTGCCAGCGTATCAGGATTGAGGTTATGCTCAGGCTTAAACTGACACAGCGAGAAACGTGCATTGCGGATTTTCAAACCGTGACGTAATACGCCCAGTGTGCCATAGCTGCGCGATAGCTGATCGGTGGCATTAATATCCGCTTTTTTAAGCTGAACAACTAAGGCATCAAGAAAGTGCGATTCGGGATCGATAGGAAAGAGCTTACAAAGCTTCTGCCACTCTTTGGGCTGCGTCTCTTTGATAAAATGTAATACATCTTGTTCATACAAAGCCGATTCGCGATTATAGCCATCTGGCTTGCCTTCAACCCAACCGTTGGCAACCATCTGTTTGATCATGTCGTCTTGGAAGATTCGTTCTTGCGTTGCGTCAGACATTACAGATCTCCTTGCAGCCATGAGATAACCAAAGCTTTTTCAATCGTTCCGTCGGTAATTCATCATTATTGTATTGTTTTATTTGTTGAAGATAAAAACATAGCCGATTGGTGGCTTCATCAATTAATTGCTTAATTAATTCAACATCATCTGTTTTAGATATTGCAATGATTAGTTCTCGCGCCTCTTGCTCAGCTTTTGAAGACAATATACCAAGTAATTTGCTATCAATTAATTGGGATACTTTGGCACCTCCTATTCGCAGAGGAGTATCAATACGTGTTTTAGCCTTTTTAATTTTTGCATCTGTCATCGTAGAACTGTTATAAGCTAAAACGACTGACGATATTGATGAAATAGAACTAACGAAAAGGTTAGCAAGTAAAATCAAATCCATTACACTTCTCCATGCCAATTACGTACATCAATCTTACCTGTCACTGTGGCTGAGATTAAAGCCGTGCGGCGTTCTTGGAGTAATAAAACTTGCTCATCAGCTTTATTAACTAGTAACTTAAACTGATGTAATTTACTGTCAATAAAAGAAGCAATTTGGGTTTGTTCAACTTCTGGAGGGAAAGCAACAACTAACTCTCGAATATCTTCCAAGCTAAGTTGAATTTTAGTCCCTCCATAACCAGCACCCAATAATTGCTCCTTTGAGGCATCTGATAAGATAAAATATGCCAACCATCTGGAATTTACTACTGATTTATTAGGTCGGCATAAAGAAACATGTTGGCTAACGTAGCCTCCTGAAATTAACTCATCTGCCACACAGACAGAACCAAGGTCAGCTGTGATAGAAACTAATAGATCGCCATTATTAATTCTTGACCGCTCTCCTTCACTTCCTAAAGGAGGTTGAACATTCTTAATTGACTCTAATTTTGGTTCAATAGTATCTCTTGTTAGATTTGTAATTCTAAAAAATAGTTGTCCCTCATCGGAATAATACCCAGCCCATCCACGAGATCCACTGGTAATAAAGTCTTGTAGATACTTGTTCTTTTTAATTTCCCAATGCTCTGGCACTTTTCCCAACCACTCAACACCAGAATCTTTCATTGGGGCTTGCGGGTTTAGCCCTTTGGTCACCGCATGGCTGATCACCGCCTGACGTTTTTCTTTTAGCAGTTTAATCAGTTGCTGCTGCTTGTCGATCAGGGTGTCTATTTTGGCGGTTTCGTGATCTAGGAAGTTAACAATATTTTGTAGATCTGCCACTGATTGAGAAACCACTACTTTAATATCACCAACAGTATCTGTATTAAGATTAAGTTGAGTACCCATCTTACCTAAACCTTTATATGCTTGCTCTCCAGCGAATACATAAAACAGATACTTAGTTGGTATCTTCAACTCAGGGAAGTAAACAAAACCATCGTGGATACATGCTTTGATCAAGTTAATACAAGGTTTACCAACCGTGCCTGCAATACTTAGAAAGAGTTGATTAGGTTCAAGCTTCACACTTAACGAACTACCTAATTCTGACATTTGTTGAGTAGTCTTAGTCAAATATGTTTCAGACGCTGAAACATCTGCAATTCGCACCCATGCATATTCACCTTCGTCGTCAAAGAACTTGAGATCATCAATAGGTCTCGGAGATGCCCCTCGCTTTATCGGGCTAAGATGTTTAATTTTAATAATATCCCAATCAGCAGGTACTTCACCCAACCACTCAACCCCAGAATCCTTATACTCTGGATAAGTCGCATACTTTCCGCTCAAGGCTGTCTCTTTATTACGTTCAAGACTGTTCATGTTCACCTCCCAACAACTCTAGTTCAGCAACGCTCGGCAGGCTGCTTTGCAGAGCTTCCGGTAGAGACTGCGTAAGCTTATATTCGGAGATGCCCATCGGCTTATTGATATCACTCAAGGCGTATTCAGCGACCACCTTATCTTTGGTTTTGCATAACAGTATGCCGATGGTGGGTGCATCACCTTGCTTGCAGAGTTGCTCATCAATCGCTTTGATATAGAAGTTCAGCTTGCCTGCGTGTTCAGGCTCAAACTCTCCCAGTTTTAATTCAATCACCACATAGCAATGCAAGCGTGCATGATAGAACAACAGATCAATATAGAAGTCACGCTTGCCGACCTTGATTGGGTACTGTCGTCCCATATACGCAAAGCCTGCACCTAGCTCTAACAAAAATTGAGTAATATGGTCAATCAGTCCCTGCTCTAACTCTCTTTCACTATGCTGCTTGCTTAGGCTCAGAAAATCGAAGATATAAGGGTCTTTTAGAGTCTGCATCGCCAAGTCAGATTGCGTTGCTGGCAATGTACGTTCAAAGTTATGCAGCGCCGCACCTTCACGTTGCCATAGCCCGCTTTCTATCTGATGCACTAAGACATTACGGCTCCAGCCGTTTTCAAGTGTGTTGGCAACGTAATAGCTTGCTTCTTCAACACTTTGGCACTTGCTGATAATTTTCAGGTTGTGTCCCCACGGGATCTGCCTCAATTGCGCAACAGCTTGTTTCGCAATTGTAGAGTCAGCATTCCAATAGCAATACCAACGGCGGATTTCCTCTAGATTCCGCTTAGAGAAGCCTTTCATATCAGGGAAGCTTGCCATTAAGTCTTTACTCAGCTGAGCGAGTAACTTATCACCCCATACAGAGGTCTTTTGCCGTTCAACAATATCAGCGCCTAGCTGCCAATATAGCTCCAGCAGTTCGGTATTAACCTTTACAGCCGCTTTAAGTTGGCTTCGTAATACTCGCTGTTTAAGCTCGGTTAACCACTGTTTATACTGTGGATCTGCCACCATTAATTCATTGTTTTTCATTACGAATGCACCTCTTGTAACAGCTTCATAATGTCTGTACTCACTGCATCGAGATCTGCATCAATCTCGGCTAAGTCGCGTGGTGGCTGGTATTGGTAGAAGTGACGGTTAAAGGGGATTTCATAACCAACAATACCTATTTCGTTATCTTTTGCATCACGCTTATCCGCATTGATCCAAGCATCAGCAACATGTGGCGCAACCTCTTTTTTAAAGTAGGTTTCAATCAGCTCTGCATTAGTGATAGACGGGTCAAGTGGCACGTTTTCGTTATCACGCAGGTCACCGTCTGTCTGGAACTCCACTACCTTGCCTTTGTAAGCTTTGATGCTACCGCTATAGACAAACGTCCCATAGAGAGGCTGTACGCTTCCTTTGATAGTTTTCTTAACCACAGGCTCAGCTTCTGGGTTCTTCCATGTGACAGCGTCTAAGAATTGTTTCTTCTCTTTTGTATCAAACTTAATGTCCGTGGCTTTAAACGCGTCTTTTAGTACAAGGTCAAACTGGTTAAAGTCATCACTTTGTTCATTACCCAACTCAGCTTGTACCTGTTTAGTTTTTTCCATTAATGATTTTTGGAACAACCAGATCTTATTGCTTAACAGGTCCTTGATTTGCTTTTCTTTTAGCTCAGGGAAATCAGCTTTGAACATCGCTCGGAGTTCCGTTTCACACTCGGTCAAGTCACCATAGTTATCTTCTGTCCATGCAGAGCCAAAATCATGATAAATAGACTGCATCACGGCATAAAAGGGTTTGGGTGCAAAACGTAGTGATTGAACGGCTTGCTCCGTCACCTGTGCCGATAAGCGCAGAGGTCGCTCAATAGTCAAACGACGGTAACCAAAGTCAGTACTGTCGAATAGTTTACTCGCGAAGGTTTTAGGCGCTTCACTTTTAGGTGTCGCAGACTGACGACCACGATTAGACTTTTGCTCCACAGGCTTATCTAACTGTTGCGCATCAATCACTGCAAAATCACCAAAGGCACGAGTGATGGTTTTAATATCATCTTCACTCATTAAATTACGTTTAGAGCCTAAGGACTTACGCATCTTGCCATAGAGGTTCGAACCATCAATCAACTGCACTTTACCTTTGCGTTGCTGGTGTTTTTTATTACTGAGGATCCAAACGTAAGTGGCGATGCCGGTGTTATAGAACATATCGGTAGGTAGCGCGACAATCGCTTCGAGTAGATCGGACTCGAGAATGTAACGGCGAATTTCACTTTCCCCACTGCCAGCACCACCGGTAAACAGTGGCGAGCCATTAAGAATAATACCGATACGGCCACCATTTTCATCACCAATAGCATCACGCATCTTGCTGATTAAATGCATCAAAAATAGTAATGAACCATCCGATACGCGTGGTAAGCCTGCACCAAAACGACCTGCAAAGCCTTTTACTAAGTGCTCGTCTTTAATATCACCTTCGATCTTTTTCCAATCTACACCAAAGGGCGGGTTTGAAAGCATGTAATCAAACTTCTCGGCAGGTAGTTGGTCGTTGGATAGTGTGTTACCCAGCTTAATATTATTGACCTCTTGCCCTTTGATGAGCATGTCGGCTTTACAGATTGCATATGACTCAGGGTTTAGCTCCTGTCCAAAGGCCACCATGCGCGCTGATGTGTTATGTTCGTATACATACTCCATGCCTGATGATAAGAAGCCACCCGTCCCCGCTGTCGGATCGTAAATTGTGCGGATAGTGCCATCCTTCGAGAGTGCGTTATCATCTTCCATAAACACCAATGAAGTGGTGAGTTGTACAATGTCACGCGGCGTAAAGTGCTCCCCAGCGGTTTCATTAGAGCTTTCTGCAAAGCGACGAATTAACTCTTCAAACACTAACCCCATCTCATAGTTAGAGATGGCTGTGGAACTTAAATCAGTGGTCGCAAATTTCTTTACCACCTTATACAGCAGGTTAGCTTCATTAAGTGAACCGACAAACTCATCAAACTTAAAGTGTTCAAAAATCTCACGCGCATCCTTGGAAAAGCATTGGATGTAGTGCTCAAGGTTAGCCTTGATGTCCGATTGCCCCATTTTGCCAAGGTCCATCGGTGAGGTATTAAAGAAGGTCAAGCCATCCGTTACACGTAGCAACATTTTCTCTTGCGCGTCTTCCGGCAGGTTCATTAGTTTTACTTTTTCATCTTGCGCTAGCACAGCCTCTTTGCTTGCTTCAAGCACACATTCAAGACGACGTAATAAGGTAAACGGCAGGATAATACGACCATACTGAGATTGTTTGAAGTCACCACGCAGTAGATCAGCAACCGACCAGATAAAAGCCGCGGTTGATGAGAAGTTAGAAGAAGTCATGAAAATCCTAAAAGGTAAGTAAAATATTAAAATGATTATACATAAATTTGAGCCACTTGAACGGTGTCTCAACACATAATGGTTTGCTCTAGCTGTGCTTTGTCAAAATATCTTTGTTCAGAGAAAACTACAGAAATTTCCGACTTTTTGACCCCCCTACATATCTATTTGTTGATACTCTATCCCTATATGTCTGTTTGGTAGGAGCGTAACGCTTGAAAATGCTTGCAGTAGAGTCGATTAAGTACACTAACGCCTGACAATACGTTACAACCTTTTGAGTGTTTAGCTACCCTAAAAGCATAAATAACGACTTTTTAACTCCTTGTAAATAAAGAGTTTTTACGGTCACACCTATATATTCATATTCAAGAACGAACTGTATCCGGCCCTGCGGCACAAAGAGTTAGAGCATGATTTTTGAAGAGCTCCGAAAGGGGAGACTGCGTCACCATGATGAAAGCTAAGCGCGTTAGTACGATAAATCAGATGTGTGACAAGGCTTTACGCGACTACGCAGTCCCTTAAAAAGACATTAACCTCGGGGTCTCCATGCGCTTATAATCAGGTAAGAAGTTGTTACTTTTGTACAATAGGTTGTTGTTATAAAACATGGTTATTGTTAACGATTAATTTCGTAGGCCGAAGAGCTGATTATCTGCACTTTGTACTCTGTATAGAGCACGTAAGGGTGGGGCCCTTTATCAAAGTCTTCATCATGCACCTTCAACCCCACTGCAACAATTAAGTTTCTGAGCAGGCATGTAGGGCTTTCAGCCCCATATCGCAGAAGTCGTCACACCGCTAATAGGAGCTTGAACAAACACGCAGTACTTGCAGGCACTCGCTAGCAAAGCGCTTTTAAAGGCTTGCTGCACTTTCAAACCCACTGCATGTTCTCGCTAGCAAGTCTTCTATGTGATTATATCGCGCTTTCAAATTACAAAATAAGCACAGGATCAGATACAAAACTTTTACAAACCAATATCGTAGCCATGCTTAATATAAACAAATTGTTCTTGTAAGCTATCACTAGTAAGGCATCCACCCTTGAAGAGTATCGTCAGCAAGTTTTCTATATCGTCACTAACACTTTTAAACGCACTACAATATAAGTGTTAGTGCAGGTACTTATCTTTCGTTAATAAAGCACTAAGTTAATCATGTTGCACTTTGAAGTTATTGACCTTAATCACTCCATGACTCCTATATAAGGCTTCATTGATTTATCAAAATCCTTGTTGCATATCCTACAGGTGTCTGTTTCATTTGGATAAAATTGTGGTAAAAAGGAACGAACAAAGTCATAGATTGTAAACATAGCAAAAAAATTGCAATATAAGCTGGTGTTATTTTGCTTACTGGTAGGAGTTTTTATTGTCGACTTTAGCTTCGAGACAATTAAGGGATTTGAGGTTGGGGTTATATTAACTCCATAAAACAGAGTGACTTTATTTTATAGTAACACTACAAGTAACACTGTTAGTTTTGTTTTGCTGTTATTGTTTTTATGTTGTTTTTATGTTGTTGATATGTAGTTATTTATTAATTTGGTTCGAAGATGCCTATCAGCACCACTCCCCTGTTCCATATCATATTTCAACTTCCCGCCCCCAAAAAAAAACAAAATCCAGTAAATACAACCGTCAGCAGCTATTCTTCGTTCTATGATGTTTCATACCGTTTTGTGAAATCCAACTATTAATATAACCTTGCATGTAACTCCACCTTAATGCGTGAAGTATGAGGTTACATCATGGCGAAATTAGCCCCTCCTTTAAACGATACTCAAATAGAAAATGCTAAGCCGCAAGAAAAAGAATATAACCTTGGTGATGGCCATTGCTTAACTCTTAGGATTAAACCTAATGGTACTAAGTTATGGCGATTTAACTATCAACGACCAATTACCAATCAAAGAGCTAATTTAAGTTTTGGCAAGTATCCTGATTTATCTTTAGCAAAGGCTAGGGCTAAAATAGTCGCAGTGCGTGAACTTTTAGCTGATGGTATCGATCCGAAAGAACATCGCCCGCTCCTCTGTTCCATATCTTCAAAAATTTACTTCAAATATTCCACATAAAGTATTAACCACTATTCAACTTTATTAGCTTTCTTAATCTATCTTCCATAAATTACTGATTTGAGAATCTAACTTAATAATATTGATTTCTTTTACGTTATCAGGAATTAAGTTATCGGATTAATCAAACCTCTATAACACCCTGTCTTTGCCTTCTAAAGCTATCCTAAGCATCGCAATATTACGATGTTATCTTGTTGTCGTTATAACCCTAAAAGCTCCTGTTCGCTCTTTTATTACACGGCATCCATGACTGAACTTGTTCGATCGAATTCAATTCTCGAGAATAAAGGGGATTATAGTGTTTTTACTGTGGATGAAAGATTTGGGAATTGGGTTTTTTCGCTTGATGAAGCACTAAATGTCAGTGTAATTAGATAAATACATTCGGTTTCAATATAAACGACTTAGAACGATATTATTATGAAAAGGCAAAAAAGAGCTGAGCCTCGGCTTCATGCGCTTTTTTACCGGTCGCTTGATTTAGTTCAATTACATTAAACATCAGGCTACTATTAAAAAATTAAAATTTATTTATATGTTTTTACCTGACTCATAGAGCAGAGCCAGGACTTGTTACTAAGCTTTATTTTAAATAGACTGGCTGCCCATTAATTTTGATACGCATCACTTTGTAAGGTTGCTGACGTAGATCTTTTCCGTCATTAAATCCCGGCTGAAGGTGTAGTTGGTTGGTGGTAAAATACAAGTAGCCATCATTGCTAACTGCTAGGGTATCTGGCCACTGTATATCAGGTGATTGTGCAAGCGTACTCCAACGCCCCTGAGGATCGCGCTTTAAGATAGCGCTATTTTCATAATCACTTGCATAGATATTGTTTTTATTGTCTTCAGCCAAACCATCTGACGCGCCACGTTTTTCGCCGTGATCAATAACCAGTTTAGCAAGTTGTTGCTCGTTTAGAGCATTATTAAGTAAAGCCTTTGTACTGATAGAGTATAAATGACGACTTGAAAGTGATGTGTAGTAAAGAGTCTCGCCATCAGAAGAAATCGCAATACCGTCGCTACCCACCATAAAAGGGCTTTCTTCACCTTGCTCTGGGCGCATCATAAAAGCTTTACCGGCGATATAAGGCTTAAAGTTTTTGTCAGGTTGCGTTGAGTAATGCCCTGATAAACGACGTGTTGCATTGCCTGTTTTAAGATCGACAACTATTAAGCCACCTGGGCCTGTCATAGATGAATCAGTGATATAAGCAACACCTTGTTCACCCTTACTTAAATCAAAACGTACGTCGTTAATATACGTTGAAGGCAGGATCACTTGCTCTGAGAGTAAGATAGTCTGAGTGACTTTATCGTTGTTTAAATCGATAGCGACTAACTTAGCACCGCCTTTGATTGGCGATTGAAAGAAAGGGGCTGCTGTATCAAGTACCCACAGTCTATTATTACCATCGGCAACTACACTTTGTACGCTGATAAATCGTTCGTTAACAGGTTTATCTGAAGTCGGGTTATTGATATCAGAATCTGGGTAAGCTACAACCTTTCCATCAATTAATTCACCGACTGAAAATTTAACATCGTCACTCCACCTTGGAAAATTGACAAAAATACGGCCATTAGGCGCAACCGTAATACCTGTTGGTGTTGCGCCTGTTATATTGGCGACAACTTCTGGTTGTTGTAATGGCATGCTTTGCTCTGCAGATACTGAGTGATTAAATAAAAGAGAGAGCAGTATTAAAGCAAAAGCGTTGTTTCTTATGTTCATTATTATTTCCTATTTCTTGAAATACCGTAGATGGGCAGTTGGCCGCTAGTATTTGATGATTTTTCGTGAACTATTCAATAGTATTTGTTGAGCAACTGGCTTAGTAGGTTCAAACAATAAATCAATAAATAATCCGTTGATACTGCCGAAATATACGGAATTATGAACGATTGTTCAAGGTGCATTGAGCAATCGTTCAATATAATTTTTATTACTGATATTTTGCTCATCCATACCGCTCTTCATAGCGTGGAGTAAATGAAAATAGTAATGGTCTTTAAAGGCAATAAATTCGCAAAGGTATCGACTTAAGTGACGTTACAGATTAAACAAACAATTTCGCTATGGGGAGGGATAAATTATCGTTCTAGCAAATGTTTAGGGTTCAAACTATTAGTTATCGTTTTTAATGAAATATGTTTGGCTGCTTGAAATAAAAGTGTCGCACTTCGGACTTGAATTTGGGAGTAATCAGCATATTTATTAATATTCTCGCGCTTGTTTAAGTCCGGCTTTGTTGCCGCAATACAGACTCTTTTTGCCATTTGATTACTGTTATAATGTTAAATCGGTAAATTATAAAAATATTAAACAAACGAGCTCTATATCAATCAATTAAATTAACCTAATAATGCACTACTATTGTGTTCAACGTAATATTGGCTAAGGTCGCAGAGTCACTGATTACATTGGTTACAATACACTCCGTTGATGTATGCAATCGTTTGGCAAGTCAAAGCGTTAATGCCTTTTCAAATCCAAACACTGCCACTAATTTGGATTTCAGATCAGAAAATTCTAGCACTGTTTAGTTAATACCAAAGAGTATCGTTTGTTGCGTGATATTTCGTTATTTACTTAACGTAATAAATAACTCTCTGTTTAAAAAGGGTAATGTTTAAACATGGAATTTATCATTCCATCTAACTCATTTTTATCAGTAATTATTTTAGCGTGAGCGCGTAAGCCAGTCATTTGGATCTGCAAATAATTTGCGATCACTTGAACATCTTTACTTTGATCTAGTTCACCCAATGTTTTTGCTTTTTCTAATATAAGCACAAATTCTGCTAAAAATTCCATTAGATGTGCCTTAGTGATATCCACTAATTCTTGAGAGTCTTCAGTTAATTCATTTAGTGTTTTTACCAGCATGCACACACTATTGGCTGAGTTAGCTTGTGTTGCTATCACTTGTGATTTCACTAAAGCTTTCAGTGACTCTAATAACGAGTCATCCTCATCTTGACACTGTCTAATTTTTGCTAGCCCCATGTCGGTATAATTGCGTAATACTTCTTTAAATAACCCCTCTTTACTGCCGAAGGTATCGTAAATACTGGCTGGCCGCATATCTATTTCATCTTGTAGGTTACGCATTGATGTCGCATGAAAACCCTTTTTCCAAAACAGGTTTGTGGCTTTATTTATTACCTCTTGGCGATCAAACTTTGCTTTTTTTACCATCATAGACTCTTAGCTATAAATTGAACACATGTTCAAGTATATTTTTTTATCCTATCAGAGTAAATAAGAAATACATATATTCAGGCAGGAAAAATAAATTACATTAATAAAATCAATAAAATAGTTAGTTATTACTGGTTGGCTGTAACGATCGTTCAAGATTTATCTTGAACACTCGTTCTAGTTGAATTATAGTTCGCTTCATCAACGAGAGACAATCAATTTATCTTTTACTAAGTTCAACGTTTTAAATAACTAATTGGAGAAAAAAATGACCGCATTCAAATCAGACGTAATCAACCGAGTATCATATCAAGTAAATGGTGCAGACCTTTCTGTACTTCAAGCTGGGAAGGTAGGTAACCCTGTCGCGTTATTAATTCATGGTATTCCGGCGAATGCATTACTTTGGACTAAAACAATTGAAGCGTTATCAGCTCAAGGATACTTTGTTGTTGCTCCTGACTTGCCTGGTTTTGGTGAAACAAACGTTACTGATAACAGCCAGTATGGTATTCAAGCAAGTGCAAATTTACTCAATGACTGGATTGTTGTGCAAGGTTGGAAGGATATCTGGCTTGTCGCTCATGATATTGGTGGTGGTGTCGCTCAAGGTTTGATGGTAGCAAATGAAGCTGTCTTTCAAAAAGCAACAATATCCAACGCGATAACAGCAGATACGTGGCCAGTACCTGCAATGCAAGGTTTGATTGATGCGGCAAATGCACAGCAGTTTGAGATAGCAGCAGAAAGCGGAATGCTTGCAGAACAACTTGCCCCTTTGGTTCGTGCAACTTTTGTCAATCAACAACAGATAACTGATGAAGTATTGGAAACAGTATTTCTTGATTCAAAACTAAACACTGAAACGGGCCGTGTTAAATTTGCAAACCTGCTTCGTAGTTTAACTAAGGAAGATACGCTGGCGAACATGGAGGCTCTGAAAAAAGTAAACCTCCCCGTGCACCTTATCTGGGCGATGCAAGATCCAAATCAACCGTGGGAAGGTCCTGGTACAATCCTTTTAAATACATTTAAAAATGTGACGGTCGATAAAATCGAACAGGCGGGTCACTTCCTGCAAATTGATGCCGAAAAAGAGTACTTAACGTTACTACTTGGCTAGAGCTTTATAAAACTATGTTGTTAACGTTTAACTGGACGATAACTTCAATGATTTTATGTGGGAGTAAAGTATCACTCCCCATTGTTTATAATATTAGGACCATATAAATATGCTACTTTCTATCGTCAGTTTCGTTTTATTAAATATTGCATTGGTACATTACTTCTCTAAATTAAAACAGAATAAAGCAGCAAAGAATCCTGTTTTTCTTAATAGTGCAATGGCCATTAGCTCTTTATCGTCGGTGTGGACGATAAGTACACTTTTTACAACACCTACATCGGTGATTTCAACCGTTTTCATCATTCTCATCGCACTTTATGTATTATCAACCAGCGCGATGTTTACTTTTTTTCTTTCTACAGCAGAAACACCTATTGGCGATATTAAAATCGCGGTAGGCGATGATCTTTTAGCCTTTAACACTGAAAATTTTGACTCTAGCTCACTGGCAGGTAAGCGCACATTATTGAAATTCTATCGAGGTGCATGGTGCCCTTATTGTTCGGCAGAGTTGGTTATGTTTGAAGCGCTTAAACCTAAACTAGATAAATATAACATTCAAATAGTCGGTATTTCTAACGATACCGCTGAACAACAACAAAAGCACAAAATACGCGATAATATTAGCCACACTTTGGTGGCAGATCCTGAACTAAATATCATCCGACAATACGGCGTTGAACATCACAAAGCATTAGGCGCAACGTCGGAAAATCTGATTAGTATGTTTGGTATGTCTATGCCACTGCCTTGGAAAATGAAATATAAACCTATGTCTATTCCAACCTCGATATTAATCGATGACAGCGGGAAGATTGTATGGATTGACCAATCAGAGGATTATCGTTTACGCGCAAGTGAAGATGCGGTAATGGGTGCGATAAAAGCTAATTTTTCTAAAGGTTAATAACAAAAGTCATTAGCATATTAGCACGTATAATTATTGGAAAGGCACAATGAAAGACCTGACTCTCGGCTTTAGTTATTTTGCCCCAATATTCGTTAGAGTAAAAGCTCATACATATCCTATTAACAAACGGAGCTCATCCCTATTTAGTCGGTCAAGACGTTAAACAGTCGTGTGTTTTTAATCATTGACCAGTGGAAAGGGTGTGAAAATAGCGATAATATGAGAAAAATCATCGGTGAAACACGTCAATTTTTTAAAAGGAATTAACATGAGAAACAAATTGTTAGTGGTGGCGTCAACGCTAGTGCTTGCAGCATGTCAAACAACGGGAACGGACACTCAAAGCGGAAATGTTGAAGCAACAACTAGTTCGTCATTTAGCTTTTCTCAACCAGTAACAAAAATTGATGAAAGCCAGTGTAATGCGGCGGGATATGCAGCAATGCCGGGGCCTGAATTTTCATATATTGGGCAAGACAAATATTCAAAGCTCTATTTTAATGTAGCCTCAGACTCTTCAAATTATAAATATACCGACGCTGATTATGTACCGTTGATTGGCGCAAAATTTAAGTTCACTGGTATATTGGCCCCAAAAGAGTTTAAATCGCAAAATCCGTACAAAAAAGTAACCACCATTGACGACGTTTCGGTTGAATTTGAGTCAAACATAAAGAGCGCTATTATTACTGAATCTTGTCATGCTTATTGGTTTCGCGGCCATACTCACTATGGCTATGTAACAGGCGAGCAAGCGGGGACGCTTGAGAAGACAGATAAAACAAAAGTCACTGTAGAAGATTTTAAATTTGCCTACGGTCCTGATAATGTTAAAGCATATGAGCCCAAAGCAAAGATCGACGTCGACAAATTCGCGAAAACTGCGACTATCACAACTGAATATCAAGATTCGTTGATGCTACGCGCTTGGAGCGATAGCAATTTGTCTAAGATGCCGAAAGAAATTCAGATCTATACTGAAATTATGCTTTTAGACTGGGCTAATTTTGATAGAGCGATCAGTGACGATGGAAACAAAAGAACGCTAGTTCGAATTGATACAGACGTTAGAAACTGCGGTGGAATTATAGGCTGTCAGCTTTATGAAACGGTCGGAGTCTCTGTTCCGTTGAGTTATGTTAAGAAGAACAAAGACGGCTTCGAGGTCCAAGTATACGGACAACAAAAAAAGGTGATCAAGGTGCCTAAGTATCAAATCACATCGATGTTGGAAGCGATAAATAAAATTAAATAAGACTAGGGTCCGTAAGGGCCCTTTTCCTGTATAGGTAAATGAAGCTGTAGAGAATATTTAACAAGTAAGCGTGTGTCGCTTATTGCTGAGATCTAGGGAACACTACCGAAGTTTTTGCCATACATCCATTAATCTGAACTCCGCTCAATAGACTTATAACTCTAACTTTCTTCTGTCCAAAATCGAGTTAATGGTAGTAACGAGATGTTTCAAATCCAATCTGCATAATCTTGCTTTTTCTAATCAATTTTGGCAACGTAATGGTGCGGTAACAACGGTTAGCAATTAAGGTGAATTATTCAATCAAATATATTGTGGGTATAATCAGGGGTATGTTGATCACAGTTTTATATTAAGTTATTTAAAATCAATGCCTCGAGTTACGGTAGGCGGCATGATGTAGCCCAGTCTTAGTCTATTTTCTTTAATCATCTGGTGGCTTTTATTTAATGTAACCTTTTTGTTGTTTCGTTTGTTATGTAACTAATTGTATTTATTTTTCTTATTGGTTTTTTTCGAAGGTGCCTATCCCTCCCCTGTTCCATATCTTCAAAAATTTTACTCACTATTCAACTTTATTAGCTTTCTTAATTTATCTCCCAAAATTTATTAGTTTGAATTTCTAATTTATTAATATTCTTAAATTCGCATAATAATGGCAATCTCGATTATTTAACAGTTTGCTGCTTTAACTTGCGGTTTACCTGTGACTCTGGGTAATATATTACTCATAAGTATTCATTACAGGAATAAAGCAATGAGCAACGATAAACAAACAATTAATAGTGCTGACATTATTAAACTAGCCAATGCACAGTTACCAGAGCATGAAGATTTTATCGAAGGCATTAAGGTAGAAGCTGTGTCAGAACAACATGGTGTGATCACCTTTAAAGGGGAATCCTTTTTAGATGACGAGGGTCTACCAACAGCAAAAAGTATGACTGCATTCAACCTATACAAATGGCTCTGCCACCATTTCTCAAATAAATACACGTTAGTTGATTGAGAGCGTAATAACAAAATACTCCATTCTTCTTATCTTATGTGTCTACTTTTAGCAAAAAAATAAAGTAGGCAAATAAAAAGAACTAATCACAGAAATTTTCGCCATGAACTATTTGACAGGAGAAGGCCGTGGAGCAGATCTTTGTTTTTGCCTTTTTAACATTAATGAGGGCAGCGCTTATTGCTAATCCTCATTATTCCATTTTAAATATTTCTATTTAAATGCTCTGTGTTAATGCTGAGTAGGGCTGGTGCCATTGCGTACTAAATCTTGGCCTGTTTGAAAAACCTCTTCTGTAACCCAGCGTGAAAGCAGTAATTGATGCTTATCATCTAATACTGCGACGAAGCGGCGCCCGTCTTTATTATTTGTTGCTAATGCCACACCTTCGATGTTCGTAAGCCCTAGTCCACCGTTCTCAACGAGTTTTAAAAAATTTTCTAACTCTGTTAACGTTGAAATTATCTCTGCATTGTTATTCATATCGCTGTTCCTATTGTTATTCTTTTTGTTGCCAAATAAATTATTGTTGGAATGTTACGGTGTTTACTTTTTTAAGGCAATCTTTGGCTCAGAGAAGGGGCTTCTCTGCTATATAACTATTGATAATAATGCCTAGTTATAAAGTGAAATCTGCGTCATCCTTTTAGCCCTCTTAGGTTTTATAATTACTAAGCGAATTCTTTACACTGGGGGTTACTTTCACCTTAAGTTTAATTATGTCAGTTCTGTTGTGCTTATATCTGTAGCACTTTTACGATCAGAAATAGGTTGATGTGTCTTGGTAATCTGTCATTATTTAAGCTGTTAATTTTTAAACTGCTAATTTTTTGATTTGCTAACTATTATGCGAATCTAAGAAACGATTTGAAACTATTAATCATTAAAATAATGAGCGTCAACTTGAACCTATTATCTTCGTTATCTCTTCCAGTATCATGAATCAGCCTTTAACGCGACAAGCCTTTTTAGTGTTTTTTTCTGCGGTCTTTTTACCGATGTTTTTGGCTGCCGTGGATCAAACTATTTTGGCAACAGCGACACCTAGTATTGTCGGTGATCTTGGTCAGCTTCATTTATCTTCATGGATAGCGATTGGCTATCTACTTGCTACCGTGGCATCTGTTCCTATATATGGCTGGTTAGGAGACCGTTACGGGCGTCGTAATGTATTAGTCTGGGCATTGGGTATCTTTTGTATTGGTTCTATCGTTGGTGGGTTGGCTGAAAACATGTCGCATATGATCATCGGCCGTATTATTCAAGGTCTCGGTGGCGGTGGCTTGATGAGTCTTTCTCAAGCGCTGATCGGTGAACTCATTCCACCCAGACAGCGTGCTAAATACCAGGGTTATTTTGCCTCTATGTTTGCTTGTGCAAGTATTGGCGGACCGGTGATAGGTGGTTTAGTGGTCACCCATTATTCTTGGCATTGGTTATTTTGGGCGAACATTCCATTAGCTGCGATTGCCGCTTGGCGTTTAATGCGTTTAACATCTAAAGTGGATTTAGCACATCGCCATCGACCTATCGATTGGGTTGGGCTGATGACTTTTCCCATTTTATGTTGTTTATTTCTTTATTGGGTCTCGGTTGCAGGGCAAAGTTTTGAATGGTTATCTTTGAACAGTGCTTATTACCTTGTCCTCATTTTGTTATTAGCGGTTGTTTTTTATCGCAATCAAGTTCGCCATTCGACGCCATTTTTACCCAATGAGCTACTTAAAAATCGCGCTATCTATATTCCGTTAATCACTTCGATGTTGTTTGCTGCTTGTATGTTTGCATTGATTTTTTTCTTGCCTATTTATTTACAGTTAGGTTTAAAGACTAATGCTGCTACTTCGGGATTATTGTTATTACCGTTAACTGTTGGGCAAATTTCTGGCGCGTTGATCAGTGGACGTGTGATGGCTAAAACAGGTGTACCTAAATATATTCCAGTAGTGGGAATGAGCTTATCAACGGCTGGTTTTATTGCATTGGGAAGTATACCGCCTGAGCCTATGTTGATAGCAATACTAGGTATGTTTTGTGGGATTGGCTTTGGCACTGTTATGCCTACTACTCAATTAGTGATTCAAACTGTTGCTGGTAAAGCTAATATAGGCTCAGTGACTGCATTAGCGTCTTTGTCGCGTAATTTAGGTGCTGCGGTAGGTACTGCTTTATTTGGTGTTTTGATTTATACCTTGCTTCCAGAGTTTGATCATAATACCAGTATTGAGATGTTACGTAGTGGCCCACAGGAACCGATTATTAATGCATTTCAAACGGCTTTTTATGTTGCTGCTGTGATCACTACTTTGGCTGCGCTTAATGCTGCTCGTGCGCCTTTAATTTTACTCGCTAACGAATAAACATATGGAGTTCACTCAAAGCATTCAAGCAGCCTAAGGTTAATCAAAGGTAACTTGGTTTTTGCCGTTACCTTTGGAAACATACAAAAAGTTATCGATTCTTTTGAAGATTGAATCTTTATTATCTTGCTCTTTAATTTCAGTTAAACCGATGCTAAGCGTGACATTAGCCTTGTCTTGATAAGTCAGGCTTTCATTTATTATGATCCTGATTTTTTCAATCACGATTTTACTTTCTATCAAGGTTGTATTTGGGAAGATCACAATAAACTCTTCACCCCCTATTCTAAAAAGCATATCGTCATTTCTAATGCTGCACCTTAGCGTTTTGGTGATCGCTTTTAATACGCCATCTCCAAAGCTATGACCGTAAGTATCGTTTATCTCTTTAAAGTCGTCGGCATCAAAAATAGCTATGGAGAATGTTGTGCCATACCTTTTATATAAAGAGACTAATTCTTCAATTTTTTCATCGTAAGCTTTCCTATTTTTAACTTCGGTTAAGGGGTCGATATAGGATAGTTCTTTATTGATTCTAATTTGGTCATTTAACCTTGTTAACATACTGTTATAGCTATCGATTAGAATGCTGATATCTTTAATTGCCGATGTTTCATTTTCAATCATCTGATTGGTTTGAATCACCTTGGTGATAGAGGTGATTTTTGATGTTATTTCTCTCTCTTTAAACCACTCACAGAAAATTAACACCAGTAATACTAAAATAGTAATGAATAAAAAGGTACTCAGGTTATCGTTTAAACTTTTATCTAAAGGCTCCATAGGAAAAGACGTTTTGATAAATAATAAGGTGCCACTTTCATTGCCAAATAGTGAACTAGTCGCTGAGTAAAAGTTCATTGTATTTTCTGTTTTATCTACAAAACTTATTAATTCTTCATTCAATGGTATGATTTTTTGTAAGGCTTTATTTAAGCTGATGTCTCTGGTATCGACCTTGGCAAGATCAGCTAATCGTTGATCTTTTAGGGGAATGTTGATGTCTAATAAAAACTCATTGGTGATCTTTTTGCAATATTCATTATGCTCAAACTTAGAACTGAAATCTGTCGATTTTACGTTAATATCTTGAATAAAAAATTCAGTGGCTAGGTATAAATTAGTTTTGCTTGCGTCAGAGGTAAGGTAATGTAATTGCTTGTTTATTTCATTACTATAATCCAATGAAAAACCTATTTGAAGAATATATTTTCCATCATCGGATAATTTAATAAGGTATCTTTTGAGCCTTGAATCCATGTCGAGTTTAGGCGATGAGATATCAATGTTAATGGTTTTATTGAATATATCGTCAAATAGACTTTTGACGCTTTTGAATTGCCCCAGATTAAGCCCTATTTCTTTTTCATAAGAGGCTTTTTCAATAATGTACTCTTTATTGATCATGAATATTTCATACTGACCAAAATCTACATTTTTGTTTAATTCTCTTTCAATTTTTTTGAGGTCGAAGTCTTCTTTCTGGTTTTTATATAATTCGAATAACCGATCCAGTTTTGAAAGGTTTTCTGCTTCAGATTGAATGAATTGATACTCTAGTTTATCGAAGATTAATCTAAACTTTTCTCTTATTTCTAATGATTTGTTGTAGCTAGTATTTTTGAAGTTTGCAGAGGTGTTTTCATTAGATGAAGTATATTGGTAATAGAGACCAGAAAATATAACGATGAAAAGGCTGACGAAGACAAATACGTTAAAAGCTTTTAAGCTAGTTTTGTTACGGGTAGGGTCATATATCGGCATAATATTTCAAAATATTTGTCATTTTCATGATGATTTCACTTTATTGTATATTAATAAATGATATTACATGATTAGTTAACAAAATAAAGTAATTCACTATGAAATAGGTTACTAAGTAAACGCTTATGCCACTCTGCTCCTGAACCCACCAATTAGCGGGCTTTAAAGTTTTTAAAAATAGCAACTGACTCTTTTTTATTCGCATTAATTTCTGTATCTTAGCTGTCCATATTAATGCACATCTAGAGTTTTTCATGAATCAATCCGTATCAACCCTAAAATCACGTCTTAATGCTTTTGGCCCCGGTATATTAATGGCTACTGCTGCTATTGGTGGCTCTCATCTCGTTGCTTCTACACAAGCTGGTGCTATTTTTGGTTGGCAATTGTTATGGTTAATTGTTGCCGTTAACGTCCTTAAATATCCTTTCTTCCGGTTTGGTGTTGAATATACATTGGCCACAGGTAAAAGTTTAATCGAAGGTTATCAAAGTCGAGGCCCATGGTTTTTCTATAGCTTCATCGTACTCAATATAATCGCTGCGATAGTTAATACGGCAGGGGTGATTTTATTAACCGCTAGCCTGTTGCATTATGCCTTGCCCGTTAGTGTTTCTATTACTTTATTATGTTGGTTAATTTTAGCGGTCTGTTTAGTTATTTTATTACTTGGGCACTTTAAAGCGCTAGATAATGTCGCCAAAGTGATTATGGTGGTCCTGACTATTACTACAGTGATTGCTTTTATTATTGCCTTTAATAATGGTGCGATGGCACCTGCTGATTATGTTGGCCCATCTCCCTATGAATTAGTCATGCTAAGTTTTATGGTTGCGTTAATGGGGTGGATGCCAGCACCTATTGAAGTTTCTGCATTAAGCTCTTTATGGTTAAAGGAAAAGCAAACGCAACAGGTGATCACTAGAGAGCAAGGTTTACTCGACTTTAATGTAGGCTATTGGCTAACGGCTGGACTCGCGTTAGTCTTTTTTGGGTTAGGCGTATTAGTTCAATACGGACAAAGTAGTACGGTTGTATTAGGTGGTGTTGCATTTGCGAAACAACTTATTGATATGTATGCCATGACCATCGGTGAATGGGCACGTCCTTTAGTGTCTATTATTGCTTTCCTGTGTTTATTTGGTACGACCTTAACGGTACTTGATGGTTATGCTCGAACGCTTAATGAGTCTCATAAGTTGTTAGGTTTTAAGCAATCTAAGCATAGTTTGAATATTTGGTTATTATTGCAATCTTTTACAGGGATGGCGGTTATTTTATTCTTTAAATCATCGTTAGCCCCAATGCTAACCTTTGCTATGACACTGGCTTTTGTGACGACCCCTGTATTTGCTTGGCTTAATTTTAAGTTGGTTCGTTCTGAAGAAAGTATTAAACATGGTCCATTATTACGAAGCTTAAGTTGGTTAGGTTTATTGTATCTGGTTGGCTTTGCTGCCACCTTTGTTATCTGGAAAATGTTGTAACTTAATCTATTTTACTGGGCATTGGTTAGTGGGTAATGGTTAGTGCTTAGGGAATTAAAAAAGCTTGAAAGCAGACGCTTTCAAGCTTTTTGTTTGGCTCTTTTTACAGGCTAAAAATTGCCTGTTAAAGATTGGTTAGTAGTACACACTTTAATCTTGTTTAACTGTGTTATTTTATTGTAGGTGTTAAATCAATATTATAAACCGCAAATCCTAGTTCATCGCTATCAGCTCGTTTGGTTAATGAACGTTGTCCGTAGGTTGCAATAAAACTATCTGCTGTTTCACTATTTTGTGTTTCAAAACGAACATCTAATATCACTGAGGCATCAATATCTAGAAAATCCCAGTTATTATCTGCAGAAGGATTAACAGTTCCGTTAGCCTCTGTTTCAGAAGTTATGTAAGCCGCCAACACATCACGGTTAGTATCTGGTTGCTCCATCACCACATAATTACTACCTGTACCTGCAAACTTACCGCCGAATGCACGATAATTATTGGTCGCAATAATAAATTCTTGGGCTGCTAGCTCGTCGCCTGTGATTTCATTGTCTTGATCATCGGTATAGGTTAAATCAACAATACGTTGAGCATTAGGGTTAATAACGGCACAGTCACCATCAAATTTGCTGGCTTGAGTAACATCGACTTTGTAAGTGACTCCATCAATGACATCAAAGTTATAAGTACGGTGATCTTGCCAATTAATTAAGTATTGAGGTTCGGTACTATTTTTATCAATTTGATTAAACTGATTAACACTACACTCTAGCCAATCTTGTAATTGTGCGCCTGTCACTTTAAGTGCAACGACTGTATTTGGATAAAGGTATAAATCGGCTGCATTTTTGTAAGTTAGGTCGCCGCTCGGTACTTGAACATAAGAATCAGCATCTGAACCTGCACTATGTCGGCCACCTGCTTTAAAGGGAGCGGCAGCAGACAACACTGGTAATCCTTTGAGTGATTGGTTATCCGATGCTGCTACTTGATCTTTAACATATTGCATCTGTGCATTAGAAACAATCTGAACCGTTGGGTCGTCTTGTACCAAGGTTAAGTAACTGTACATATCACTATCAGCTTTACCGATTGGGGCATTTACAAAGTCTAAGGTTGCAGCGTGTTCGATAGCGACTGCATCTTGTATATCTTTATCTGCATCAACCACGGGTACGTTAATGTTTTCTTGATTGCGTGCATAGATTTGGCGTGACTCGGATGTGGCACTTTTTATTGTCCATTTTTGGTTGCTGTATGTTAAATCAAAATCGATAACGCCTAGGTTATCGCCCCATCGTCCAGGCATTACCGCAGGAATACCGTTAATTAATCCCTTTTTTATATCAACATTTGGGATATCGGCAAACTGTGCACTTGGGAAAACAGAATGGCTGTGGCCAAACATGATGGCGTCGATACCGTCAACGGTTGTTAACGCATAGGTGGCATTTTCTGCATTAACGTCGCTAGGGTTCTCACTTGATCCAATACCAGAGTGAGGAATCGCGATAATAATATCTGCGCCTGCCGCTTGCATTTCAGGGATAAATTTCTCAGCGGTTTCGACGATACCTTTAACGGTAACTTTTCCATCAAGATTTTGTTTATCCCACTGCAGGATTTGTGGTGGAACAAAACCAATATAACCAATATTAATACTACGTTCTTCACCATTGTTATCAGTTATTAGCGTTTTTTTAATTAAGTAAGGTGTGAATAAATTATCGCCTGCTTCTTTGTCATTCCAACAGTCTGCTTGACAGTAAACATTGGCGTTTATATAAGGGAAATTTGCACCGTTAATTGCTTTTTCAAGAAAACTTAGTCCGTAGTTGAATTCATGATTACCTATGTTGCCGACTTCGTAATCTAACAAATTCATCGCTTTATGCGTTGGATGAGTGGTGAACTCATTACCATCATTGAATTCACTTGCGATGTAGTCACCCATTGGGCTGCCCTGTAATAAATCTCCGTTATCAACAAGTAACGTATTATCAACCTCTGATCTAGCAATCTTGATCAAACTTGCTGTACGCGCAAGACCGATTGTGATGTCCATTTTTGTTTGGTAATAATCATAATCCATCACATTGGCATGAATATCTGATGTCTCAAGTACACGTAACTGGGCTGAAAAGGTGTCATCAGTATCGTTAGAGTTACAGCCTTGAAGACCGATTGCTGATGAAATTAACATGGCAAGAAGTGTTTTATTCAAAATATTGTTCCCTTATATTTATATTTAAGATCCGTTTTCAAAAAGTGGTTTAGCTTCAAGTCTGAGGCATCATTCTTCCAATTTTAATTGGCGATATGCATCACTACCGTTACAGGCTAAGGCGATATTATTAATCACGTTAGTTACACTTTTATGTTGGTGCTTATTTAGCCTAAGTAATCAAGACAACCTAAAGTGTGAGCTAGTTAATAGTAACGATGATTATTATTCTGAGGGTGTTATTCATTAACAAAATATGTTGTTTTTAGTGATTGCTGTACTTTTAAGGTTATGATTTTAAGGTGTTTTATTTTATTGAAATTGATGGGTGGAGTTTATTAGCCTATTTTTTTGAAGGCTTTAAAAGCATTGCTTAATTGTATTATTTAAAGTCTTTAGGCATTGGATAATGAATGAAAATAAGGAGTAGAAAGGATCAATAAATATTTTTAATTTACTTTTTTGAGCATTGTAAATACTAAGGGAGTTAGATATTAGAGGGCTATTTCTGCTTTGAACTTTAGGTCATTAAAGTATGACATAATAGCTGTTTTAAATAACACTTTTTAAGTCATCATGAACATTTTATTTTTTGTGTTTTTTATTAAAGCTTAGATTTAAATATTAAAAATTATTTTCAATGATCTGATCTCTGCAATATGAAATTATGACCGTATGTGATGAGAGTACTCATTTAGGGTGGGTAATTTTTGACGTTAATAATATCTATTTATATTAACTTTTACCTCGAATTAGGCTATTTTGCTGTATGCTATTTACTCTTATCCTTGATGTTTTCTATACAGATTCTACTTTTAAACCAATATAGGCATGTTATTAATGAATGTCATTTATTAGCAAAAGACTATCTTCATACTAATAATTAAAGAGGTGGGGATGAATGAAATGAAAAATACTGATAGCGTTAACGCACTCTCTTTTGTTTTTAAACATATCAAACACGTTCTTATTGCGTTGGTATTAATTGGTTTTTCTTTATTGTTATTGATTGGGTTGTTGCGGTTTATTGATCAAGAGATCACTTGGTTTATTTTTTATCCCGCAGTGATAGTCGCGATACTTTATGGTGGCATTGCCGCAGGCTTCATTACAACCTTACTGACTCCCTTCATGTTATTTTTTGCCTGGCCCTGGATCTCTACACACCCTTTCATTAATAGTATTTCTAACGTTCATTAAATCGTCATATTTATTGAGTACTTTTAGCGAATAAATAATAAATTGCTATAAGGTATCAAATGTTAATAAATAAAATTGGTTTAGTGAGTGTTGTTTCTGCATTAGTGTTATTTAGTGCTGCTAATCGTAGTGTAGCTGCGGATATGGATAGTATTTTAGATACCTTTCCTAAGCAGGGCAGTGATTTGCCCTATTCAGTGTTACGCGCAGACTTAAAAGATGCAAAAACGCTGCAGCCTTTTGAAATACGTAACGGTGGATATGGCTCAGCGATGACTTCTCATCCAACTCAAAAAAATCAATTTTATGCATTAACAGACCGCGGTCCTAATGCCAATCATCAAGGTGATTATGGTAAAGGGAAGAGTTTTCCCGTTGCTGATTACACTCCTCGTATTGGACTATTTGAAGTGAAATTGAATGGCGAAATTGTGCAGATAAAGGACATTTTATTAAAGCGTCCTGATGGCAGTGTCATTTCTGGTTTACCTAATAGCTCTGCGCTAGGAGGGACTGGTGAAACTCCTTATCATGCCGATGGAAGTCCCGTATTAGTGAATGACCAACTACCCTATAACGCTGCAACTAACCCTATTAAACTAGATGATTATGGATTAGATGGAGAGGGACTAGTGGCCTTGAAAGATGGAACATTTTGGGTGAGCGATGAATATGGTCCACATATTGTTCACTTTGACCGTGATGGCGAAGAGATTACACGTATTAATGCCTTTAAAGATGACACGCGTTCGTTGTTACATTTACCTGCTGTATTTCAACATCGTCGTGCTAATCGAGGCATGGAAGGTTTAGCGATCACACCGGATCAAACAACGCTGGTGGGTATTATGCAATCAAGCATGAAGAACCCTGATAAAGCTTCACAAAAGGGCGACCTTACTCGAATTGTTAGCGTCAATTTAACTAATGGTGAAACTGAACAATATCTTTATCGCCAAGAGAAAGCCGAAAATGCTAATTCAGAAATAGCGGCATTAACTGCCAATAAATTTTTAGTGGTTGAGCGAGATGGTAGCTTCCTTTTTGGTGGCCCTAAAAAAGCCAACCCTAATGCACAAAAGCAGGTATATCGAATTGATCTTACTTCTGGGACTGCGCTTTCTAGTGTGTCGTTATCCTCTTCTATGAAAGAAGATGAAAGCCATGGTTTACTGATTGATGGACTGACGTTAGAGCAATATGTGCAAAAGCATGGTTGGGATGCATTGGCGAAACAGGGCATTAAACCAGTCACCAAAAAATTGATCGTTGATATGGTCGAGGAGGTTGGTTATGCACACGATAAAATGGAAGGTTTGTGGGTCATTGATAATCAACATTTAGGCGTATTAAATGACGATGATTTTGCGACTTGGTCAACGGATGGAAAATTAGAGCAAAAGTATCTGGATAAAAACACCGTGGATGCTAACCGACTTTTCATTATTAAAAAGAATTTATTGGCAGAATAAAGCTTTATTCTTCAGGGGACTGTTGTAGCAGCTCCTTGAAGTAAAATCGCTATATACCTTTCAAGGTAATTAATTGTTCATCTTGAAAGGTATCTGCTTCATTATATTAATTTACCTATCAATTTACCTATCAATTTACCTATCAATTTACCTATCAATTTACCTATAAATCAATCAGCCTATTAATCTAATTATGCTTGCTGGTGAAAAACTTACTGTTAAAAAAGAGTATTACTGTACTACTTGCAATCGTAATAGTTAACTATTACCCAATCATGCCACTAATAATATCTTTTCTCTTCACAATAATTGTTTCTTGAATTCGAGTAATAATCGTCATTATATTAGTTAAGCACGCACTCATCTGATTCTTCATTTCAAAAAATGCACCATGGTATTGCACTTATTAATTCACAGCTCAGATGTTCTTTATTATTATCAGCAAGTTAAGTTTTGGTATGTTTTTTGTACCTAAATAATAATGATTAGAATTAATAAACAGGATTAATATTGAGCGAATAATATATCGACTGTTTTATTTACTTCTACAAAGGCTAATGCTGAAGATCATATTTATTCCATTAAGTATGTGTTCAAATATTGATTAGAAGCGATATATACCCGTTATCAATCGATATGCTTTATTCAGTCGTTAGCTTGGACAGCAAGGCAAGGCGTAACATGATGACCTATCGAGCGATTAACTACGTTAATCCTCTGCCGGTAGATGTAAAAACAAGTCTTTACATCTTAAATGGCTAGTCCTTATCGAATGTTGCAACGCTGAATTGCTTTTCGAGCTAACGACCCACAGGGCAAGTTGTGAGGCAAGCATCTTGAATGGTATTGGGTATAGGTTAACCAACAACAACGATCTGTTATTTAGAGGGATGGGCATAAGCCCAATGAAGTTGTTGAATAGCTAGAGGCAAAGTGAGGGCATGGATATGACAATCTATATCATTGTTTTATTACTGATGGTGTTGTGTTTGGTACTGTTACATCACTATAAAAATAAGCAAAAAAATATTACAAACACAGGGCCTAGCTAATATTACTTATTTAAAGTCGTTGATCGGAGCAGTACAAACTTATCGAGGTTTAAGCTCTGCTTGGTTAAACGGAGATCAAAGTAAAAAAGCGATGCTACTTACTTTTGAGCAACAAGCTAATAGTGATATTAAACACTTGCAACAATATATGCTATCCAATCAAGGTGGGCATTGGGATTCCTTTGTGGATCATTGGGGGCGTGTCAATCAGCCAGGTAATACTAATGATGCAGAGAACACCTTTAAACAACATACACAGATGATCGCTAACTTAATATACCTGTTGGAAGATGAAGCGGAGCATAAACATTTAAATGCTATGTCGTTAAAGCAATTAAGGCATATCGGGTTGGTGTGGAGAGAGTTGATAAGAGCAACTGAAACGATTGGGCAGTCTAGAGCCATTGGAGTCGGTGTTGCGACTAAAAAGCAGTGCTCTGATCTGGATAAAGTCCGTTTATCTTTTTTGCAGCAAAAAATGCAAAAAATAATCAATGATGTATTGCCAAAACTAGGTTCACTTGAGAGTGAAAAAGAACAGCATAAACTCTTATTAACGGCTGCGATATCAACAATATTGTGTTTAATGGAAGCAATTGAAAGTAAATTAATTGAAGCGGATAAAATAACCATCAGTCAGAAACAATATTTTACATTGGCTAGCAACAGCATCAAATCACTAGATGACATTTTCAAACATCAAATAGAACAAATAAAGCAGGTTATTTGACTAATATCGTACCTGTCTCTTTATTAAAGTTCTCTATTAAAGTGCTCCATTAAGATTCACCATCTTGGATAGTACCCACCAATAATACTGGTGCTGCATCCAGCTCAGTCGCATCCATCATTGATGCAATACGTTCTACTGCGGATAATAGTTGGCTTTGTTCCCACTCTTCAAGGTGCTGATAACGTTTAATGAAGTGTTCTTGCAAAGGTTGGGGTGACGAGCTGAGAACAATTTTTCCGGTTTCGCTTAATGATAAATGAACTTTACGTTTATCTGTTTTGCTACGCGTTCTGATCACGAAGTCGCGTGCTTCTAAGCGATCGATAATAGTGGTCACAGTGGCGGCACTGAGCGTTATTTCTTGGGCAATTTGTTTGGCAAGCGGCGCTTCTAGTTGAGCAATTTTTCTCATTACTAATAGCTGAGGTCCCGTTAACCCTGATTCTTTATTCAATTGACGAGAGTGAATACTGATCGCTCTGATCACTCGGCGTAAAGAAATTAATAATTGCTCGTGCTTTTCCATAAATTCAACCTTATTTTTTGCGTAGCATAACAAAAATAACCGTAACTCTCATATAAAAAAAGCAGAATAATGAAGGTCATTATTCTGCTTTTTTGATCATCTGCTTAATAATTAACGCAGAAGGTTAAACTTATAAAGTTCTGATGGTATTAATCCATTAACTCAATTTTAGTAAAGTCAATTTTGTTCTCTTTTGGAGAGCGTTCAATATCAGATACTTTACGGTAATGGCCTATCAAGATGTAACCAAAACAACCTAAAATTAAGCCAATTGCTAGCGCGCCTACCCATTGGATTTGTAAAAAATCTAATTTGAATAGTAAAGTTAAAGCGCTCAATAACGTAATGTTACCAACGATATAAGGAATTTTACCAAAGCGTTGTACGGTTAAGTTTAAGTTATCAGTGTATAAACGAACCAGTGAATCAAGTGAATTTATTACAAAGGTAATACCTACAATGACCATAGCTAAGTTATAAAATCCTGCTGTCGAGATTGCATTTGCACTGTAGTAGTAAAGTACAGTAAACCAAATCGCAATTGGGATAGAAGGGAATATCATCATTGCTGCTAGTACTTGATAAGTTCTCATACCACTTACAAAACGAGAGGTAAATTGACCAATCATGATGCTCCAAGCGAACCACCAGAAAAGGTAAAACTCATGGTAGTCATTAAGCGGTAAGACAAAATGATTTATATTAGCAAAGTAATCACCTATCAATCCAAAGGTAGTAAAGAACTCACCAACACTTGAGTTATCAGATAAGAAAGCGCCAGACCACATAATGAGGATTAGTGCAAAGAATAACCAGCTACTACCTAAACTTAAAATGCGTACATAACGAATACTTGTGCTTGAATATACAGCCGCTGCGATCGCTAAGAATACGATTAAGTAAAAGCTACCAACGATCGATTCACCATCACCAATACCTGGTAAATACCAAGGTAAGTTAGTTAATAGTAAGTATGCGGTAAAGGCACAGGTACCAATAATAACAACATTGTTAATAAACTTGATCAGCGGCACTTCGAAAAATTTAACTCTTGGCTCAATGACACAAAAGTAGAAACAAGTCACAAAGTAGAAAGCCCAAATCAAGAATGCCCAAAATCCAAACTCAATAGAGAGCGGATTAGTGAAGCCATATTCAGGACTTGTCGCTATATCCGCATAACCTGCAAACTCAGTGAGCGGGAACATGATCAAACCTACATCTAAACCAGAGGTAAATAAGATTGCGATAAAGGTAAATTTACGCACTGGCGTGACACCAATACATTGCATATTACCCCAACGATATAAGATAAAGGCAATGGCGGCAAAAACGAACAAAATGCCGGTTGATAACCAAAGAGTCATTATGTAGCCTCCCAGTGGATAGTGTTGATAAACATAGATAATTCCTTGTTTTATGTTTTAAAACGCTACGCCATTATTTTTAAGACAGTCTTGCCCTCAAACCTTAAGTATCGTATTGATAATGGATATCGGTCACGATAGTTAAACCCTGAAAAATAACGTAGTTTAATAGGTCATTTGCATTAATTGCTTAGGCTGACCTTTTACCTCGCTTTTGCCATCGTTTGTTGTAACGCATTTGATGACAAAAGATTAAAAGCTGGTGGCTATTAACTAGTTTTACGCTTTGGTGCGGTTAGTCGCTGACTAGTTTGCCAATCATCGGCTACGATTACTTTTGCCGTACTAGGCGCTAGTAATGTCTTCCCTAAAATAATATCTGCTGCTCGCTCTGCGACCATGATCGTTGGTGAGTTTAGGTTACCGTTAGGGATAGTTGGGAAAATCGATGAATCAACAACACGAAGTCCTTCGATGCCATGCACCTTAGTTTCTGAGTTAACTACTGCCATCTCATCTTCACCCATTTTGCATGAGCAAGAAGGATGGTAAGCACTTTCAACAGAGCTTCTGACAAACTCATCAATTTCTTCGTTTGTTTGTATTGTTAGTCCAGGTTGGATCTCTTCACCACGATATTCATCTAAACCCGGTTGATTAATAATTTCACGTGTTAAACGAACACAGGCTCTAAAGCCTTCAATATCATCTTGGTGTGATAAATAGTTGAATTGAATCTGTGGCGCTACATTGACATCACTTGAAACAACTTTGACTGCACCACGGCTTTTAGGCTTGTTATGGCCAATATGTACTTGGAAACCGTGCCCGGCAAACGCTTCTTTACCGTCATAACGCATTGCTGCAGGTAAAAAGTGATATTGAAGATCTGGCCATTCTAAACTCGCTTTAGATCGAATAAATCCACATGATTCAAAGTGATTGGTTGCACCTAAACCTGATTTATTTAAGATCCAACGAATACCAATTAATAATTTATTAAGCGGATCTATTTTACCGTTCAGTGAAATAGGCTTTAAACATTTGAACTGGAAGTAAAACTCAAGATGATCCTGCAGATTTTCACCGACACCAGGTAATTCATGTTGTTGCTCAATACCCGCTGCTTGTAATGTTTCTGCTTTACCGATACCTGATAATTGCAAAATATGTGGCGAGCCAATCGAGCCTGCGCTCAATAACACTTCTTTATTACAAAGCTGATCGATTATTTGTCCCTTCACTTCATAACGAACACCAACTGCTTTTTTATCTTCAAGCAATACTTTATGCACTAATGCGTGAGTCACGACGGTGAGGTTGTTACGTTTCATTGCAGGTCTTAAGTAAGCATTTGCAGTCGACCAACGCACACCATTTTTGACGGTCATGTGCATGGGGCCAAAACCCTCTTGTTGTTCCGCATTATAATCAGCAGTTGCTAAATAACCGGCATCTACACCGGCATCAACAAACGCTTGATATAATGGGTTTTTCATATTGTTGCCATTATTAGTGGCAAGTGGACCTGTGTCACCACGGTAATCATTACCGCCAAATGACCAAGTCTCTGCTTTCTTAAAATAAGGTAAGCAGTGAGCGTAATCCCAATTATCAGCACCTGCTTGCTGCCATTCATCGAAATCACGTGCATGGCCACGTACATAAACCATACCGTTGATTGATGATGAACCGCCTAATACTTTACCGCGAGGGCAATGCATACGACGATTATTCAAAAAGGGTTCAGCTTCAGTTTCAAACTGCCATGCATACTTTTTGGTGTTCATTGGAATCGAGAGGGCAGTTGGCATTTGAATAAAAATGCTCTTATCACTACCACCTGTTTCTAGTAGTAAAACTTGATTGTTTGCATCTTCTGATAAACGGTTTGCAAGTACGCAACCTGCGCTACCTGCACCCACAATAATATAATCATAATTTGTTGTAGTCATAGTCATCCTTAAAATGGGCTTTCAAGATTTTGCATACCAACATATACCGCTTTAATTTGGGTATAAGCTTTTAATGTTTCACTGCCATTCTCTCGGCCAATACCTGACATTTTGTAACCACCGACAGGCATTTCAGCAGGTGAAGCACCGTAAGCATTGATCCAGCAAATACCGGCTTTAATTTGGTGTATCACACGGTGAGCGCGGGTAATATCTTGGGTAAAGACGGCCGCTGCTAACCCTAGGTGAGTATCGTTTGCACGTTTCACAACTTCTTCTTCTTCAGAGAAGGTAAGTACAGACATAACAGGACCAAATATCTCTTCTTTAGCGATTGTCATTTGGTCTGTACAGTCAGTGAAAATTGTCGGTGCTACGAAATAACCGTGAGGGGCATTGTCTGGTTGTAATGCTGTACCGCCAGTCAATAACGTTGCGCCTTCTTTTTTACCTATTTCAATGTAATCCAATACTTTTTGCTGGTGGTCTTTTGAAATCAACGCACCGAAGTTTGTTTCCGGCTGCATTGGGTCACCACAAATAATATTTTGCTGTGTACGCTCAACCAGACGCTCAATGAATTGTGGGTAAATATCTTTTTGTACAAATACACGTGTACCATTGGTACATACTTCGCCCTGTGTATAGAAGTTGCCTAGCATTGCAGCAGAAACGGCATTTTCTATATCAGCATCATTAAAAATGATTAACGGTGATTTACCGCCTAATTCCATGGTCACTTCTTTCAGTGAGCTAGCGGCTGCTGCCATTACTTTTTTACCAGTACCCACTTCACCAGTGAAAGAAACTTTAGCGATATCTTCATTACCGGTTAACCAGGCACCAACGCGTCCATCACCCTGTACAACATTAAAAACACCATCTGGCACACCAGCTTCAGTAAAAATTTCTGCTAGGCGCATCGCCCCGCGTGGTGTTTCTTCTGAAGGTTTAAAGATCATTACATTGCCACAGGCTAAAGCAGGAGCTGCTTTCCAACAGGCAATTTGTATCGGATAGTTCCAAGCCCCAATACCGGCACAAATACCCAAAGGCTCACGACGGGTATAATAAAAATCGTCGCCGACGGTTTGTTGATTACCTTCAATACTTGGCGCGAGGCCTGCAAAAAATTCAATAGAATCAGCGCCTGTTACAACGTCAACTTCTGAAGCTTCTTGCCATGGTTTACCCGTATCTAATACTTCGCCTGCTGCAAGGTCATCATTGTTTTCACGTAATAAAGCCACTGCTTTAAGTAAAATTCGGCTTCGTTCTATTGCTGTCATTGCTGACCAAGTAGCAAACCCTGCTTTTGAGCTGGCGATCACTGCTTGTTGTACTGCTTCTGTCGCAGTTTCTACTAAGTAACTAACTTGCCCTGTTGCAGGGTTAATCACTTCAAATGTTTCACCGGTTCCGTTGGCGATATATTGGCCATGTACGTAATTTTGATAAACGATTAATGATGACATTGATTTTCTCCATACTGCTTAAGAACAGTATTAATAAAGGCTTTAGATAAAATTTGAGCTTGTTTGAAGTCTTCTTCTGGTGCGGGGCTTAACGCACTGCGAAGCCAGAAACCATCAATTACAGCGGCAGTTTGTTTGGCTGCGTCAATGGCTGCTGAAGTCGGTAATAACTGTTTAAAACAAAACAGTAAATTACTGTATAAACGCTGACTATTGATATTTTGCAATCTTGCTAAGCCTGGTTCATGCATCGCTTGAGACCAAAAACTTAACCAGGTTTTTGTTGCTGCACTTGAACGCTGTAATTCGGTAAAGTTTGCTTCGACGATCATTGCAAGGCGATCCACAGGGGATAACTGCTTATCTGAAATTCTGATTAATAATGCTTGTTTTAATTGATCGAGAAGATATCTGAGTGCGGCTTCTATTAAGCCCTGCTTACCACCGAAGTAATGACTAATAATGCCCGACGACATACCTGCTATGGCACTGATGGTATTGATAGTGGTGTGTTGTAAACCATGATGCTCAACTGACGTTAATGTGGCGTCGATCAGTTGCTGTTGTCGCACTTCTTTGACAGCCGGTCTGGCCATAAATAACTTCCCTTTTATTTATTATGAGTCATAAAACGTTATTAATTGAACGTTCAATTAATAACAATCCTAATGATTAGTGCACTAACTATCAAGGTCTAATTTGCATTCCCTTTACATTTTTTGTTAATGGAATGAGTGTTTTTTGTTGCTTTTAAATCTCTTTTTTTGTCATAAGTTATTGTTTAGCAATGATTTGGACCTGTATTTGTAAGCTAAATGTAAAAAAATAGTTGTAGTTAAAATAGTTCTTGTTGTAACTATTTTTTCTGTTTTATTTGTCGGATAGTACAAGTTGTATGTTTTTGTTAAGCGCGATCTTTGTTTGTTATTGGTTAAATTTTACTTAGAAAGGGGAGGAAATGATGTCGTGGGTGTTAATTAAATAGCTTGATTAATGGTATTCGTTTTCGAATACTTTCGAGTTTCATTTGGGGTGAAGGTAATAACTTAAAAATGCTATTGTCGCTTTATTTACTTTATTTACTTTATTTTTTTAATTTTTTAATCAATTTTTTCAAGGTATTACCGTGATTAGCATGTTATTGTGCTTTTTTTGTTGATTTGAATCATTTTGTTTTCGATTGTGATCCATTTGGCAGTATTTTATGTTCGTTCGAACTATATTGCGCTCATAAAGCAGTTGATGTCGCGAGAGGAATATTCTCTTGTATAAAAACTAGCCAATGATTCTTATACCGTCCTCATTTACCCAAGGAATACCCGTTATGTTAAACATTTTTCGGCCAATGGCGCATATTGATCGCCTGCCTGAAAACCAAGTAGATCCATTGTACAAACGCTTACGTTGGCAATTGTTCTTAAGTATCTTTATTGGTTACGCAGGTTATTATTTAGTACGTAAAAACTTCAGTTTGGCGATGCCTTTTTTGATTGAAGAATATGGTTATAGTCGCGGTGATCTTGGGGTTGCGCTGGCATCTGTTTCTATTGCCTATGGGTTATCTAAATTTTTAATGGGGAATATCTCAGATCGTTCTAATCCTCGTTATTTTTTGAGCGCCGGTTTGATGATGTCTGCTTTAGTGATGCTGTGTTTTGGTTTCATGCCTTGGGCAACCAGCAGTATTACCGCTATGTTTATCCTTTTATTCTTAAATGGATGGTTCCAAGGAATGGGGTGGCCTGCTTGTGGTCGAACCATGGTGCATTGGTGGTCGCATAAAGAACGTGGTGGCATAGTGTCGGTTTGGAATGTTGCACATAATGTTGGTGGTGGGTTAATTGGTCCATTATTCCTTTTAGGCTTATGGGCTTTTAATGATGATTGGCGTGCCGCTTTTTATGTTCCAGCTTTCTTTGCTTTATTAGTTGCTGTTTTTACTTTCTTAACAATGAAAGATACTCCACAGTCTTGTGGTTTACCGGCCATCGAAGAATACAAAGATGATTACCCTGATAACTATACAGAGTCTTTTGAAAAAGAGATGACAGCAAAAGAAATCTTCTTTAAGTACGTATTCAATAATAAATTATTATGGTTTATCGCGATCGCCAACGCATTTGTTTACTTAATTCGTTACGGTGTACTTGACTGGGCACCTGTTTATTTAAGTGAAGTAAAAGAGTTCTCTGTTGATAAATCTTCATGGGCTTACTTTTTATACGAGTGGGCTGGTATTCCTGGCACGTTATTGTGCGGTGTAATTTCTGATAAATTATTTAAAGGTCGTCGTGCACCAGCTGGTATTTTATTCATGCTATTAGTAACTATTGCTGTGTTAATTTATTGGTTCAACCCTGCTGGTAATCCAATGGTTGATATGGCTGCCTTAGTTGCGATTGGTTTCTTAATTTATGGTCCTGTTATGTTAATCGGTTTATACGCGCTGGAACTTGCGCCTAAAAAAGCAGCGGGTACAGCGGCTGGTTTAACTGGATTATTTGGTTACCTTGGTGGTGCGGTAGCGGCTAATGCATTATTAGGTTACACGGTAGATATATTCGGTTGGGATGGTGGATTCTTAGTCATCGTAATTGCATGTGGTTTATCTATATTCTTCTTAACGCTTGCTATGTTTGGCGAAAATAAGATCCATAAGCAACGTAAGTTAGATTTAGAAAGTAAAACCGTTTAAGTCTATGTAATTAAATGTTATACATATGAATTAAAACAATCTTAACTTATTGAAATTAAGACTAAAACCCGTATTGGTTCATCGCTAATACGGGTTTGTTTTTTTAACCATAGCAATCTATGAATGCTTAATTGCATTAAGGATTGGTAATAATACCAATACTGTTAAATAGCCGATCATTTTTGTTGGTTAGAATGCTTCACTTCTGCGTTAGAAGTTTTGCAAAGGGAATAACAGTTTAGCGCAATCTTTGCTTTAAACCTTTGCTTTAAATTGAAGCATTTTTCCTGCCCAATGATTGATCAAATAGTTAATAAAGTTGGTATAAGTCAGCCGTTATTTAGCGGTTACATTTTATGATAAGGATGGATCAAACGATGTTTACAAAATTACCCCGTTTTAAAAAATTATGCTTAGGAATAATTGTAGCACTACCTATTATCAGCAGTGCTTATGCAGATAAAATCGTGGTTGCCCATCGTGGTGCAAGTGGTTACTTACCTGAGCACAGCATGGCAGCAAAATCTATGGCTTATGCTATGGGCGTTGATTATATCGAACAAGATGTAGTGATGACTAAAGATAACGCGTTAGTTATTTTACATGATCATTATCTAGATGGTGTTACTAACGTTGCTGATGTTTACCCAGATCGTAAACGTGAAGATGGCCGTTATTACGCTATAGATTTCACCTTGGATGAAATTAAAAAGCTAAATATGACAGAAGCCTTTAAGATCAAAGATGGCAAAGCAACGGCTGTTTATCCTAAACGCTTCCCTCTTTGGAAATCGCAGTTCAAAGTACATACTTTAGAAAATGAAATTGAATTGATTCAAGGTTTGAATGCTAGCACAGGTAACAATGTAGGTATTTATGTTGAAGTGAAAGCGCCTTGGTTACATCGTCATGAAGGTAAGGATATTAGTGCAGCAGTATTAAAGGTCTTTAAAAAATATGGTTATACGAAAAAATCCGACTTAGCTTATTTTCAATCCTTTGATGCGAATGAATTAAAGCGTGTTAAAACGCAACTATTACCTGAATTAGGCTTGGATGTTAAATTGGTTCAATTGATGGCTGAAACCAGCTGGAATGAGACAATGGAATATCAAGATGGTAAGGCGCAACCTTATAATTATGATTGGATGTTCAAACCTGATGCAATGAAAAAGATTGCTGAATATGCTGATGGTGTGGGTCCATGGAAGCCAATGGTCGTTGCTCCTGAGTCCACTAAAGATGAGCTTGTATTCACTTCTTTAGTTAAGGATGCACATGATGCTGGTATGGAAGTTCATCCTTATACTTTCAGGTTGGATGAAGGAAGAATTCCTGCTTATGCAGAAAACTTTGAAGATTTATTAGATATTTTCTACAACAAAGCCAATGTTGATGGTGTCTTCACTGATTTCCCTGATCGTGCGGTTAACTTTTTAAAGCTAGATAAACAATAAATCGAGCGTCTTTCGCATGCTCAATGAAGTTTAATGTGAAAAAAGTCTAATCTGAAAAGCACTTAGCATGTTGTAAGTGCTTTTATTTTTTCCCTATATTCTTTCCTATAAAAGGATAAAATTAAGTCGTTTTTAGACCTATTAAAGCTTGGCTTTAGACGAAGTTACTTCCAAAGGAATGTTATGTTCTTTTAAGATGGCGACAATTTCATCTGGCGGTGTAAGGTCCGTTATTAACATATCTAACTCGCTGATATTTCCTAAGTTAACCATCGCATTACGGCCAAATTTAGTATGATCTACTGCCAAATAAATACGGCGGCTATTCTCTATAATCGCTTTTTTAACACGTACTTCATGGTAGTCAAAGTCTAATAAAGAACCGTCATAATCAATACCACTAATCCCGAGAATACCAAAATCTAGTCGAAACTGTTTAATGAAATCCAGTGTTGCCTCACCGACAATCCCACCATCCTTGTTGCGTACTTCGCCACCGGCGAGAATGACTTTAAAGTCTTCATTACCCATTAAAATACCGGCAACATTAATATTATTCGTTACAACACGTAAATCCTTGTGTTTTTTGACCAATTCTTTAGCAATTGATTCCGGTGTAGTACCAATATCAATAAATAAAGTAGCGCCATCGGGAATGTGTTTGACTAATGCCTCTGCAATGGAGTCTTTTTCATGTGATTGCATTACTTTACGAGCACTATAAGCGGTATTAACAGAGCTTTGTTGTGTTGTTGCTCCACCGTGATGACGGCGTATTTTATTCTCGTCTGCGAGTTCGTTAAGATCGCGTCGAATGGTTTGCGGGCTAACGTTGAAGTGTTCAACTAGATTATCAGTACTGATATATCCATTTTTTTGTACGAGTTTTATTATTTCCTTATGTCTTGTTGTCTGCTTCACGAATATTGTTCCTTGCGTTACTGGCTAAATTCAATAAAACAAGTTTACTGCGCCATCGGTGAATAGCAAGAAATTACAAAATTTATGAGTGCTAGGCAACGCTTTATTTTCGAATTAGAAATAAATCGTCTTTTGTTGCGTGTAATGATGCCCTTTTGAAAAGGGAAGAGGGGATTTATATCAAAAAGAGCATCCTAAGATGCTCTTTTTATTGTTAATTAGTCAATTTTCTCATTAATAAAATCAACTTTATATGTGTGACTTATGGTGTCTCTTCGTTGTTTTCGTTGTGAAGATCAGCCCATACCATGGCACATTTGATTGCTCGTTTCCAACCGTTGTAACGTTGCTGACGTTTTTCTTGCACGGCTTTAGGTTCAAATGAACGTTCTATAGTTGCTTTATCTTTTAGCTCTTCTAAACCATCCCAGAAACCAACAGCAATACCTGCAAGGTAGGCTGCACCCAGCGCTGTTACTTCAGTAACTGCAGGGCGATGAACCGCAGTATTTAGTACATCAGATTGGAACTGCATTAAGAAGTTATTTGCTACTGCACCACCATCAACTCGTAATGAAGCTAGCTGGATCTTTGAATCTGCTTGCATTGCGTCAAGCACATCACGTGTTTGATAAGCAATACTTTCTAATGTTGCTCGAATAATATGGTTAGAATTAGTGCCTCGATTTAAACCTACGATTGTTCCTCGAGCATACGGGTCCCAATATGGTGCGCCTAAACCTGTAAAGGCAGGGACTACATAAACGCCGTTAGAAGAGTCAACTTTAGTTGCAAAGTATTCAGAATCTTTTGCATCCGAGATTAACTTCAGTTCATCACGTAACCATTGGATTGAAGCGCCACCCATGAATACTGCACCTTCCAGTGCGTAAGCTGCTTCACCTCTAGGACCACAAGCTATTGTTGTTAATAGGCCATTTGCTGATGTTATTTTCTCTTTACCTGTATTCATTAACAAGAAACAACCTGTGCCGTAAGTGTTTTTTGCTTGGCCTTTTTCTACACACATGTGTCCGTACAATGCTGCCTGTTGGTCCCCAGCAATACCGGCAATAGGAATACGAGTTCCACCTTTACCACCAATGTTCGTTTTACCGTAAACTTCTGAAGAGCTTTTCACTTCAGCCATCATGGATCTTGGAATGCCGAAATCTTTTAATAGTTTCTCATCCCATTCTAATGTGTTGATGTTGAATAACATCGTACGTGATGCGTTGGTGTAGTCCGTTACATGTACTTTACCCTGTGTCATTTTCCAAATTAACCAAGTATCAACGGTACCAAATAATAATTTTCCAGCTTCAGCATCTTCACGAGCACCCTCTACATTGTCCAAAATCCATTTTATTTTGGTACCTGAGAAGTAAGGGTCAAGCATTAAGCCTGTGTTTTCACGCACGTATTCTTCTAACCCTTGTGCTTTTAATTCTTCACAAATAGCCGCTGTACGACGACATTGCCAAACAATCGCATTATAAACTGGCTTACCTGTTTCTTTGTTCCATACAATTGCAGTTTCACGTTGGTTAGTGATACCAATACCTGCGACTTGATCACTGCTAATACTTGCTTTTGCTAATGCTTCAGTTAGTACGCCACTTTGTGTCGCATAAATTTCCATAGGGTCATGCTCAACCCAGCCTGAATGTGGATAAATTTGTGTGAATTCACGCTGGGAAACACTGACAATGTTGGCATCGTGGTCAAGAATTACTGCGCGAGAGCTAGTTGTACCTGAGTCCAGCGCAACAATATATTTTTTATCTGTCATTATATTTTTCCTTTTTTCAGTTGGTTTGAGTAATATAATCACTCTTTAAAAATTTTATAGTTATCTATGTAAAGGTTTTGATCTTTACCTATTTGTATTTTATTGTTTTTTAATCACATTCATTTGGAATAGTGCAACCATGCCCTGTTTCTGGTAGGTAGGGAGAGATTACTTTCGGGTATACCCATGCACCAAAACAAGCACCGCAGATTGGACCTAAGATAGGCACTATAAAGTACGGTATGTCTTTAGCTCCGCTTAATGCAAAATCCCATCCTGCTAAATAAGCAAATAATTTTGGTCCGAAGTCACGCGCAGGGTTCATCGCAAAGCCCGTTAGCGGGCCTAAAGAACCACCAATGACGGCAATTAAAACACCGATCAATACAGGGTTTAGTGCGCCACGAGGTGCGCCATTGTTTTCATCACCTAATGCTAAAATTACGAACATTAGTACTGCCGTGATTACAAATTCAACAGAGAATGCACCAAATATAGATAATGATGGATGTGGATAAGTTGAGAAAATACCTGCGGTAGACAAAGCCGCTTCACTGCTGCGCAAGAAACCATGTGCGATTTCATAATCAGTAAACAGGTTGCTGTAAAGAGCGTAGATCAATGCTGCTGAACAAAATGCACCTAACAGTTGTGAGATAACATACGGTAATACTTTCTGTTTATCAAAACCATGAAATATAGCCAGTGCGATTGTTACTGCTGGATTAATATGTGCACCTGATACTCCCGCTGTACAGTAAATAGCAATTGCCACTCCCATACCCCACATGATGCTAATTTCCCATTGGCCAAAACTTGCACCGGCTAATACTAGCGCTGCAACGCATCCTACACCAAAAAATATTAATAGCCCTGTACCTATAAACTCTGCAATACATTGGCCTAGTAATGAATGTTGTTTACTCATTTTAACCCCTTCCCTTATCTCAATGTGTGAATGTGTTTTGATGTAAGCAAAGATACTTATGATTAACAAATTAGCTACATTTTCAATCATTTTTTGAGCGTTCGGTCGCGTTTTGTTCTAAATCGAGCTTTTTTATGCGCTTTCTGAGGTGAGGGTTGTTGCGTGGATGTAAAGCTTAAATTATTTATTTAGTGATTTTGGGCGCTTTTTTGCTGATTTAATTTGGTTTTTTAGAGGTTAATCTACTATTTTTGCTTATTGGGGAGGTGAGTGATTAATTAAATGATTGATCTATTACTCGGTTAAATAATGTTCGAATGTGCGCATTTTAAAGGGGCTTGAGTTATTTAAGCCATTTCAACAAATGAAAGAGAAAGGTTTTAATGTGTGCAGGGGAGACGTATTGATTGATGTCGTTGTTTAAATACCAAAGTTTATTAACATTCATACGCTCTTATCTATTTTGCCCGAGAACTATAATTTTAGGTAGTCTATGCCGCTCTAGGTGGTTTTAAATTGTCCTCTCTTGTTGTAGGTTAGGTGAGAGTGAAGAAAATCGCACAGCGTTAAACTGCAAAACTTAAAACTTAAAACTAAAATTTTCAAATTCAAGTGTAGATATAATGTTACTTTTCACTTTTATTATTTTTGTACTTGTTTAAGTAAAAATTAACATTCGCCCTCATAACGAATAGTTTGGGCTTTTGTTTTGCCATTTTCTCCTGGGAAGTCTTTAAACATAGCGGCTAATAATTGATCGAATACACCTGCAATAACATCGCACTCTCCGATGCTTTTCACTCGTGATTCATAGACTTTCTTTGCTTGATTTTTGTTGGCGACAGATGTGGAACTAGGTTTTAAAGATTCAGCTTCGACAATGTCTAATGCAAAAGAAATAGTGTACAGCGTAATTAAGTTAGCAGGTTTACTGGTTGCTGCGTATTGCGGCATGACATAACGACGACCAGGAAAGGCGCTTCGCTTGTCATCTTCATCTGTATAAAAGGCGTAGGGGCCAAAAATGGGTGTTAGCACAACGGAGGTTTTACCATTGTCTATTCCATAGGCGACAATAGCTATGTATTGGGCTGCGTTTGCATTGTTTACAATTGAATAACCCACCATTGCGAGTTGGGTTTCAATTTTCTTTTTATAATTCGCAAACTCTAATGAGTTGTTTTTATCAATATCCGCAGACACTACAAATATGTTACCTGAGCTATTGTAATTCTGTTGATAAAAAGCGGTCGTTTTAGTGTCAACCTTAAGCGTTGAACAGGCCGAAATAAAAAGTATTAATGAAAGTAGGACAAATCGTTGTAGGTATTCCATTATAAATCCTCATTAATAACTTAACATTTTATTCATAGCGTACGATTGATGACCCTTTGATTAATGTATTTCTACTCAGGATAAGCAAAGCGCTGATGAGACTATGTTGCAACTAAGTTTCAATTATATTTCAGCTTCGCACTTCATACATTCATGAATGAATAATCTAGCATAGTGTCTATGATGTAAAACATGATGACAGAAAAGACTGTTTGAACCGTGAGTTGGCTCTAATAGTCATATCAAATCATTAAACAATATTGTAATGATCAGAGATGATTTTTACCTTAAATATTTATTTTTAACACGGTTTTTAACTTTAATTTTAATGTTGATTTTTAACATAGGTTTTTAACATTGGTCTTTTTAATACTAATTTTTAATATGACGTGGAATTTAGCTTTGTATCGAATGAAGCGTATTGAGGTTGCTAGTTAACAACTCACTAGACCAATAAAAGTAAATCCTGCTTAGCAAAAAAGGGTGTTCACATTTGCTTAAAAATGCGTTTGTCCATTAAACATCATACTGATTAAACCTTCACGAAGTGCGCCATTGGAAAGATGCATTGACCGAATATTCAAGGATTCAAATAGTGCGATTAAAATAGCTAACCCACTAGCAAAAACAGGCATTCTGGATTCTTCTAAGCCAACAATATTGAGCCCTTGTATGGTGTGGCATTGTATACATTGTTGCTTAATGTTGTGTAGCAGTTGTAACGACAACTCTTGGCTTAAGTGCTGAGCTTGATTGACTTCATTAACCGCTTGAATAGTGCCTGATGCGCCTAACGTTAGTTGCCATTGGTGTGTTGTATATTGTGATTTGACAGTTGAAATCACCTGCTTTGCTGCATTTATTGCATTATTAAAATTATATTCACTTAACAAACCGTCAGCAAAATAATGATTTAACCAAGTAACACAGCCAATATCCAAACTATTAGCGACATGAATGTGGTTACCTTTTCCTAATACCAACTCAGTACTTGCGCCACCAATGTCGATCACTAACAGTTCTTTTTCAGTTTTTTCAGTAAAAGAAACGCCTTTAAAAATCGTTTCAGCTTCTTGAATACCTGAAATAAGATTAATAGGGTGGTTGAGAATATCTTGTGCAGTATTTAAGAAAAGTTGTTTATTAGTAGCAATGCGCAGGGCTGCGGTGGCAGTAATGAGAATACAGACAGGTTGAATCTCATCCAACAATAGTCTGAAGTCTTGTAGGCAAGCCCAACCTTTTTCCATGGTGGCTAAATCAAGTTGTTTTTGCCCATTTAACCCGGCAGCTAAGCGTACTTTTTGCTTATGCTTTGATACGACGTTAAAACCATTAGCTTGTTTGGTGACTGTAAGCATGTGGAAACTGTTCGAGCCTAAATCAATAATGGTATAACGCGCTGTTGCCATATTATCTTTTATGTGACCTATGATAGTTGTCTTTGCGATTATTTGGATGAACTTTATATTTAGTTACTTTCATCACTGGTAAAGAATCTAATAGTGAGTCTTTATCGTATTCGCTAACGGGAATATTATGCTTAATATACTCTTCAATGGCAGGTAAATTAAACACATATTTTTCACAGGCTAAACTTATCGCTAATCCTTTTTCACCCGCACGGCCAGTTCGACCAATTCGATGAACATAATCTTCACAGTCATCGGGTAAGTCAAAGTTAAAAACGTGTGATACTTTTGGGATGTGTAAACCACGTGCTGCAACATCCGTTGCGATCAGAATATCCACATCACCTTGAGTGAATTGTTCGAGAATATGCTCACGTTTTTTCTGCGGTACATCGCCAGTTAATAGGCCTGCACGGTGACCGTCACCCGCTAAATATCCCCATACTTTTTCACAAGCATGTTTAGTATTAGCGAAAACAATCGCTTTTTCTGGCCATTCATCTTCCATTAAACTAAGTAATAACAACATTTTATCTTCGTTTGATGGGTAAAATAGTTCTTCAGTGATATTAGCTGAAGTCATCACTTCAGGTTCAATTTGAACATGCTCTGGGCTGTTCATATGTTCAAATGCAAGCTCTTGTACTTTGTGTGACAAGGTAGCAGAAAATAATAGGTTTAAACGCTTATCAGCGGCTGGCATACGACGGAATAAATAACGAATATCTTTAATAAAGCCCAAATCGAACATACGATCTGCTTCATCTAGGACAACACTTTGTATCGAATCTAAGTTAATGACACCTTGTTTAACGAAGTCGATGATACGCCCCGTAGTGCCAATTAAGATATCAACGCCTTTTTCTAGTTTATTTTGTTGAATTTCAACTTTCTCGCCCCCATATGCTAAACCAAGGCGTAAAGAAGTTGACTCTGAAAGAGTAATTGCATCTTTATGTATTTGAATCGCAAGTTCACGTGTAGGTGCTAGAATAATAGCCCTAGGTTGGTTCTTACGGCGATTTTCAGGTACATCGTTAGTTAATAGGTGATGGAAAACGGCAGGTAGAAATGCCAAAGTTTTGCCTGTACCCGTCTGAGCTTGGCCTGCAATATCTTTACCTTGTAAGGTAATTGGCAGTGACAAAGCTTGAATCGGCGTACAGTATTCAAAACCTATAGCAGTTAAACCTGAAAGTAGACTTGGCTCTAGAGGCAAGTCTGAAAATTTTGTTTGAGTTAGGTGTGTTTTATTCATTTGCAGAGCATAGCAGTTTATACTTGCAATAAATATTGAGATCGATTCAAATATCAAAAAATATATTTTACCAGTGAGCATGTTATAATAACTTTCTACTAGTAAATCTTTTCTGGAGATAAAAATGAGCGAAAATATCGTAACTTTAAGTGATGCAAGTTTTGACACTGACGTTGTAAATGCAGCTGGTCCTGTTTTAGTGGACTTTTGGGCTGAATGGTGTGGTCCTTGTAAAATGATTGCACCAATTTTAAGTGAAGTCGCTGTTGAATATGCAGGGAAAGTAACTGTTGGTAAATTAAACATCGATCAAAACAGTGAAACACCACCAAAATTTGGTATTCGTGGTATCCCAACTTTATTATTATTTAAAGATGGAAAAGTGGCTGCAACTAAGGTTGGCGCACTTTCTAAATCACAACTTACAGAGTTTTTAGACGCTAACGTTTAAATACTCTACTCAGAATGAGGTTAAGTTAATCTAGCTTAATCTTCATTCTGGACAGTTCCAATTATTAATGCTACCTTTACGCTCAAATTATGAGCAATTCATATTTAAGCTATTCAAACACACGTTATCTACCCATTTAATCCATATTAAAACATCAAAAGAATTATGAATCTAACCGAATTAAAAAATACTCCCGTTCCTGAGCTTGTTGAGCTTGGAAGTTCTATGGGGCTTGAAAATTTAGCCCGCCTTAGAAAACAAGATATTATCTTCGCAATATTAAAAGCCCATGCTAAAAGTGGTGCTGATATTTTCGGTGCTGGTGTTTTAGAAATTTTACAAGATGGTTTTGGCTTCTTACGTAGCTCTGACAGCTCTTATTTAGCTGGCCCAGATGATATCTACATTTCTCCTAGTCAAATTCGTCGTTTCAATTTACGAACTGGTGACAGTGTTGAAGGTAAAATAAGACCGCCTAAAGAAGGCGAACGTTATTTTGCATTGCTGAAAATTATGCAAGTCAATTTCGACAAACCAGAAAGCTCCCGTAATAAAATCTTATTTGAAAACTTAACTCCTATCCATCCAGATGAGCGTTTCCGTTTAGAGAATGGTAGTGGTAGTACTGAAGATATTACTGCACGTATTTTAGATTTAGTTTCACCGATTGGTAAAGGTCAACGTGGTTTGATCGTGGCACCGCCAAAAGCCGGTAAAACGATGTTGCTACAAAATATCGCGCAAAGTATTTCAATTAATTATCCTGAAGCTGAACTGATTGTTTTATTAATCGATGAGCGCCCAGAAGAAGTAACTGAAATGCGTCGCTTAGTACGTGGTGAAGTAGTGGCATCAACATTTGATGAGCCTGCTAGTCGACACGTTCAAGTTGCTGAAATGGTTATCGAAAAAGCAAAACGTCTTGTTGAACATAAAAAAGACGTGGTTATTTTACTGGATTCAATTACACGTCTCGCACGTGCTTATAACACCGTTATTCCAAGCTCAGGTAAAGTACTAACAGGTGGTGTTGATGCCAATGCATTACATCGCCCTAAGCGTTTCTTTGGTGCTGCTCGTAATGTAGAAGAAGGTGGTAGTTTAACTATCCTTGCTACTGCACTTATCGATACGGGTTCTAAAATGGATGAAGTTATCTATGAAGAATTTAAAGGTACAGGTAACTCTGAAATTCATCTAAATCGTAAGTTAGCTGAAAAACGTGTTTATCCTGCGATTGATATCACTCGCTCTGGTACTCGTCGTGAAGAGTTATTGACTAAGTCTGACGAATTACAGCGTATGTGGATCCTGCGTAAGATTGTTCATCCTATGGGTGAAATTGGCGCAACTGAATTCATGATCGATAAGTTAGGCTTGAGTAAAACCAACGATAGCTTCTTTGATGCAATGAAAAATCAAAAAGCAAAATAATTGATTTTGTCTTATCGAATAATAACGCTACTTAGGTAGCGTTTTTTTTACTTTAAATTTTGTCTTGGATACTTATCGCAAGAGTATGGATAAGCAATTGAGTCGAATTATCAAGATTCTTCTATTCAATTAAGACATTACTTATTTTTATCAGTAAACTTGATCAGTTATTGACTATCTTTCGTATTAATCTTAGATAATGACTCACATAACAAGATGTAATCGTTCAATATAATAAGCAGGTGAATATGAAGTTTGATGATTTGCGTGATTTTTTAAATCAACTAGAAGAAAAAGGGCTATTAAAACGTATTAGCCAAGAAATAGACCCGAATTTAGAAATGACTGAAATATCCGACCGTACGCTACGTGCTGGCGGACCTGCTTTGTTGTTTGAAAATCCTAAAGGTTACGACACGCCTGTATTAACTAATCTCTTTGGTACCACTGAACGTGTTGCATTAGCAATGGGTAAAGAAAAAGTGAGTGAATTACGTGAAGTTGGTGAATGGCTTGCTTATTTAAAAGAGCCTGAGCCACCTAAAGGCTTAAAGGCGATGTGGGAAAAGTTACCTATTTTCAAACAAGTATTAAATATGCCAACCAAAAAGGTAAGTTCACCTGCTTGTCAAGAAGTTGTGATGCAAGGTGATGATGTTGATTTAACTAAACTACCTATTATGAAATGTTGGCCTGGTGATGTTGCTCCGTTAATCACTTGGGGGTTAACAATCACTAGAGGTCCTTATAAAAAACGCCAAAACCTCGGTATCTATCGTCAACAGTTGATCTCTAAAAATAAAATTATCATGCGTTGGTTATCACACCGTGGTGGTGCAATTGATTTTCGTGAATGGCAAGAAGCAAATCCGGGTAAACCGTTCCCCGTGAGTGTTGCTTTAGGAGCTGATCCTGCGACTATTTTAGGGGCTGTAACACCTGTTCCAGATACCTTATCTGAATATGCTTTTGCTGGTTTGTTACGTGGTTCCCGTACTAAAGTCGCTAGTTGTTTAAGCAATGATTTAGATGTGCCTGCTACGGCTGAAATGATTTTAGAAGGTTATTTGATGCCAGGTGAAGAAGCACCTGAAGGACCCTATGGCGATCATACTGGTTATTACAATGAAGTTGATGACTTTCAAGTGATGACAGTAACCCATGTTACAACTAGAAAAGACCCTATTTATCACAGTACTTATACTGGACGTCCGCCAGATGAACCAGCAATACTTGGCGTGGCGCTTAATGAAGTGTTTGTACCTATTATTAAAAAACAATTCCCTGAAATTGTTGATTTCTATTTGCCACCTGAAGGCTGTTCATACCGAATGGCTGTTGTATCGATGAAGAAAAGTTATCCTGGTCATGCGAAAAGGGTGATGTTAGGGATTTGGTCTTTCTTACGACAGTTTATGTACACTAAATTTATTATCGTATGTGATGATGATGTTAATGTTCGAGATTGGAATGATGTTATGTGGGCTGTGACCACACGGATGGATCCAAGTCGCGATACCACATTGATTGATAATACTCCTATCGATTATTTAGATTTTGCTTCTCCAGTATCTGGCTTAGGTTCAAAAATGGGCTTAGATGCAACTAACAAATGGCCTGGTGAAACTACCCGTGAATGGGGTACGCCTATTGTGATGGATGAAGCCGTAAAAGAAAAAATAGATGATCTTTGGAATGAGTTGGATATTTTGTCATAATATACTCATTATATATTGAATGATCACAAGTATAGATAGTTGATTAAATGTTAATGATATGATCAGCTATCATCACCCAAATCATCATTACCGCCAACACAATTAAAAGAGAAATTAATGCCACAAATTACTTGTAATGTTGCTTCGATTGAGAAGTTAAATGCGTTTTTATATCGTGTTTTTTTAGCGCCAACCAGTAGTGCACCTTTTAAAGCGGGTCAATATGTTTCAGTGGTAATGGGAGAAGGCGATAAACGCCATTTCTCAATTGCAAATACACCTTCAAGCGATTTAATTGAATTACATATCGGTGCCACTGAAGATAATAAATATGCAATGCAAGTTGTTGAGAAAATGCAGTCAGGTGAGTCATTAGAAGTTGAAATTGCTAACGGGGCAGCTTATTTACGTGAATCTTCAACTCGTCCTATTATCTTAATGGCAGGTGGAACGGGCTTCTCTTATGTGAAATCGATTTTAGAGCAAATTGTTGAATCTGAATTGAAGAATCCTGTTTACCTATACTGGGGAGTTAAGGAATATTCACATTTTTATTTTGAAGAGCAAGCTATCAACTGGTCTACCGAGCATAAAAATATCCATTTTCATCCCGTTGTTGAATTACCTGAAGCATTTTGGCAGGGTAAAAAAGGTTATGTTCATCAAGCAGTATTAGATGAATTTAGTGACTTGTCTGAGTTTGATATTTATATTGTAGGTCGCTTTGAAATGGCAAAAATTGCTCGTGAAGATTTCATTAAACAAGGTGCTTTAATCGATAATATCTATGGCGATGCGTTTGCATTCATTTAATGCTCCAGCAAGTGATAACGTTTGTTATCACTTGCTAACACCTACTACTGGGTTTAAATCGTTTGATGGTAAATAAAGTACTCTCTGCAGCAACAGATATCGATCAATTATTTCTTCGCTTCTTAGTCGGCAAAAGTAAAGTCTATAAAGAAGAGGACTATAATGACGGTCTAAATGAACAAGAAATTGATCAACAAGGTAGCGATCCTAATCAACCAAGTGGTTGGCATCAACGTACTTTATTAAGCGTTGAAAAAGAACGTAAAATGCGTGTGTTAGAGGAAAAAAAATTACAACAAAGACGTGAGGCATTATTAGTCCGTGATTTTCAGAAATTACTATTAACAACCATCGATGAAAAGCTGGGTAATACTCAACGTGTATTGTGTGAGCACTTACAAATGCATCAACAATGTGTTGATTTACTAACGGCACTGATTGCGAAAGAAACGCGATATTCAGTATTGGCTGAGTTATTAGATCGTAACCCATATGCGCGTAATCATGTGATTGGCCTTGTTTCTAGTCAAGATTTTATGGCTTTATTAGGCAGACAAAAACGTATTGTTCATGATGTGCAAACTGCTGTTGGCATGATTGGTACTAATGGATTACGGTATTTAATTCCTGCGTTGATGTTTAAACATCGTATTAATATTTATAATCAGCATAATCGTTTGTTTACCAAAAAATTGTGGCGCTATCAATTGACCTTAGGTCAAACTTGTACTTCGTTAATGTTAGAAGCGGGATACCGTCATCCCTATGAAGGGCAGATGTTATCTGCGATGCTCAATTTTGCTTATACTGCCGCTTTCCATCAATACCTCGTCTCATTTGAAAATGTCCGCTCGCGCTTTATTCTAGAAGCTCGTGAACAAGGTGAAAGTATGCGCCATGACTTTTTTCATGACCTCAAGTCTGATCTTGCCTCATTGCAGGCGTTATTGATCACTAAATCCGATCTAATTATGAGCGTTAAGCTTGCGACTCCAGTATTCTCCAAGGACTTTCCTCATTTAGTCACTGCATTAACTGAAGAAGTAGAAAATATCGATTTTGACTCTCGTTCTGTGTTGGGACAAATTCTATTTAAAGCCGTTTATTTTGCAAAATATGAGCAATTGCGTGCTTCTCGTTTATTCAAGAATGAGTGGTTAGCAAGTTATTTTAAAACTGCTCATATTGATCAAGCAACTTTTAAACTCTTGTCTAAACAAGAGTTATTTCGATTTAAGCCCGACTGGTAGATGTTTGAAATATACTCGCTGAAATAGTCAAAATCGTGTAAAATACGTCATCCATTTTATAGAGAATTAAAACATGCCAAGTAACGTCGATAAGTTTAGCGATATTCGTCCATATAATGACCAAGAGATACAGCCTGCTATCAAGCGTGTCATTAATAGCGAAGAGTTTATTGATGCGATATTAAGTTTTCGTTTTTCTAAGTTATCTAAGTTTTTAGGGTTTTTACTAAAACCATTAATACGTCGCTACTTTTTGTATAAGTGGGGCAATATCAATAGCATCGATCAAATGCAAAAAATCATGGGTCATTACGTGCAACGTATGATCGATTCTACGACCACTAATTTCACTTATTCTGGATTACAAAATCTAGACCCAAATAAAAACTATCTTTTTGTTTCAAATCATCGAGATATAGCAATGGATCCTTCTTTTGTAAACTGGGCTTTATATTCAGAAAACTTTAAAACAGTACGTATTGCGATAGGTGATAATTTACTTAGTAAACCATTTGTCGCAGATTTAATGCGCATGAATAAAAGTTTTGTTGTGAAACGTTCTGTGGTTGGTGTACGTGAAATGATGAAATCACTATCACATTTATCAGATTATATTTGTAGCTCATTAAAGGAAGATAGCAGTATTTGGATTGCACAAAAAGAAGGACGTGCAAAAGATGGTTTTGATAAAACTGATCCTGCAATCATTAAAATGTTTTATGTGAATGGTAAAAAACAGAAAATCCCTTTTGCTGAATATATTAATTCTTTGAATATTGTTCCTGTCGCTGTTTCTTACGAGTTGGATCCTTGCGATCAACAAAAAGCGCGTGAGTTATATGAAAAAGCAGAGTTTGGAGAATACAAAAAAACTGAATTTGAAGATATCGAAAGTATTGTTAGTGGCATTATAGGTCAAAAAGGCCATGTCCATGTCTCATTCGGTACCCCATTACAAAGTGAGTTTGAGAATGCGGATCAAGTAGCTGAAGAAATTGATACACAAATTTACCAGAACTACTTTTTACACCCTTCTAATTTGATTGCTGCAGAGCAAGATGTTGATAATATTTCAGCAGAAGAAATCGCTGCCTTTAAGGCGCGTATTCAAGCGATAAAACCAGAGTTACAGGATACCGTATTAAAAATGTACGCAAACCCTGTAGGGCATTACACAAGCTAATTTCTCCTAAATAACTGATTTACTCTATTTGTTATGCACATTCAACAAAATGTTGAATGTGCATTTTTCATTTTTATTTCATCTCTATCTAATTGAAAAATAAAGTTTAATTTCAATGTTTTGTGCTGCCTCAAATTTTCAACAAATTCATTAACAGAGTTATCCACAGATTGTTCCATGTTGAAAGTAAATGTTTATTTTTCACTAATACCTATTAATAGGTGATCATTAATCGTTAATTTCTACTATTGGTTGACACGTCACCTATTACCTTTATTTGATAACTTATGATTTGTCGAAGACAATATAATAAAACGTGATCACTATTTTATGTCGTGTAGGTATACTAGGTAACAATTTTATCTGATTGGTAGTTAATCTATGGCTGTAGTTCCTGAAAATCCCTTTGTACTTGTTGATGGGTCCTCTTATTTATATCGTGCTTTCTTTTCTCCACCACACTTAACTAATTCTGCAGGTGAAGCGACAGGGGCTGTTTACGGCGTTGTGAATATGCTGCAAAGTTTATTAAAGCAATTTAGCCCAACACATATTGTGGTTGTATTTGATGCGAAGGGAAAAACCTTTCGTGACGATATGTATGGTGAATACAAAGCCAATCGCCCGAGTATGCCTGATGATTTACGTAGCCAAATAGAACCGTTACATGCGGTGATCAAAGCAATGGGTTTGCCTATTTTAACTATTCCGGGTGTTGAAGCGGATGATGTGATCGGTACCTTAGCGTTACAAGCGAGTAAGATGGGAGTAAAGACTCTGATCAGTACTGGTGATAAAGATATGGCGCAATTAGTTGATGAACATACCTTCTTAATTAACACCATGACTAATACGACTTTAGATGTTGAAGGCGTTAAAGAAAAATTTGGTATTCCACCTGAAATGATCATTGATTATTTAGCATTAATGGGTGATAAGGTCGATAATATTCCTGGTGTACCAGGTGTGGGTGAAAAGACCGCATTAGCAATGTTACAAGGTTTAGGTAACATGGATTGTATCTATGAAAACTTAGATAAATTAGCTGATTTAGGCTTCCGTGGTAGTAAAACCATGGCTAAAAAGATGGCAGATAATGAAGCGATGGCGCGTTTATCTTACTTATTGGCTACCATTAAATTAGATGTTGAATTAGACCAAGGTTATGAAGATTTTAAACCTTCCCCACAAGATACTGATGAGCTAATTAAACTATTTGGAAAATTAGAATTTAAGCGTTGGTTAGCATCATTATTAGCAGGTGATAATTTAGTCGCTAAAGCTTCTTCATCTCAAGAAGGGCAGTTTGTTGCGCCTATAGAAGCCGCTAAATCAATGGTAGATCGTGATAGTTACAAAACAATTTATACAAAAGGCCAATTATTACAGTGGATTAAAAAATTAAAGCAAGCAGACGTATTCGCTTTTGATACTGAAACAACCAGCTTAGATTACATGCAAGCTAAAATCGTTGGATTATCTTTTGCTATTCAGACTAATGTGGGTGAAGAAGCCGCGCCTATTATTGAAGCCGCTTACCTACCATTAATGCATGATTACATTGATGCACCTACACAATTAGATTTTACTGAGACACTTGAATTGCTAACGCCTTTGTTAACCTCAGATGAACATAAAAAAGTAGGTCAAAATCTTAAATACGATCGCAGTGTCTTACTTAACCATGGTATTACATTAGGCGGTATCGCTTTTGATACTATGCTGGAGTCATATGTATTAGATAGTACCGGTAAGCATGATATGGATACCTTAGCGTTAAAATATCTAGGCCATAAATGTATCAGCTTTGAAGATATTGCTGGTAAAGGTAAGAAACAACTGACCTTTAATCAAATAGCGATTAAAGAAGCGGCTCCTTATGCAGCTGAAGACGCAGATATTACTTTGCGTTTACATCTTGAGTTACAAACACGCTTAAAAGAAACGCCTGAGTTATTGAAGGTATTAGATGAAATAGAAATGCCGCTATTAACTGTCTTATCTGACATAGAAAGAGGCGGCGTAGAAATTGATAGTAAATTACTGGGTGTGCAAAGTGTTGAAATTGCAAAACGTTTATTAGAGCTAGAAGAATTAGCTTATGAAGAAGCTGGTAAACCTTTTAACTTGAGTTCACCGAAGCAATTACAGACTATTTTATTTGAAGAGCTCAATATTCCTGTTATTAAGAAAACACCTAAAGGTGCCCCTTCTACAGCAGAAGAAGTGCTTCAAGAGTTAGCGTTAACTTACCCGTTACCTAAGTTGATTATTGAGCACCGTGGTTTAAGTAAATTAAAATCGACTTATACTGATAAATTGCCATTAATGGTCAATGAACAAACAGGTCGAGTACATACTTCTTACCATCAAGCGGTCACAGTGACTGGTCGTCTATCATCAAGCGATCCAAATTTACAAAATATTCCAATCCGTAGTGCAGAAGGTCGTCGTATTCGCCAAGCGTTTATTGCACAACCGGGATATAAAATTGTCGCTGCCGATTACAGCCAAATTGAATTACGTATTATGGCGCATTTGTCTCAAGATGATGGCCTATTAACGGCTTTCTCAGCGGGTAAAGATATCCATAAGGCAACTGCTGCAGAAGTATTCTCTGTATCACTTGATGAAGTGACGGTTGATCAGCGTCGTAGTGCAAAAGCCATTAACTTTGGCTTGATTTACGGTATGAGCGCATTCGGCTTAGCAAAACAGTTAAATATTGGTCGTCAAGAAGCACAAACTTACATGGATCGTTATTTTAGTCGCTACCCAGCAGTATTAACTTACATGGAAGATACGCGTTTGTTAGCGAATGAAAAAGCCTATGTAGAGACTGTCTTTGGACGTCGCCTACAGTTACCTAATATCAATGCTAAAAATGGTATGTTGAAGAAAGCGGCAGAACGCGCAGCTATCAATGCGCCGATGCAAGGTACCGCTGCTGATATTATCAAAAAAGCGATGATCAAAATGGCAGAGTGGGTGAAACAAAAGCCGGCTGGTAGCGTTCAAATACTCATGCAAGTACACGATGAATTAGTGTTTGCGATTAAAGAAGAATGCGTCGAAGAGTATACAAAAGAGATTCAAGCCATTATGGCGAATGCAGCTGATTTAGCTGTGCCATTAATTGCTGACGCAGATGTTGGTAATAATTGGGATGAAGCGCATTAATTTTGAACTTAATTAAAAATAATAGGACAAATAATATGAAGATATAACATTGTCCATGCTTTCTTCTCATTCCCCTCAATATGTGTTGCGTGTATTGAGGGTTTTTTTTGGCTATTTTTTTAGATGTTTTCTGGGAGTGGATTTGCACTAGAGGTTAACTTTAGGGAGTTAACTTAAAGGAAGTTAACGTAAAGCTTGAAAGGGATTAATTAGGTTTAGTAAAACAAATCTCGATATAGGCATTACCTTTATCTGATTTAAAAGGCATTAATACTTTAGAACCATTAACTTGATGGCTAATTGAATGGTTTTCACCGGTAACAACAATAGGTGTTGCCATGTCAAATTCAAAGCCTTTTTCACCGAGTTGACGCTTGGCACCACCTGCGACCATGTTAGTGATTTCACCCACCATATCCGTAATATCATCAGAGATATCCTCGATTTTTTCACCTACCATCATTTCAAATACATTTAATGCTAATTTTTTCTCAAAACTAATTGAAAATGATCCTGAAGTAGTTGGGCCAACCATACCAATTAATCCTGAAACATCACCACGTGCGACGGTATCTTTTTTTAGGCTTGGACGCCCTGGTTTAATATCCAACATCGCCATGGTTTTTAAAACATTAATAAATGAGGATAAAAACGGGTTAACAAATTCTGCATTCATAGTTTAATTACTGCTCATAATGATTAAGTGGGTTAATTTTTTATGAGACTAATTATAGAGGCAGGTTTCACAAATTCCATGCGCTTCTAACACTTTATTGGTAATTTTAAAGCCAAACTGTGAAGCTTTCGCAGAAAATGCCTCATCAATAACAGGATCACTTAATTCAATGACCTTTTTACACTTATTACAGATCAACAATTGCATCGCATGTTCGCAACCTAAATGACAGCACATTAAATAAGAATTCAAAGATTCTATACGATGAATAAAGTGGTTTTCTAGCAGAAACTCTAATGCACGATAGATAGTCGGTGGCTTAGCTTTGCTATCAAATACTTGTAATTGCTCTAATAACTCATATGCCGTGATCGCGCCTTTATGTTCAGCCATTAAAGTGAAAACTTGTTGTCGTACTGCTGTAAAACGTACGTTGTTAGCTTTGCAGATATCGATAGCACGAGCAAGTAGTGGAGATGGCTTTATTGGTGGTATTGTTAGCGGCGTTGTTGACTGCGTTATTGACATAGTTACGTACTTTTTTCAGTGAAAGAATCAAGATAATAACATAGCAGTAGCAGATTAAAGAGCGCAATTCATATACGTTAATACTTACTTATCAATAATTGAGGGCTTTAATGTATTTTTGCTGATATTGGCATCCTGGTAGCGTTCTGAACGTTGCAATGTTTGAGTCGGCGTTTCTGCAAATAATTGTTTATATTGCGCATTAAAAGTACCAAGGTGAAAAAATCCAAAATTTAATGCAAGATCAGCGATTGTATTCTGCTGACCACTACCTAATAAAACGCGCCTTATTTCGTTGAGACGACATTCTCTTATATATTGTATGGGTGAGATACCTAAACCTTGTTCAAAACAATACTGTAATGCTCTCCTGCTGACATGAGCAATTTGGCATAATTCAGTGATTGTTAATGGGTAATGATTGGTCTGCTTAATATAGTTGGTGATCTCTGTAATCACTCTTTGTGTTGTTTGGTAGTGACCAAAATGTTGTTCATTTGTATATTCAGTTTGTGCCAGTAGGTCGGCAACTTTAGATGTGATCAATGGCTTTAACGTGGTTAAGCGAGACAGGTTGTGTTCATTGATAATGCTATTTTTACCACTTGGTGAGTTGTTATTATTGAGGAGTAAACTGATTAGCTTAGCGAGTTCATAACTTACGTAATGATTGGGTGCAGAAGCTTGCATTGTATTATCTCGGTTTTCCCATAATGCTTGGTCAGGACCAACCATTTCTTGGCTTATGCTGTCTTTATTCACAACTAAACCATAAATATGAAAGTCGGCAGGAGTAAGCAACTCAAACTCAACGCCCGATGGGCGTGTCATTATCTGACCTGCTTCTATTTGATAATTATTAATTTTTGGACGCTGCGTTTGCAACGAAAAACCTAACCATAAATTATCGTCTTTTACTGCACATTGTTGTAGTAATGTTTGATTGGTGAATTCTTCAAAAAAATGGATACCCGCTAACTTCAATTCATCTAAATAACCGCTAAAAGTCCCACTACTATGTTGGTTATAGCGCTGTTCCCATTGCACCAAGCTTTCGGCTTGTTGGTTCACATCAAAAGTAAATGATTTGCACCTATCTAGTGCAGAGGTAGTACTACCTTGGTGCTGCTCTAAAAATTTTAAATTTTCACTTTTCATCTCGATGCCTTAATTTGATGCAATGCAAATATAACTTTATGTTTTAAAAGTATTTTATTGTTTGCGCAATAGCGTCACTCAGTTGGAATGATCCTCGCTAATTATTACTTATCTAGTTTGCAATGTTTGCGCCCAATTTTATGTTTGAGGTCTTGTATATGTCCAATTACCGTTATCAGCTTGGTAGCCATGTTTATAAATTTAATGATCTTGCGGATTTGATGGCCAAAGCATCACCAATGCGCTCGGGCGATCAACTAGCCGGTGTAGCAGCACTTTCATCGGAGCAACGTGTTGTCGCGCAAATGTTATTAGCAGACTTACCATTAAGTACATTTTTACAAGAAACATTAATCCCCTATGAAAGTGATGAAATCACGCGTCTTATTATTGATGAACACGATGCTAATGCATTTGCAGAAATCGCTCATTTGACGGTAGGTGATTTTCGCAATTGGTTATTACAAGAAACAACCACTGAAGTTGATTTCAAACGTATACGCGCGGGTATCACACCTGAAATGGTGGCCGCGGTCAGTAAGATAATGCGTAATCAAGACCTTATTTTAGTCGCTAAAAAGTGCAATATTACGACGCAATTTCGCAACACGATTGGTCTACCGGGACACCTTTCTACGCGTTTACAGCCTAATCACCCTACGGATGACGTTAATGGGATTGCCGCCACTATTTTTGATGGCTTAATGTATGGCAGTGGCGATGCAGTTTTAGGGATTAACCCTGCGACAGACAGTGTGTCACAAGCGGTTAAATTAATGAAGTTGATGGATGACGTTATTCAACATTATGAAATACCAACACAGTCTTGTGTATTAACGCATGTTACTAACACCATCGAAGCAATAGAACTTGGCGCGCCTGTGGATCTGGTTTTTCAGTCGATTGGTGGTACTGAAGCCACCAATCAAGGATTTGGTGTAAATCTCAACGTATTAAATGAAGCGCATCAAGCCGCATTAGAGTTAAAGCGCGGGACTGTCGGTAATAATGTGATGTATTTTGAAACCGGACAGGGAAGCGCTCTTTCTGCTAACGGCCATCATGGTGTTGACCAGCAAACTTGTGAAACCCGTGCCTATGCGGTTGCACGTAAATTTAAACCTTTATTAGTGAATACTGTGGTTGGCTTTATAGGTCCTGAATACCTTTTTGATGGGAAACAAATTATTCGAGCAGGTTTAGAAGATCATTTCTGTGGGAAGTTATTAGGTTTACCGATGGGGTGTGATATTTGTTATACCAACCACGCCTACGCCGATCAAAATGATATGGACAACTTACTAACGCTATTAGGGGTTGCAGAGTGTTCATTTATCATGGGCATTCCCGGCTCTGATGACATCATGCTTAACTATCAAACAACGTCTTTCCATGATGCACTTTATGCGCGTCAAGTATTAGGGCTGCGTCCTGCACCAGAGTTTGACCAGTGGCTTAAAAAAATGCAATTGGCACCCGCTGATAACCTTACCCAATTAAGTAACACATTACCTGAACGCTTTGCTCATCCATTAAATATGATCAAGGAGCTTTTATGAGTGACATTAAACCCAACGACTCGAAAATAATACATAAAGACCCTTGGGAAAAGTTACGTCAGTTTACTAATGCTCGTATTGGATTAGGTCGCGTTGGTACAAGTCTTCCAACATCTGAACTACTGCGTTTTCAGCTTTCTCATGCGCAAGCTATTGATGCGGTTCATGTGCCACTTGATATCGATAAATTATGTGAACAATTTGCAGAATCTGAAGTATTAACGCCTTACTTACCAATACAGAAGTTACATAGCAAAGCACGTGACCGTATGGAATATCTGCAACGTCCCGATTTAGGGCGTCAATTGGATGAAAAGTCTATTTCTTCTTTACAACCTACATCAGGTGAACGCTACGATTTAGTGTTTGTGCTTGCTGATGGTTTATCTTCTTACGCAATTAGCCACCATGCTAAAAACTTTGTTGAGCTTTTTATTCGTCGTCTCAATGAAGAGTCCAACAAAAAATTAAATATCGCTCCTATCTGCGTTGTTCAACAAGGTCGTGTTGCTGTGGGAGACGATGTTTGTGAAGCCTTGAATGCTAAACAAGTTGTACTTCTGATTGGTGAACGTCCGGGATTAAGTTCACCTGACAGTATGGGGATGTATTTAACATGGAATGCTAAACGCGGTATTGAAGATTCATTACGTAATTGCATTTCAAATATTCGCCCTGAAGGCTTGAAGTACCAAGCTGCGGTACATAAAGGGCATTATTTACTCACTGAGTCCCTTCGTCTTGAATTAACAGGTGTGAATTTAAAAGATCGCTCTGAAGATTCATTACTTGATAACACTGAGCAACAGCATTTCTGTTTGACCAGTGGTAACCACAATTTACTGTTTAATCATTAATTATCTAACCACAATAAAAAGGAAGTCTTATGTCTACTAATAAAGAGTATCTTGCTCAAAGACAATTAAAAAAGGGAGCTGCGGGTTGGATCTTACTTGCGGGCCTAGGTGTTTCATATGTTATTTCTGGTGATTTTGCCGGATGGAACTTTGGTATCGCACAAGCTGGGTGGGGTGGTTTTGTTATTGCTGCTGTTTTGATGGGCGTAATGTATTTAACCTTAGTTTTATCATTAGCAGAAATGTCCTCTGCCATTCCTGCCGCGGGTGGTGGTTATAGTTTTGCACGTCAAGCAATGGGACCTGTTGGTGGTTATCTTACAGGGTTGGCTGTATTAATTGAATATACACTTGCGCCTGCTGCGATTGTTATTTTTATTGGTTCTGCTGTGAATGAACTAATAGGTATGGATGGACCCATTGTTTACGCTGTTTTTTATCTGATTTTTGTAGGTATCCATATTTTTGGTGCTGGCGAAGCCTTAAAAGTAATGATGGTGATCAGTGCATTAGCGGTGGTTGCTATTATTGCTACTGGCGTGGTTTTATTACCTGCTTTTAATACGGAAAATTTATTTGATGTTGCACCACTTGCCAATGGCAGTGAATTTTTACCGATGGGGTATTACGGTGTTTGGGCTGCTTTGCCTTTTGCAATGTGGTTATTCTTAGCTGTGGAAGGCGTACCGCTAGCTGCAGAAGAAGCAAAAGATCCTGCTAAAGATGTGCCTAAAGGAATTATTGCAGCTATGATTTTTTTATTAGGGACTGCGACATTAGTCGTCGTACTGGTGGCAGGCGCTGCTGGTGCAAAAGCGACGGGCTCAAGTGCGGTACCGTTGGTAGATGCATTGAATATGACTGGGAATACTAACCTTGCAACCGTTGTTAACGTGTTAGGTTTAGCGGGCTTAGTTGCGTCGTTTTTCTCAATTATTTACGGTTATAGCCGCTTGGTATTTGCATTATCTCGTGCCGGCTATTTACCACAAAAATTATCATTAACTAGTAAACGTAAAGTGCCCGTTCGCTCATTAATTTTCCCTGGTATTTTAGGCTTCCTATTATCATTAACTGGTGAAGGTGACTTGATGTTATCAATGGCTGTCGTAGGGGCAACGGTATCGTATGCCATGATGTCGGGCAGCCATATATTGTTACGCATTAAACAACCTAATTTAAATCGTCCTTATAAAACTCCAGGTGGTGTAGTGACTTCAAGTATTTCATTTGTATTGTCTTTACTTGCACTAACCGGTGTCTATGCCTATGACGTAAGAGCTTTTTATTTTACATTGGCATTATTTGCTGTGGGCATGCTGTATTACGTATTAATTGGTCGTAATAATTTAGTGGCGAATTCTGCAGAAGAGGAGTTTGCTTTATTATCTCAGGCTGAAGGAGAGCTGGCTGTCAGTTAGTACTTTTTCTTTTATCATAAAACTTAAAGCTTGCATTATTGAGTGAGCTTTAAGTTTAGCATATCTTCCCTTTCACTATTCTTTTCTCTCTTTCTTATTGGATTTTTTAATTGATAGTCAGCTTGTAAAAAAATATTCATTGGTGGCGGTTATATTATTGCTAGACTTGTGATAATGCTTGTTTTCTACAAAGCCTTCATCGCGTAACTTTATCTACAATATTAAAATAAACACAATCTAATTTTCTCATTGCTTGATAATTTTTCTGGGTATAACCTGTATATGTAATGCATGTCATGGTTAACCTTGGATTTTAATCTTGGAGAAACACTATGGATAATAATTCTATTCCCCAGCGTTTAATTGAAGGCACTGTTGTTGGTCGAACTGATTGGACAGAAAAACTTTTCAGTTTAAAAATACAGGCTTCAATGATGCCCTTTAAAGCAGGGCAATTCACTAAGCTAGCACTCCCGACACCTGAAGGAGAGTGGCAGCGTAGAGCCTATTCAATGATCAATGCTCCTAATGAAAAAATACTAGAGTTTTTGTTAGTGACGGTACCAGAAGGGGACTTATCGCCTCGACTAGATATTTTACAACCGGGAGATAAGCTCTATGTTGGCGAAGATCCCGCGGGATTTATGACATTGGATGAGATCCCTGAAACCGCTCGTGATTTGTGGTTGTTATCTACTGGCACTGCCATTGGTCCTTTCCTATCGATACTTGCCGATCCGGCTTCTCAACAACAATTTGAGCGAGTGGTATTAGTACATGCAGTTCGTAAAGAAGAAGAGTTAGTATATCGCGAACGAATAGCGGAAATACAACAACGCTTTGGTGATCGCTTTCATTATATTCCAGTCGTTTCACGTGAAAAAGTATCCTATGCTCTGAGTGGTAGGATCCCTCAATTATTATCATCCGGTGCTTTATCTGAATTTGCAGGGGTTGAACTGGACCCTATTAATAGCTTCTTTTTACTCTGTGGCAATCCTGAAATGGTTCATGACAGCCGTGATACATTACAAGAAATGGGTTATAAAAAGCATTTACGCCGTGAAGTGGGACAGTTCACTTCTGAAAATTATTGGTAATAGGTAATCATTAATAAATAACCGTTTTATTGCTAATTGAGCTTGTAACAAAGCACTACGATTTTTTACAAGCTCTTCAATGCTAAATTGTGCTGATCATTATATGTAAAGGCGAATAATCTAAAGCCTTCCACATAATAAGCAATGAACTTTATTTCAAATTAAGTCGTTTAGCTAAACGATGGAGATTACCGGTATCCAGCTTAAGTTGCTTTGCTGTTGCTACCCAGTTGTTAGCATTTTCTTGGTATGCCTGTTTAATGATAGTCGCTTGAAAGTCATTGGTTGCTTCGCGTAATCCTTGATCATCTGTAGTGCAAAATAGTTTACTATTTTCAGTCGATGTTGTATTTGTTAATGATTGATCCTGTGTGAGCAGATGTTCTGCATTGAGTTGAAAGTGGCTTGCTTTTAATTGTAGGTATGAATCTGCAGCTTGTGATTTTGCAATCACCGCCGCACGATTGATGGCATGCTCTAACTCTCGCACATTACCCGGCCACGAATATTGTTGTAAAATATTGATAGCAGCGGGGTCAATGGTCAAACGTTTAAAACCTAATTTTGCACGGCATCGTTCAGCAAAGAACCCTGATAATAATACGACATCATTATCTCGCTCTCTCAGTGGGGGAACATGTACAGGGAATACATTCAATCGATGGTAAAGATCAGCACGAAAACGTCCTGCTTTCACTTCCTTATGCAATGTACGATTAGTTGCTGCGACAATTCGTGTATTTACTTTTAAACTCTTTTCGTCACCAACACGTTGTATATCGCCGTATTGTAAAGCACGAAGCAGTTTTGCTTGTAACGATAGCGGCAACTCCCCAACTTCGTCTAGAAAAAGTGTGCTGTTATTGGCAAGTTCAAATTTACCTTTACGATCACTTATTGCTCCAGTAAATGCCCCCTTCACATGTCCAAATAGTTCACTTTCTGCGACCGATTCTGGCAATGCTGCACAGTTTAAATAGATCAGGTTATTATCGCAACGTGTAGACTGTTGATGGATGGAAGAGGCTACTAGCTCTTTACCCACACCTGTTTCACCAGTGATCAAAACCGACAATTCAGTGTCAGCTACTGCTTTAATTTGTGATTTAAGATCTAAAATTCCCTGTGATTGACCAATCATGCCGCTTGCCTGTTGCGTAAATGCGTCAAGTGGGTCGCTATTACTGAATACGCCTGCTTGGTTTTCTAACTTCTCCATTAACAGTGAAGTATGCAAGCTTGCTGCGGCTAGAGCACTGATAATACGTAGGTCATCATTACTAAATTGATCAAATTGGTGAGGGTCGAAAGCATCGATTGTTAATGCACCAATTAAACTATCGTTAGCAAGTAATGGTAGCCCGATACAAGAATGAACATTTAACTCTCCATGATGATTCGGAATAAGCCCATCATAGGGGTCGGGTAATGTGCTGTCAGCAGGAAAGCGAACAACATCGCCTGCTCTAGCAATTGCTTCTAATCTTGGATGTTCTTGAATATTAAAGCGTCGTCCCAACACTTCATCATATAGACCATTAATCGCTAGTGGGGAAAATTGTTGGTGCTGAAAAGCTAATAATGCTGAAGCATTACAATTAAATAGCTTACGGATAACTGACAGCAGACGATCAAATCTATCCTGACTAGAAACGCTGACCGTTAGATCAATCGCTAATTGTGTTAATGCCTGGTATTTATTACTCATGTTAAACCTAATATAAAGTGATTCACTATTGTCATTATGACACTTTTATTGTTTAAATGACATTGTTTAAATAGTGTCATAATGACAATTTAAAGCTATAAATGTCATTAAATCAGTGATTTATGTTTTGGCATGTAATCTGCAATATAGGAGATAACTTTTTAAATCTTTTATAAATTATGCAGGTATAAATATGACTATTCACATTAAAAATAACATTCATTGGGTTGGACAACGTGATTGGGAAGTAGAAAACTTCCATGGTATGGAATTTAAATTAACAAAAGGTACCAGCTATAACAGTTATTTGATCCGTGAACAAAAAAATGTATTGATTGATACGGTTGATCATCGTTTTAGCTTACAGTTTGTGCAAAATTTAGAGATGGAAATTGATCTAAATGAGATTGATTTTATTGTTATTAATCATGCGGAAGAAGATCACTCAGGTGCATTACCCGCGCTAATGGCAAAAATTCCTAATACCCCTATTTACTGTACAGAAAATGCAATTGATTCAATTACAGGTCAGCATCATCATCCTGAATGGAATTTTAATATCGTAAAAACCGGTGACGCATTGGATATTGGTAACGGCAAACAATTGATATTTGTAGAAACGCCAATGTTGCACTGGCCAGATAGTATGATGACTTACCTGACCGATGATGCCGTGCTGTTTAGTAATGATGCATTTGGTCAACATTATTGTGATGAGCATTTGTTTAATGACGAAGTTGATCAAAATGAATTAAAAGAACAATGTTTACGTTATTACGCAAATATTTTAACGCCTTTTAGCTCGCTCGTGACTGCTAAGATTAAAGAGGTACTTAGCTTCAACCTACCTGTTGATATGATTGCAACTGCTCATGGTGTTATTTGGCGCGATGACCCTACGCAAATTATTCATCAATACCTAGAGTGGGCAGATAATTATCAAGAAGACCGCATCACTATTTTTTACGACTCTATGTCTAACAATACACGCATGATGGCTGACGCCATGGCACAGGGGATTCATGACGTTGACCCAGGTGTTGCGGTTAAGGTATTCAATGTTTCACGCCAAGATAAAAACGAAATATTATCTAATGTATTCCGTTCTAAGGGCGTATTAGTGGGATCACCAAGCATGAACAACGTGATGATGCCGCAAATCGCTGCGATGTTAGAAGAGATAACAGGATTACGTTTTAAAGATAAAAAAGCCGCAGCATTTGGTAGTTATGGTTGGAATGGCGGTGCCGTTGACCGTATTAATATACGTTTAATGGATGCAGGTTTTGAAACTGCTGACAGCTTAAAAACAAAATGGCGACCTGATGGTAAAGCAATGAACGAATGTCGTGAATATGGCCGCGGCATTGCAAAAAGCTGGGCATTACATGATATCAGTAATATTCAGTCTATCACTGCTAACCAACCTATGACTATCAAACCTATTATTGCAGAGCCTATTGTAAAGGCTAATGTACAGGGCGATCCTGCACCTCAAGTAGCACCTTCTACAGCTCAAGCAGCACCTTCTAAAACTGAAGCCTTTCAAGTTGATGATGCTCAAGATATGTTATGTACGGTTTGTAACTGGGTTTATGAACCTGCTATTGGTGAGCCAAATCAAGATGTTGCAGCTGGTACTGCTTGGAACGATGTGCCGGACTTCTTCCTTTGTCCTGAATGTGGATTAGGTAAAGATGTATTTGTTGCGGTTGCACAGAGCAAAGCATCATGAGTGCACCGATCATTATTATTGGTAGCGGCTTTGCCGCTTACCAATTAATCAAAATCATCAGACGCACGGATCAAACGATAGCAATTTCTGTTTTTACCCTTGATGCAGGCGATGATTACAACAAACCAGATTTAAGTCATGTATTTACTAACGGACAGAGTAGCGCAGACCTTATCCGACTAACTGGAGAAGCCTTTGCCACTGAATTTAATGTTGATTTACATGCATTTACTGAAGTGGAGCAGATCAATTGCGAACACCAAGAAATTTTAGTCGCAGGTGTTGCGTATCCTTATTCAAAATTAGTTTTAGCGACGGGAGCGCGGGCCTTTATTCCGACCATGTTAGGCGATGCAACTGACAAAGTGATCACGCTTAATAGTTTACGTGAGTTTGAAAGTGCACAACAACAGTTGCAGCAAGCTCAACGTGTTTTAGTTATTGGTGCAGGGTTGATTGGCACTGAGATTGCGATGGATCTATCGAGTAGCGGTAAAAAGGTGCTGGTGGTTGATCCTAGTAAAGGTTTGATGGCAAATATGCTACCAGACTTGGTCGCGAATCAACTTCGCAATAAAATGACTGACGCAGGTGTTGTGTTTGAATTGGGAAAAACCGTCCATTCATTGAATAACTGTTTATCAGACAAAAGCGCATTAAATACAAACAAAACAGGTATTTGTGTCACGCTTAGCTCAGGTGAAACACAGATTGTTGATTGTGTTATTTCTGCGGCAGGTTTAAAAGCAAATACAGGCTTAGCACGAAAATCAGGTATCAACGTCAACAATGGTTTAGTTGTTAATTTGCAGTTACAAACATCTGTCAACAATATTTATGCCTTGGGAGATTGTGCTGAGATAAATGGCAAGGTGATGTCGTACTTACAACCCATAATGTTAAGTGCGAATGCGTTAGCTAAAACATTATTGGGGCAAGCTACTGAGGTCACATTACCGGCGATGTTAGTTAAAGTAAAAACACCGAAAATGCCAATGCAGTTAGGTGGCAACATGGTAAACGGTGTCACTTCTTGGCAAGCGGATATCGATACCGAGGGGTGCTCAGTAAAGGCGTATAACGAAGACAAAAAAATGGTTGGATTTATCGTAACAGAAGGGCACATGAAAAAAGCTTTTCCATTACTAAGAGAATTACCTGCGGCACTTTGATCTTTATTCGATGGAAATCTAGGTTTAGGTTAGTTAGATCAAATCTGCCATATTATAAAATTAGGAGAATATTATGAGTCATTTACGAATTCCAACAAATTGGACAATTCAACGCTCCACCCCTTTTTTCACTGTTGATACTGTGCCAAAAGCATTATTAACTCATCATAATACGGCGGCAGATGTTTTCGGACAATTATGTGTCATGGAAGGCGTTGTCACTTATTTTGGTTTTGCAGATAGTGAAGCGACTGAGCCAGAAGTAACAGTGGTTATTAAAGCCGGGCAATTTGCTACGAGTCCTCCACAATATTGGCATAGAATAGAGTTAAGTAAAGATGCACAGTTCAATATTAATTTCTGGTCAGACCAAGATAAAACAGGACAAGCGCTATACAATAAAAAATAAAGAGCTATTTTTACTGATCGCTTATACCCGATATTTACTCATTACGTTGTTTGTTGATCGTGATGAATGATAGCGGGTATTTGCTTTTATGATCGTTAAACTAAACTAATAAATTTTATAATAAGCAGAGCAAATTTTATAACTTACTAGAATAAAAGAGCTTGAAATCATCAATCTTTGGATCAATAATGATATTCATTATCATTAAATTAGCCATTGGAAGGTTGCATGAAGTTACAACATAGTTTTTTATCGGTTTGCATTTTAACATTTATTGCTGGGTGCGATTCTAACGATAGCCCTGCTTCTGCGGAAGTTAATAAAGATACGACAGAACCTGAGATCACATTATCTACACTCGCCGCTAATCGCAGCATATATTCCTCCACTTATTCTATTAACGGTACCGTTACTGACAATCAAGAGGTAACTTCTTTACAGTTGAAAGTTAACGATCTAACCAAAAACGTAACTTTTAATGGAGGGGATTTTGATGTTTCTTTTGTTTTAACACCTGGATTAAACAATTATGAATTAATCGCCTTAGATGCTGCCGGTAATGGAGCATCTATGACTGATAGTATTTATTTTGGACAACAAGTTGCAGCTGGAGGTGCTCACTCTGGGGCCATTATAGATGGTCAGATTTGGACATGGGGTAGGAATAACCTTGGTCAAACCGGAGTAGGGTTTACTAGTAAATTAAATACAGATGAAAATCATCCAACCACGCCGCAAAAAATTGAAGTCTTAGATAACGAAGAACTAGTTACTTTTACTTCTTTAGCATTTAACCAAAATACATCCATCGCATTGGATAATGAAGGTGATGTATGGGCTTGGGGAGATGGTGATGGCGGTCAATTAGGGTTAGGAGATCAAGATAGTGTAGTTTTAGATGTTGATTATTATACACCTCAAAAAATTAACGCCCTTAAAGACATTGTTTCAATCACTCGTGGTTATGACCATACCGTTGCATTAGATAAAAATGGCCAAGTTTTTACATTTGGTGAGAATGATAAAGGCCAATTAGGCAATAGCTCTAACGAAGACGCTGACTATCCTCAACTTGTTACGTTAACTAATATTGTTCTAATCACTGCCGCTTCAGATTCCACTTACGCTATCGATTCAGATGGTATTCTTTGGGGATGGGGGGAAAATGATAATGGTCAATTAGGCCAAGGTAGTGATGATACAAACGATTATAATACGCCAGTACAAATTCCTTTACTCGAAAAAGTTATTTCTGTTGCAGCAGGTAAAGCACATGTTCTTGCGCTAGGTGAAAGTGGAAAAGTCTACGGTTGGGGATTAAATGCGAGTAATCAAATAGGCAACACAGTTGAAGATACATGGCCTGATGAAATCTACGAAGCAGTTGAATTACCTTGGATAACACAAGCTAAGGCGGTTTGGGCAAATGGCAATCAAAGTTTCGTAGAAAAAAGCGATCAATTAATTTATCCATGGGGTTTTAATGGAACAGGGACATTAGGCCTTGAATTAGATCAAGACCCGATCTCTCCAACTGTCGCAATAGCCGATCTTAATAATGTGCAGGATATTGCACCTGGCGCATTACATACCATCGCCCTACGTAAAGATCGCTCTATATTTAGTTGGGGATGGAGCTTCGAAGGATCGTTAGGAATTAAAGAACCAATCAACATCTGGGGATACACTGTTCCACAAAAAGTAGAGTTTAATCAGTAATGAAAAGTAAATTATATTTATTACTTAATATCTTATTGGTGGGCTGTGGTGGTTCGGATGGGGCTTCTGACTCTGTCGTTGATAACACCTTAGTACTTGGAGCTACTGGGGGAGTTGCAACGGTAGAATATCAAGAAAATAATGGTTTTTTACAGTTCATTCCTGACCTTGATATTCAAGAATATAATGGGGCTTCCCAAGGCCGAGAGTTATTTATCGCTACTTGGGGCCCTGCTCCTGGGGCGCGAGATCTACTTGATGGTTATGGTCCGCTTGCAATCACTGACTCATGTGCAAATTGCCATGAATCTTCAAGTAGAGCGGAATCATTAAAAAGTGATGGTTCCACTGGCAATGGAATATTGTTCAGATTACGGGATATAGAGGGCAATGTAGATTCTATGTTGGGTGCACAACTGCAAACTTATTCCGCAGATGGAGTGCCCGAAGGAAGTGTAAGCTGGTCCGAAGGAAGTTCAAATGAGATCCTTTTCCATTTAAACGATAATGTAAATGCGCTTGATGAAGGCATAGTTTTAGCACCTAGACTATCGCCTCAATTGATTGGAATGGGATTATTAGATCTAGTGCCTGAATCGGTTATTCTTGAGTATCAAGATATTAATGATACTGATATGAATGGCATATCTGGTAGAGCAAACCAACAACAGCAATGTATTGGTCGTTTCGGCTGGAAAGCTATCCATTGTTCATTGGATGGGCAAATAGTAGGTGCACTTCAACAGGATATGGGATTAACTTCAACGTTGAACCCAGCAGAACCTTGCTCTGATAATCAAGGAATATGTAATATTTATCCATCGGGAGGTGACCCTGAAGTATCTGATAAGTCGGTACAGGATATTAATGATTTTTTAACTATACTCGCGGTGCCAGAAAGGCGAATTAATAATCATGAAACATTCCTTGCGGGAAGAGCACTTTTTAATTCTACTGGTTGTAATGCATGCCACCGAGAAACGTTAAGTACTGGTGAAGTGGAAAGGTTCCCTATTCTCAGTAATCAAACATTTTACCCTTACACTGACTTATTGCTTCACAATATGGGCCCTGAGCTTAGTGATGGTGCAAAAGAGTCCGGTGCAGAAGCTGATGAATGGCGTACACCACCATTATGGGGATTAGGTTTAATTGAAGGTGATGAGAAAAGTCGATTCTTGCATGATGGCCGAGCCCTCACCATTGAGCAAGCAATCTTGTGGCATGGTGGTGAATCAGAGAGTGCTAAAGAAACTTATTCTCAACTGACGAATGATGAAAAAGATGCATTATTAGCTTTTTTAAGGGCTATTTAATTTAAATTCACTGCGCTGATTTGTTTTGTTTGTCGCGAGTTGAAGCCCTTAAACTGAAATTGCTCCGTTAAAACTGTTTAAGTTAAAACTACTGAAGTTAAAGCTGCTATAAATTGAGAGTCTAACCTGCTAACAGAGAGCAGGTTAGGCTCTGCTTTTCGCAGCTGCTGTACCTACATCAATGAAACCGTTATATTTTCACAATCTAAGGTGAGTTTATCTGTGGCGGATTCAACATTGAAGTGTTATCAATAATCGGCTTTAATTAATTTGGATTAGGCATTATCTAATCGATGAGTTAATTAGTTTAGGCAATATTTTCTGTCCCAGCTCAACAGTACTAAACGTTTGCTTATTTAGGGCCGAAGCCTCCGTTTTTTAAATGACCTAAAAGCCCATTATTTTGCATTTTTATTAACCTCATGATAAATCTATCTATACCCTTCATTTTTTGACTTCATTAAATATTGTGACTTTCCAAGGCTGCAATTGATGACTGTTGTATTCGATTATTTAATTTAAGGTGTTAAAACTAATGTCGCTGAATATACAAAAGCTTATTACTGAATTCCCTTTACTTGAGCAATTGATTGCATTGCAAGAAATAAGTTGGTTCAACCCTAATATAACTAGTTTAGAAGAAGGTCTGCCTTATGTTGGGCTCAATCATAATGATATTAAAGCAGCCAGTGATAGGTTAACAAGATTTGCACCTTATTTAGCACAGGTCTTTCCTGAGACGGCTGCAAGCAATGGCATTATTGAATCTGAGGTGGTCAGCATTAGCAAGATGCAAGCACAGTTAGAACGTGAATACACGACACTAATTGTAGGAAAAATGATGCTGAAAAAAGATAGTCACTTACCTATTTCAGGTTCAATTAAAGCGCGAGGTGGAATATACGAAGTATTAACACATGCAGAAAAGTTAGCGATAGCTGCTGGTTTATTAAAAGAGTCTGATGATTATCGTAAACTCGATAGTGATCAATTTAGAGCGTTTTTTAAAGGTTACCGTATCGCCGTAGGTTCAACAGGTAATTTAGGGATGTCTATTGGCATTATGAGCGCTAAATTAGGTTTCTCCGTCTCTGTTCATATGTCTGCAGATGCAAGGCAATGGAAAAAGGACAAACTGCGTGAACATGGTGTGAATGTTGTTGAATATGAACAAGATTATGGTGTTGCCGTGGAGCAAGGTCGTCAACAGGCAGAGAGTGATAGTAATTGTTTTTTTATTGATGATGAGAATTCACAAACACTTTTTCTTGGTTATGCTGTTGCAGGTCAACGATTAAAAAAACAGTTCCATGAAATGGGAGTTCGCGTGGATCAAGCTCATCCTTTGTTTGTCTATTTACCCTGTGGTGTAGGTGGCGGTCCCGGTGGTGTTGCGTTTGGTTTGAAAATGGCTTTTGGTGATAATGTACATTGTATCTTTGCCGAGCCAACACATTCACCATGTATGTTATTAGGTGTTTATACTGAATTACATGACGGTATTTCAGTTCAAGATCTGGGTATTGATAATATCACTGCTGCTGATGGATTAGCGGTTGGTCGAGCATCGGGGTTTGTTGGTAGAGCGATGCAACGTCTGTTGGATGGTTATTATACTATCTCAGATCAACGCATGTATCATCATCTAGCTGAGCTCAGTGAATTAGAAAACATTCAACTTGAGCCTTCTGCACTCGCTGGCATCGTAGGCCCGATCATAGTGAATAAAAATATAGAGTATAAAAATCGTTTACAGTTAGATGCCATTAAAATGCAAAATGCTACTCATTTAGTATGGGCAACGGGTGGCGGCATGGTACCCAAAAAAGAGATGGATGATTATCTTGCTCAGTCGTTAACACCTACTTAACCGCCATTATTTATAGCCCGTTAATATCGATATTAGTGAAGATATTGGGGTGAAAAACCTGTTAATACTCAGTCATTACTTAGAGGGTTTATGTTGAGACTGATGATTTTAAAAATAAAGATAATCATGGTGGCATTAATCGATAAAATGCCTAGCTCATTATTTATAGAGAATTAGCGGTTAATCATGAACTAAGTAGTAAGCAATAAAAGTAACCTCTACTTCTGAAAGTTAATATTTTTAATTTAAATTACTTCACTTTAAAGCACTATATTGTAAATTATTTAAATTAAATCAGATAGTTACCTTAAAGCTCGTGGAGAGTGCTTTCTATGGTAAAGTAGCCGGCCAGGGGACTAGCGATAAAGCCTAAAATTACTCCAATAAAGAGATTTGACCATGGTCTATTATGGTGGGCTAGCTAGTCAAATATAACTTAAATATGGAGCATGTCCTTCTATTTGTTAATACAAATAGGTAAGACACAGTTTATGAAATTCAAATCAAACAAGTACAGTATTGAATCAACAGATTATCAGGTCGGTCAGGATAATTTTAATAAATGGGGCTTCGATGTCCACAACACAGTTTTCACTGCTTCAGTAGCGTTATCCATCCTTTTCATCGTCACTCTGCTAATGTTAGAGCCTGCCGATGCAAAAGCAGCCATTGACTCAATTAAGGGCTCTGTCCTGTCTAATTTTGACTTCCTATTTATGTGGGGAGCCAATATCTTATTAATCTTTGCCGTTATATTAGCATTTTCCCCCTTGGGTAAAATTCGCTTAGGTGGAGATAAAGCGACCACTGATTATTCAACAATGTCATGGATTTCAATGCTATTTGCAGCGGGCATGGGGATTGGATTAATTTTCTGGGGCGTGGCAGAGCCAACTGCTTTCTTTACCAATTGGTACGGAACTCCATTAAATGCAGAACCTTTTACGGCAGAAGGCCGTGAACTAGCATTAGGTGCAACGGTTTTTCATTGGGGACTGCATGCTTGGGCTATCTATGGAATGACAGCACTTTGTTTAGCTTATTTTGTGTATAACAAAGGCCTGCCACTATCCATGCGCTCCGTATTTTATCCGATTTTAGGTGATAGAGTTTGGGGAATAACCGGTGATATTATTGATGTATTAACCGTTTTAGTGACCTTATTTGGCCTAGCAACTTCTCTTGGATTAGGCGGTGCACAGGCGGCTAGTGGTATTAGTCATGTTTTTGGTTTTGAAAATAGCCTTTATCTAAAGCAGTTCATTATTCTATTAATTATGGGTTTAGCTATTCTATCGGTCACGCGAGGAATGGATGGAGGAGTTAAACTGTTAAGTAACCTTAATATGGTCATTGCCTTTATATTCTTGGGGCTAATCGCTGCTTTGAACTTCACAACGGTACTTGATTCTTTGGCTACCGCAGTGATCGGTTATGTAAAAAATATTATCCCGTTAAGTCAGTCTTCGGGACGTGACGATACAACATGGTTGCATGGGTGGACAGTCTTTTATTGGGCGTGGTGGGTTGCTTATGCACCTTTCTTTGGCATGTTTGTAGCGCGTATATCTAAAGGGCGTACGGTGCGTGAGTTTCTTATTTGCGTGATGGTTATTCCTACGTTAGTCACCACTGCCTGGATGTCAGTTTTTGGTGGTGTAGCTATTGAACAGATCATTGATAAAGTTGGATTGTTAGGTGCTGAGCAAGGTATTACAGATGTGTCTTTAAGCCTTTTTTACATGCTAGATGCTTACCCTCTCGGTGATGTTTTATCTGTTATCGCAGTTGTATTAATTGTTGTTTTCTTTGTAACTACATTAGATTCAGGCTCCATTGTTATCGATAGCATGACAGCGGGAGGCAAACTAGAAGTGCCAATGAAACAAAAAATAGTGTGGGCTGTTATCTCGGGTGTTATCGCAATGGTAATGCTGTGGATTGGCGGTACTCAGTCTATTCAAGCGCTGCAATCGATCACTATTATCGCAGCACTGCCTTTCACTCTTATTCTTCTGCTTGGTTGCGTTAGTTTGCTGAAAGGGTTATTAACTGAAGTAGACAAACCAAAGGTAATAGATGAACGAATCAAACAAAGCTAGTATCTAACCAGTATTAAGGCTTTATAAAAAGCTCCCTTGTGCCTAGTGCAAGGGAGCTTTTTTCTATCAAAAATATGAGTATTTAATGTTGTGAACATTTCTTATTTTTTTGTTGTAAGTATTTTTATATAGTTAGTCTCTATTTACCTATCGCGAGAAGTTGCAGGGAGCATGTTATGAATCAAAAACTTGAACAAGTCATTGGTCTAATTGATGACGTTAATAATGAAGATCCAAATAAAGAGTTAGTAGGCGATAAGGAATGGCCAAAGGAACGTTTATATTCTGAGCGTATGGCTGAAATGTTGAATCGTTTTAAACCTGATGCCAACGAGTTATTGAAAATAGCTGTACGTGGCCAACATATTCAACGCTGGAAATCATTGCGTAGTGATTATCCGGTTGGAAAGCAAGGATATCATCAGTGGCGATCTGAGCTTTATACCTTTCATGCAAATGGTGTTGCTACCTTGATGCAGCAAGTTGGGTATGAACCAGATGATATTGAACAAGTTAAAAATGCCGTCGGTAAAAAAGCCATTAAACGAAACCCTGATAGTCAATTGGTCGAAGATGTTGCTGGTTTAGTGTTCATTGAATATTACATGTTAGCTTTTGCCCTAAAGCATCCTGAATATACTGAAGAAAAATGGATTGGTATTATTCTTAAAACATGGCGAAAAATGTCAGATGATGCACATCAATTCGTTTTAGCTGGAAATATTAAATTACCTGAGTCTTTACAAAATTTAATTGTTAAAGCTATTAGTTGATTTCAGCTTACTTCGTTTTATTTCAGGAGATTCGACATCTTGGTTTTGAATTCAAGTATTGAGGTGTCTTATTTTTTATTATTGTGCTTGTCTGTGATTTTATTTTCCCCTTTGAATAGCTTATAAGAAGGTTGTGCCGGAGTAGTATTACCCACCGCTTTGTCTTTTTATTTGAGAGCTTAAAAGTAAAGAAAAACTCTTTTACTTTACATTTTGATTCTAAAATTAGTTGCTTGAAATAGTTAATTTTTTCTTTTGTTAAATCTTACTGGATAAGCTTGAAGTTATTATTTAAGTTGTTATATTGAGCTTATGAAAACATCAATATTTTATACTATCAATTTCTTAAGGAGCTTCGTCCTTAAATTCCCCTCTTAAGCGGGCATATGTCTATGCCCATCTGTATTTGCAGATAATCTTCCCAATAAAATTAAACTTAAAAACAAACTTATGAGATCAATTAAACCTCTCCAAAAATAGGTTTATTGTGACTTTTTTATATACATTTTGTCTAATCGTATGTGATTAATATTTATCAAAATAGATCAGGAGGCTATGTGAGTTGAATCTGAGTAAATTTTAGTTTTGTTACAAAAATACGTAATTAATCTGTTATTTATTATTTAGGTGATGATATGTCAAAGAGTGAAATGAAAAAGCCCGTTTTATCATTGAAAGAAAAACGGAAACTTAAGAAAGAAGATAATAGCAATAAAATTGTAAAACCTAGAAAAAGAAAAGGTTAAATAATGATGGGGCCATATATTGGCCTCATTTTAAAAATTACCGATTGAAAATCAAACACAACAATAGTCAAAATAGTTATAAAAATTGTATATGAGGTGCTGTGTCGTCGTAGTGAAAATAACAAAATATATTTTATCTTATTGAAATATATTTGTTATTTCTATTTTAACCCCACCCAATCTACATTAACGAACGTTAAATTAATCTTTAACGTCTCTACGAATAAATGTTCTGACTTGTGTTAGATCTTTAAATAATTGTTGTATTAATAATACTGAGAATAAAAATGAATCAAAAACCAGAGATTACTATTTCGTCCTTAGATTTAGATCGATTATATAACGTCATTGATCTGTTACCTAAAAACAGTGTGGCAGGAGTGAGTGGACTTGAAGAGGAACTCGCTCGTGCCAATATTGTCGATCCTGAACAGATTCTTCCGGATCTAGTTACCATGAATTCTACCGTCAAATTTTCTGTTGACTCATCGCTAAAAGAGTTTGTGCTTACCCTTGTTTATCCCAAAGATATTGATTCAAAAGGTGAGAAAATATCAATATTAGCTCCCGTCGGAAGCGCTCTTCTTGGGCTTTCTATAGGGGACAGAATTGAATGGCCAAAACCAGGTGGGGGAACAATCAAAGTAATGATTAAAGAAATACTGTATCAACCAGAGAGAGATGGCGAACTTCATCGATAAGTCACATTAAAAAGTTCGGTGATCACTATGCCACCGAATAATTTATAGCTGCGCTTATATCATGGCTCTTTATATCTGGGCAACACAAGGGTAGTAGTCCCAAAGGGCTATCAAAGCATAACCAAATAAAAGCTAAGCAAAGCCAAATAAAGACTAAATAAAATGAATGCTTATTTTCAAATATTTTTTTAAAATATGGTATTTCATTTTTGAGTTCAAAATATTACAAGATCGCATGTTGACGATTAAATTGAAGAGCAATCTCTGATAGCACTAATATTTCATTTTAACTTTAAAGGAAGCATTTTATTATGTGGATAATATATGCATTACTCGCTACTGTTTTTTTTGGTATGCGAGGGGTATTGTACCAATGGACATCACAGAAAAAGATGAACCGAAATTTATTCTTATTTGGCGTCTTTTTTGTAGGATTTTTAGTAAGTCTTTCTGGTGTCGCCTTGCTAGACCAAGAATGGTATGGATGGGCGGATATTGCCGTTGGTTTAGCATTAGGCTTTGGTTCTTTTGCCGCTAATGCTTTTTTACATAAAGGCTTTTCTGTTGGAAAGGCTTCCCTAATTAGTATTTTGTCTGGGTTAACTCCCTTATTTGTACTGATTTTTGCTTTTTTATTATGGCAAGAGACCTTGACCACACTGCAATTGATTGGCTTTTTTATCATTTTTGGTGGTCTTTATATTATCCGCTACTCCAATGAAATTTCCATAACCAATTTACAAGGTGCGCAATGGGGATTACTTGCAGCATTATTCTTTTCATTTAATGACTTATTAGGTAAGCAGTCCACTCTTCTTGAGGCTGATACGTTCGCCACATTAACCTCAATGTTTGGTTTTGGTAGTTTTCTTTTTGCGATGAGTTGGTTAGCCAATCGTAAAAAAATAGTGGAGGATGAAAATGACACTCGTCCTAGTTGGTCTGGATTAAAAACATTTTCCTGCGGCTTATTTATTGGATTGACTAATGTCGCTGGCATGGTTGCAATAATATCCGCTTTTGCAATTGGCAACACAGGATTAGTATCAGCTATTTCTGGAATGAATATCTTAATCATCCTGTTGTACTCTCGCATTATTTTAAAAGAATCTTTTACTCGTCAAGAGTTTTTAGGATTAGCTACCGCTTTCATAGGGGTTATAGTACTGAGATTGAGCTATTAATAATTCCTGTTTTGAAGTGATTAAAAAGTAATCATTAAATTAATGCGCGTAAAATTGTCGTGTATTTTTTATATATAGTTTGTGTGTGATTTATGACATTTTTTAATTTTTTGGGTAAATAAACTTTATAAAAAACTTTTTTTCTTAAAGTGTAGAAATTCTACAGTTGGTTAGTTGGTTAGTTGGTTAGGTGGTTAGGTGGTTAGGTGATAAGGGTTATATGGGATATTTATATTTTGATGAGTCAATTCGAGATAATGGATGTTCAGATTAACTTAGCTTTTACTTTTTGCTTGTAAGCGTTTTATGTTACAAATTGTAAATCCATCTCTTCTCTTTATCTTTAAATTGTACATTCAGCACCTCTTTTAATATTTTTTTATCATTAATATTACTATTTGTGATTGTTATTTGGCTTTAAGTGTTTAATATGCAAATCAAATATTAATTTTATACCCAATAATAGGCATTTTTATGTCGGGTATTTACGAAGAAAATTAATATTTAACATATTTTTTACTTTTCAAATTGCAGGGAATCTTAATGAAAAAAACATTACTCGCTCTAAGTATTGCTGGTTTATTAACAGCATGCGGTGGTTCAGATGGTACTAATACAAGTACTGGTTCAGATAACACTGATTCAAGTAGCTTCAAAGTTATTGATGGTTATTTAAGTGGTGCAGAAGTTTGTGTAATAGCCGAAGGTGCTGATATTTGTACTAAAATTGGCGAAACTGATGAAAATGGCAGTATCGACATTCCAGCGGGAACTACAGGGCAATTAGTTGCAACAATCATTGCTGGTAAAACATTAGACGCAGACAGTGTCGGTTTTGTTGATACGACATATCAAATGCTGGCCGATATTAAGGTTAGTACTCATAACGTTATCACTCCTTACACAACATTAGATGCACTTGATCCTGATAAATCAATAGCAGATATTGCTGCAGAGCTGGGGTTAAATGTCGATGTTATTAATGGAGATTATGTTGCATCAACCAGTGAAGAAAAAGAAACAGTACATGCAATTGCAAGAGTCCTAGCGTCAAAATTAAATGAAAGTAAAGACGAGAATGAACCTGCAACATTATTAACACATGCAAGTGATGTAAAAGCGTATATTGATGATAATGAAATTACGGACTTATCTAATGCTCATTTTAGTATCGATAGTAATAACGTCGTTACACATAGTATCAGTAATCCTATATTAAATACTTTCATTGCAAACAACCTATATGTTGAAGATGATCCTGACTCAAACCTATTCCATTTATATAATTTAAATGAAATTAGAAATGAATCAGAGAATTTTGGAGTAGGCTTTACTTCAGGTACAAATATTTCAATATATAATATTGATTCTCATGAGAAAATCGACGCTGAATTTACTACAGAAGGTAATATAATTAACCTTTCGATTGACGATGAAATTGTTTCAGATGAGTTTATTTACGTAGGTGATAGCTTAGCTTTAGTCGTCACCAGTTCAGATAGTGATTTAATTACTTATGTAGATTCAGATGTGGATGATAGAGACATAGTTTGGTCTAAAGATTATTTTATCGAGAATACATTCTATTATATCTTCGATGATTCTGATTCGGACACGCCTAAACCTGCCATTATAGATATAACTTTTGCAGAGGATGGTACTGCGATAATGCATGATCAAGGTCCAGAAGAGAATATCACTTGGGAGGTTGATGGTTTGTATTTAACACTTTATTTTGATGCTAATGATCCGGATGATTCAATAACAATCTTAAAGTATGTAGCTGAAGGTGATATAACTTTATTTGCAGAAAAGGCTGAACCTGGATATAAACCTTCTTCTTATGGTTTGATGTCTACGAATCAAACATTAGCAAAACAAATCTTTAATCGTTGGAATACATTGGCTAATTAATTAGTGTTAAACTCCCCACGCTGGGTGCGCGGGGAGCTTATTTATATGAACTACTTTTTAAAAGGTACTCTTAACTAAGCTAGGTCTGTGATTCTCTATAACTGCATTTTAAATATAATCAAAAACTTCCAGAACCGTTTCTAACTCCCATTGGTATAAGCTCATTCTTAGATGCATCTATTAGGGGACTGTCATTAGAGAACTGTCAAGTTAATAACTGCCTCAGCCATTATACGATAATCTTCAAATGAACAATCCTAATATCTATGTAGGTTATCGTTACCCTGCCCAAATCATCAGCCATGCCGTCTGGCTTTATCATCGATTTACACTTTGCTTTCGTGATATTGAAGAGTTGCTAGCAGCGAGGTATCGTTGTTGGTTATGAAACGATCCGGCAATGGTGTAAAAAATATCGCAATGTCTACTGTAATCAGATCAAAAAGAACCGTGGCTAACTCGTTGATACTTGATACTTGATACTTGGTACTTGGTATCTGGATGTGGTATTTATCAAAATAAATTGCGTATTCCATTATCTTTAGCGAACAGTTGAGCAAGATGATAATGAGATGAATATCTTAACCCAAAAGCGTAAAGATAAAAGCGTTGCAATGCATTTTTTCAAACGCTATTGAAAGGTGAAGGGGTAATACCACTCAAGTTTGTGACAGATAAACTAGCAAGTTCTCTGTGGCAAAAAAAGAGTTAGTACTAAGTGGGGAATGGCTGCAGTATAAGACATTCGGGATATTTCTCTTCCATATCAGTTAATAGTATTTTAACTGATTAATTGTTTGCTATAACACAGTAAAGAATGGGTTCAGCTGGTTTTAGGTCTTGTGTATTGATACTTTGTGTAACAGATAATTGATTGTTATAACTCGCTAATAGGATGTTTGGGAGTTAGCTTCCTAGCTGGCAGAGGGACATAAAGCCTAGAGCAGATCCTGATTACTAAATAATGCAAAATTAAGGACTTGTTCACGTTAGATAAAAATATATGAACCAGATGAAAATGAATATTCTTCAAAATCAACCATACGCTACTCTTCGTCCGCTTCGATATAAATAAGACTGAAAAATCAAAGCGGTAGGGTGGTCAGGATGAGGACTGCCAAAATTACGTTGATAGAGATATTCACGCTCTAAGACTTCAAATTCAGTTTGTTTTTTTTATTATGATAGAGGGGGATTAAGCCCATCTCTAGGAATTCGCATTCCAATCTAGACTCATGAGGCTACGTTTTGCGAGTTTAGAGAATGGAAGCGAGGAAACAAGTTTTATATGTTTGAGCCTACAATTAAGTACCCGATAATAGATAAGCCAGCAAACAGTAATGTGAATGGAAGTTGTGTTCGAAAATGCAGTACTGGTTCACAACCCGCCGCCGAGGACGCAACAATAACTGAGTCTGAAATAGGCGAATTTTGATCACCAAATACAGCCCCAGAAATAATTGCTCCAATCATTATTGGGATAGGTATTCCCATATTAATTGCCATTGAAACTCCAATAGGTATTAAAATACTGACGGTGGCACCAGAACTACCCGTTGAAAAGGAAATCAACATGCCGATAATAAATACCATAGTCGGCACTATCCATGGAGGAAACTGTCCCGAAACCAATCCTGCTAGATAGCTACCACTACCAAGCTGACCAATAATATTACTGAGCGTAAAAGCGAGTAACAGAATAAGTACAGCGGGTAGAATCTGTTTAAAGCCTTCTAACACCCAGTTCATATACTGGGAAAAGGCGATGTCAAAGAATCGATAAGCTAAAGCAGATCCAAGTAAAGAAATATAGCCACTCCAATAGATAGCATTACCGACATCGCCTTTTAATAGGTTCCCATTGCCGGTGACTAACGTGATCGTAATAATGGACCCCAACAGAAGGATCAAAGGCAACATTAATATAACAATGGGAGCGCTGACAATAGGTGTTTGGATTCGTTGGTTTTCAAGTGCTGGCTCTTGTTCAATAGAGCTGCGCGTTGATTTAAAGTCGTGATTCCAGAGTGCAAGAAGTGGCACCGATGCTAATACTAAAAGGGTGTAAAACTGATAGCCGATAGCACCAAAAATATAATCCATCGGCTTGCCCGTTAATACCCCGCTTTCAACTTGATGAGCTAACAGGCTAGAAAGAAATACACCTGCGCCGCTGATAGGTAATAGCCAAGCAAGTGGTGCACCGGTACTATTGGCAACATAGGCCAATTTTGCTTTTGAGATATTATGCTGAGCAAAAAGAGGGCGACCGACTAATCCAACCATCATCATCGAGCCAATGCCTTCTAAGCACATTAGAGAGCCCATCAAGAAGGTAATAAGCTGGGCACCGCGATTTGATTTGACTAAATTACGTTGAACTGTCAGATGATATATCATCTTATGAACAGCACCTGATTGTTGTAATACATTGATTACAGCACCAATCATAGTAATAAATATCAGACTTTTTACTGCACTAGTCGAGCTGAATGTGTCTGCGATAACATCAAAACTTTGAGTTACTCCTCCTAAAAATGAGTCGTTAAGTAAAATCGACCCTGCTAATATCCCTGCAAATATTGACAAATAGGCTTGTCGAGTAGTAATTGCTAAAGTAATCGCTAAAAGGGGAGGAAGTAAGGTTAGCCAAGTATCCATTGCCGTGTTCTCACATTAAGTAATTATGACTAGCATTATGGCCGGCATTAAAACTGCTAGCCACTGGGCTTTGGGAACATACATTGTTAATTATCAAATATAAACTCAGGATCAGCTATCGCTTGCTCAGGTGTACGTGAAACTTGATAATCAGGGTAGAGCTGACTTATTCGTAATGTCTCATCGGTAAAAGAAGCAAGTTTACCAATAACATAGATTACATAATTAATCCCCCAACGTTCGCGATCGGTTTCCGCACCTTTCTTAGCGGTAATTTCATCACCTGCTGTATTTCTAGCCTCAGTGATAAACTCAGAAGAGAAATGTTCATACTCAAATTCATTATCCGGAAAATTTGCTTTCAACAGTTTAATCATCTTAGTTTGAGTGAGTACGTTGAGATCCATTTGCACACATTGATTAAGGGTGCGAACATCCGTTAATGCTAACGCCGCTATATAACCTATATCTTCGATATCATGGGTATAGATAGGTAACTCCATATCACCAAAAGTGGTTATTTTGCGGAAAAAACGCAGGTTTGGTAGGAAGTAATCAAAGATCCCGCCATTATAGAAAAATGTCCAACCAATGCCCGATTCCATGATCTTTTTATGCAATGCTTTTTTATAGTCGAAAAGGATACCGTCGCCCTCATCAAGGTTACGAGTGTGACAACCAAACTCGGTTGGTACAAAGCGTTTTACACCCGCTTTAAGTGCTGCTTCTAACCATAGAGCCTCGGCTTTGGTGATTATTTCTTTAGATCCTGGCACCGCGCTGATCAATGTTTCCACATCTTTTAACGCTACCGTCATCTGATCAAGATTAAGCATATCTGGTACTTCGATTAATTGTGCACCTTGTGCTTTATATGCAGAGAGTTTTTCGCTGTTTTTACTGGACAGAGAGCGGTGAAGAAGAATAACGTTATGCCCTAGCGCTAATAGGTTTTTTGTTAAAGGCGTACCTATTTGACCTGTGGCGCCAATAATCGCAACTGATTGTTTTGTGAAGGTATACATTGTTTTTCTCCTGCTGTTTATTTATCTGATAAGTATACTCAGGGAAGAAAAGGCCGCACGGTTAAGACGGGCATAAAAATGGTCAATATCGAACTAAGGTAATGACGACTTACTTAATTGTAAGTCATCATTACTGAGGTACATGGGAATATAAGCTTTTTTATTTGCGAGATCTACATATCAATCCCTTTAGTCAACCAACTAAATATTTGTGTTACAACCTCTGTATAATATATTAAAGAGTTCATTATTTTTGAAGTTCATATGTCAATCTAGAATCAATTATTGTTATTTTTAAAGGAAAAGAATGGGGTGAGGTCTTTCATTTTGCATTTTTTGATTATTTGAGCTAGTTGTGGATTATTCACTCTTAATTAATAGGGAGGCTTTTATGAGTCGTCCTTTACGTTTAGAATTTTCAGGTGCGCTTTATCATGTCACATAGCGTGGTAATGAAAGAAAGGCTATTTACCTAGAAGGGAGTGATGTTTAGATATTTCTCAATGTATTGCACATCGTTTATTCGCGTTATATATTCATTAGTAACTTACATTATTTCGGCTAATAAAAACCAATAACTATGAAATGCAAAATGAAAGACCTGACCTTCATTTTTTTTCATTAGAAGGTAACTTTGGTGTTGGTTAGCATAAAAAGATAATCAGTGACAGTCTTTTAAATTTTAGAGTAAGTTTAAAAATATATATGAACTCCAAATGATAAACATAAAAATAACTAATTTTTTATGTTTATCAGTAAATTTTTTTAAAAATATTTGCAGCGAATAGTTGAGTCTGTACTAAGAGTTTGAAACTGTTTAGACATTTTTTTGAAATTAATTAAACCTATCAACATTATTAAAAGCAATAAGGGGGCTGAAGGAGCGGGTACTCTTACAAGAACAACACCAGCATTTACAAAGCTATAGTTTGAAACGCTCATATCACCAAAATAAAAATATGGACCACCAGCTAAATCTGTAATTATCCCATCATCACCTCCAAATATCACAGAGTCTATGTCGTTACCTTCTCTCACACCGTAAACGCCTAATCCATCAATGAAAGCATAAGAACGATCAATGCTTTGACCTGGTCCAGTAGTCCTGCCTAATAAATCGTGTACTTTAAATAAAAAGTCGTAATTATGGAATGATGTTAATATTGCAGTTTCTCCATTCCATGGTATTGGTCCATTATCAAATGTGTCTATATAAAGCGTATCTAACATATCGATAGCTTCTTCATGAGTCGCAGTACGGAAGGCATTACCATACCCTAGTTTATCATATTTAGTGAGTGCTTCTTGTTGAGTCATGCCTCGAGTTAAAGACCAATCTAACCAATCTAGACCATTGATTGTTGTATATGTACCATTATTGATGATTGTTGCATTAGCTAGAGGTACAAAAAATAATAAAGTTAAGATAAAAATTTTTCTCATAATAGACTTCTCATTTGTTATTTATATATAAAAAAATAATTCAATAGCATTAAAAATACCATGTTCTAAAGCATTAATAATGCCATATTCTAACTTTTTGTTTTTAAATGGTTTATTTTTATTTTATATGTTGGTAATTTAAAAGTGTAAATATTGTCAACACTATTGTGGCATTAAATTTTTATTTCTACGGTAGAACTATTAATTTAATATTATCGAAGCAAAGAGTGTATTAATTATAATTCCAACGTTATTAATGAATTAATGAAAAAAGGGGGGAGTTATATCAACTATTTAGTTATTAAATATTGGTTGTGTAATGTATAAATTTATTCGGCATTCATAACAAGTGTTATTATGAATTTTTGATTTTCGAATTGCAAAGGAATGGGTGACCCTCATGTTGGATTGACTAATGTCGCTGGCATGGTTGCAATAATATCCGCTTTTGCAATTGGCAACACAGGATTAGTATCAGCTATTTCTGGAATGAATATCTTAATCATCCTGTTGTACTCTCGCATTATTTTAAAAGAATCTTTTACTTGCCAAGAGTTTTTAGGATTAGCTACCGCTTTCATAGGGGTTATAGTACTGAGATTGAGCTATTAATAATTCCAGTTTTGAAGCTATTGAAAAGTAATCGTTAAATTAAGGTATATTAAAAACCTACTAATACTTATTTACGTATAAAAATATTAGTAGATTTTGTTCTTAATAAATTATCGGTATAGCTATCGGGAAATATTTTTAAAATATTTTAGCTGTTGTATTTAAATCATCAGGCGATAATCGATATATACGCATTGTGTCAACACAATAGGCTCCCATCTCTTGGTAAAATGCTATCGCAGAAGTGTTCCAGTCGAGACAGCCCCATTCAAGCATCTCACAGCCTCGCTCGATTGCAGTTTTTGACAAAAACTGCATTATAACCTTACCCAGGCCTTTTCCTCTTTTAGCATCATCAATTAAGAGGGCATCGATAAATAATCCTGAGCGTCCAGTAAAAGCAGAACTTTTCTCATGAAAATATGCGAAACCAACCGTTTGCCCATCATAAATCCCAAAGACAACCTCACCTTGCTTAGAGGTGAGGAGGCGCTCTATTCGTTCCGGTGTAGCTGTTATTGCATCTGTCATTTTTTGATAACTGCCTAATTTTTGCATAAAGTCGACTACCAACTCGGCATCCGAGGGCTTACCAATTCGGAGGTGGAACTTGGGTATTTTTGTAGAAATTTTTGTCATTGTTAAACCTACTGTAAATTCCTGAATCAAAGGGGAATGGTTGGTTAATCTTTCGTATCGATAGTCTTCATTTCTTTTTTTCAATGGTTCGTTAAGTGAAATCAAGATGGGCAGAAATAAAACTCATTCATTTCATAACATCTTTATTTCAGTAATAAATAACTAATGAGAAATAATTATTACCTAAAAGGGTAGTGTCATGTGATTTTTTTATAAGATAATCAGTGTCTTAATATGTAAATGGTGATACCTGTAACTATTAATATTAAACTTTAATCAAATAAAGCATTAGCAATATTGCTAATGCTTTATTTGAAAAATAGACATTTTTAAACATCGATACCTAGGCACAAGTATTTAATTTCTAAGTAATCTTCAATACCATATTTTGAACCTTCACGGCCATTTCCTGATTCTTTAATTCCACCAAAAGGTGCGACTTCAGTTGAAATAATACCTTCATTAATACCAATAATACCGTATTCTAATGCTTCACCTACTCGCCATATTCTACTATTGTCACTGCTGTAGAAGTATGCGGCTAAACCATAAGGAGTATCATTGGCCCGCTTAATAACATCTTCCTCATCGTTGAAACGAAAAACCGTTGCGACCGGGCCGAATAATTCTTGGTGAGCTATATCCATTTTTTCACTAATATTCGTTAGAATGGTCGGTTGATAATAAAGTTCACCAAAGCTTGCTACATGACCTCCTAAATGTAACTCTGTGCCTTGTGTTAAGGCATGCTCAACGATACTAGAAACTTTATCGATAGCCTTTTTATTGATCAGTGGACCTACTTCTGTTCCATCTATCAACCCACAACCTAATCGTAATTCACTAACTGCTTTTGTAAATTTATCCATAAACTGATCATAAATTGCATCATGCAGATACAAACGATTTGTACACACACAGGTTTGGCCTGCATTACGATACTTAGAGATAAGCGCGCCTTGCACAGCTTTATCAATGTCAGCATCATCAAAAACAATAAATGGAGCATTACCTCCCAACTCCATAGAAACTTTTTTTACTGTTTGAGACGCTTGCGCCAGTATGTGTTTACCTATTGCAGTTGAACCAGTGAAAGATACTTTTCGTACCAATGGATGAGTGCAAAGTACTTCGCCGACTATAGCTGGTTGCTTTGTTGTAACTATGTTAATTACACCTTTTGGAATACCGGCTTGCTCTGCGAGTTTTGCCATTGCTAATGCGCACAAAGGTGTATCTTCACCAGGTTTTACTATCACAGTACAGCCCGCCGCAAGTGCAGGGGCTACTTTACGAGTGATCATTGCAACAGGAAAATTCCACGGCGTAATCGCTGTCACGACACCAACTGGTTGTTTGATTGTCATGTAACGATTGCCAGGCATCGGTGCTGGAATATTATCACCGTAAGTTCGCTTGGCTTCTTCAGCAAACCATTCAACGAAAGATGCACCATATATTACCTCTCCATATGCTTCTTTATATGGTTTTCCCTGTTCAGATGTGAGTAATTTAGCTAGGTCATCTGCATGTTCGACTATTAAATTAAACCATGCTTTAAGCAATATAGAACGTTGCTTTCCAGTGGTTTTACGCCACTCAATCAAAGCATTATCAGCAGCAAGTACAGCCATTTCAGCATCTTCAATTGTCATATCGGGTACCGATGTTATGACTTCCCCAGTAGCTGGATTTTCGACATTCATCGTTGCGCCACTTTGTGCGCTGATCCACTTCCCATTGATATATGCAAGAGATTGAACTAATTGTAACTTCTTCATTTATTTCACCTATTAGACTAACTAGCTATTAAAAATTTGAATGTGCGTCACCTCTACTGAAAGTATTACTCGCTTCAAAGAATAACGTAACAAACTCATATACACTGGTACATCATAGTAATATTTGATCCATTAAATATATACGCACGTTTAAATCTGAAGTTTTATGGGTATGCAACAATGACAAAAATATCTTTTCCTGTTGGGCAGGTTGGTGATTATGAGATTAAGCAGCTAAAGATATTTAAAACAGTTGCTGATTGTGGTGGTTTTTCTGCTGCTGAAACCGAACTAAATATTAGTCGCTCAACGATAAGTATTCATATTTCAAATTTAGAATCTCGCCTACATTTGACTCTATGTCGCCGCGGTCGTGGTGGTTTTTCACTCTCAGAAGAAGGCCAAGTGGTTTATGATGCAACAGTTATACTATTGGCTGGGTTGGAGCACTTTCGAAACATTATTAATGGCCTAGATGATAATTTATCTGGCTCTTTGACAATCCTGTTTAGTGATACGATAAGTTTGGATCAACGAGCTGATATCCCCACTGTTTTCCGACACTTTTCCGAAGTGGCAAGTGATGTTTATTTGACTTCGGAAGTTGCTAAAATGGCTGAAATTGAACGTCAAGTGTTAAGCGAAGAAGCTGATATAGGTTTTATTCCTTATCATCGTAGCCTTGATGGTTTGGAGTACCAGGCTATTTTTACTGATAATTGCTATTTATATTGCAGTAATGAGTGCTCTCTATTTAGCATGTTTGATGATGAGATTAGTGACGATATTATCAACGCTTTCCCGGTAGTTTATGCTGGCATGAAGTCTCAGGAAAATGTTAATGGACACCTCTTAAACATGAATGTTAAAGCAACAGCGTATAACTACGATTCTCGCTTAGCCTTATTACTTTCTGGGCGTTATATTGGATTTTTACCTGAAAGCTACGCGCAGTCTTATGTCGATGCAGGGAAATTGAAATGTTTGGTAAAGGATCAACGTTTTTATCGTTCTAAAATTATGGCGATTACTAAAAAAACTAGTACCGTAAACCGTATTCGATCGTTGTTCATTAAAACATTAAGTGATTTTTACAACCGTGATATTTAAATAGTAAAACCATCAACTGGGGGACTTATACTTATGCTGATGGTTTTTAATTCATAAAAATACTTATTATTCTATCCTAAGTAAGCTTTATGAAGTAACTCTTAAATTACCTCCTCCCCTTGTTTTTTCATTATCTTTTCGCATATATAGTTGCCAATTGGAATTGCCGATGTTGCTGCTGGTGAAGGAGCATTACAAACATGTAAGCTGCGAGGGCTTTCTGCAAAGAGAAAATCATGCACTAAGCTACCGTCCTTTAATACTGCTTGAGCTCTTATCCCCGCTGGATAAGGTTGCAAATCAGCAAGTTCTATTTGGTTGCAGTATTTATTGACTAATTTCAAATAGCCTGGTTTCCACCATGAATTTTTAGTTTCAATCAATCCTGATTTTAAGTTGTTTTTAGTGACTTTCCAAAAACCTGAGAAACTCAGCATGTCTAGAATATCACGCAAATCAAGATTAATTTTTCCGTAACCTTCACGCTTCCAACCTTGTACTGCATTCGGACCTACTGTGACTGAGCCATCTATCATTCGCGTTAAATGGACGCCAAGAAATGGAAGTTCAGGATCTGGAATTGGATAAATTAGGTGATTGACAATTTTATTATGCTTTTTAGGTAGTTGATAGTATTCACCACGATAAGGAATAATTCGAAAATCGACATCAATATTTAACATGCGCGTAATTCGATCAGCCATTAATCCAGAGCAAGAAACAAGAAAACGACTGCTAATGTTAATATTTCCTGATTTATTTTCACAGGTTAAAGTGATGCCATCAATAGACTCTACTAAATTAATCAACTTAGTGTCTAGCATAACTGTACCACCAAGTTGCACAAATTCTTCAGCCATTTTTTCTGTTACCAAGGTATAATTTACTATACTGGTTGAATCTACGAAAATACCCCCAATACCTTGGATATTTGGTTCTTTTAGTTTCAATTCAGCTTGGTTTAATAATGTGACAGGGATTTCATTGTCTAAACAGCGTTGATAAAGTGCTTGCATACGTTGTAGTTCAATTTCATCAGTGGCGACTAATAACTTGCCACAATTTTCCACTGGAATATTGTGTTTTGTGCAAAACTCAGTAGTTGCTTTTACGCCTGCTTTACAGAATTTTGCTTTCATACTACCAGGTTGATAGTACACTCCAGCATGAATGACACCACTATTATGTCCAGTTTGATGACGCGATAATTGAGATTCTTTTTCCACTAATAAAATTGATTTTTCTGGATATCTTTGTTGCAGCTGCCATGCTGTTGATACACCAACAATACCACCACCGATGATGACATAATCATATATTGGATTCATTGTTTATTTCCTGTTTCTGAGTTTGTATTAACCTCAACGTTTATATCAAGTAATTTCATTGAGGTTATAGTCGCTAGTTGGTTACTCTGTTATTTATTTGTAAAGTGACCACGTTGTCGAAGTAATTCACGTTTTAAACCAGGATGAGAAATAAATTTGTCACGTCCATGTAACCAACAGTGGTTTTGTATAACCAACATTGCGCCTGTTTTTACGCGAACGTTAAAACAGTTAGTATCACTTTCTAAAGACTCCCCCATTTTGTATAAATATAAACCTTCCTGCATCCGTTGAGGGCAAGCAAACTGGTCGATAAATAACATGTGAGGCTTACCATTTTTATCTTCTTCAAAGAAAACTGGATGTTCAACTTGAGAATGGATGTTTTTACTTGGTGGTGTTGCCCAAACAATATCTTGTTTAGCGAGAGGGTGGTTGTAAAAATGCTCTAGATCTTCCCAATCATCGATATGAAGAAGCAAAGAGTCACCCATCTCCATATTTTTTTCGCTCATTTTCATCATTAATACAAAATCAGTACGTTCATCAACATAGGTTCCATCATTATGTAGTTCCATTCGGCGATGAGCCTGACGCAAGTAACTATCGCTGTTGTCATCATTTTCAACTGTAAATCGAGCGTAATACTTGCCATACATTGCATCAAAATTAGGCAGACCAATCAGATGAGAAATCGCTGTAGATAAGATAACAAAAAAATCACGTTGTTCATCGCTGTCAACAAAGTCAGCTTGTGCCGAATCATCCGCTTCTAATAAAAAAGCTGCTTTTGCTCGGTCTTGCATGATTTCGTTGAGTAATGTGCCCAATTCATGATTACAAACACGATCAAGTATATCTGCTGCAGCATAGCGTAAAAAAGGTTTGTACTCGATTGCTTGTAATCCCCATTCAGCAGTCTCTTCGATGAACTTTGTTAACGTTGCTTTTTCAATTGTTACTACTTGTAAGCGAGGATTCTCAGTATGCGGTCTAACTTGGAAACCTTGATAATAAGTGATGCTTTCCGTAGTCGTTAATGCAGTGTTCATAATCGATATCCTTCCTAAATTATAGTGTTAATGAATAAAGTGTCTCTACTCGATGTGAGACAGTTAACATGAGTTAACAAAACCTTAACAATTTAAATTGCATATTGATAATATATGATTGATATAGTTTTAATCACTTTTATTGATGATTGATTTTATGGCTACATAATTTATATGTGGATAGTGGTGAGATAGAGTTGCGAACTTATTAGCGATAGCACTTTAGAATTAAAACAGATAGGGACCTTGAATTATGGATTTTAAAAAACTGTATTATTTTACGGTGCTTGCTGAAACAGGAAATTTTACTAAAGCGGCAGAGAAGTTAGGAATAGCACAATCTGCTCTGAGTATGAGCATTCAAAAGTTAGAGAAACAGTTAGAACTTAAGTTAATTAATAGAGCTGAGCGTAAAATGAGTATTACCAGTGATGGGCAAATACTATTAACACATGCAGATAAAATTTTAGCTAATGTCGAACAAGCAAAAATACAACTACAAGAACTTAAAGGACTTGAGTTTGGCACTATTAATTTTGGTGTTTCCGCGATGATTGGCTCTTATTATTTACCAGAAACCTTAGCACTATTTAAACAACGTCACCCTGGAATACAAATTAACATTCATGAAGCAGGTACGGCGACGTTAGCCAAGATGCTGCTTGATGGTGAGTTAGATCTTGCGATGATTCGTGTCGACAGAAAAAATGAAAACATCCGTTGTATTACATTGGCTAAAGAGCAAATTGTTGCTTGTGTACCGCTAGATCATGAATTTTCTGACTATAAAAGTATTACTCTCGAACAGTTTTGTAACCAACCTTTGGTTTTATTTCGTGAAGGTTACTTTTTACGTGAAGCAGTTAGTAATTATTGTCAGCAGCATCGAATCACACCTGACATTCGCTTTGAAACTAACTTAATTGAACTATTAAAATCGCTAGTACGTAAAAAAATCGGTATCTCGACTTGTCTACCTATTATTTTAGCCGAAGATAGCGAGCTAATAACTATACCTTTTAATCCGAGTATTCCATTACATTTGGGGATCGGCTGGAAAGCAAGCCACTATCTATCTCAATCATCTCAAGCGCTGGTTACATTTTTGCAGCATGAGATGAAGGCCGAGAAGCCTAATGTTTGATAATTCTAAACCTTTATTTTTATTCTTGATGATTTTTTTTGATCGAATCACAGCTTAGTCTGATGTTATGCAATACACAATTTCATAACAATATGATCACACAATAACAACATCAATAAAGGACTAAGCAATGAATAAGAAAACTAACTACGACGCTTTCTGGATGCCATTTACAGCAAACCGTGATTTTAAGGCTAATCCTCGTATTATAAACCGTGCTAAAGGCATGCATTGTTATACGGATGATGGACGTGAATTGTTAGATGGAACAGCCGGATTGTGGTGTGTTAATGCTGGACATGGTCGTAAAGAGATCGGTGAAGCAATGGCTAAACAAGTTACTAATCTAGATTACAGTTCACCATTTAATTTTGGCCATGATATAGGTTTTGAATTTGCTGAACGCTTAGTTGAATTCACCCCCCCTGGTTTAAACAAGGTGTTCTTTACCAATTCAGGTTCAGAAGCTGTAGAAAGTGCAATGAAAATTGCTTTAGCTTACCAACAAGCAAAGGGTAATACCGGAAAATTCCGTTTTATTGGTAGAGAGCTTGGTTATCATGGTGTGAATTTTGGTGGGATATCTGTTGGTGGACTAGCACCAAATCGTAAAGGTTTTGGACCTTTATTACCTGCTGACCATATCGATCACACGTTGGATATATCTCGTAATGCTTTCAGTAAAGGTATACCTGAGTTTGGTGCTGAAAAAGCTGAACAATTAGAAACATTGGTGCAGTTTCATGGTGCAGATAGTATCGCGGCAGTTATTGTAGAGCCTATTTCTGGTGCGGGTGGTGTTATCTTACCACCAAAAGGTTACTTACGCCGATTACGAGAAATCTGTACAAAGCACGACATAGTTTTGATTTTTGATGAAGTAATCACGGGTTGGGGTCGTTTAGGATCGTCATTCGCTTCTAATTTATTCGATGTAATACCTGATTTGATCACCTCAGCAAAAGGTATTACAAGTGGTGTTGTTCCGTTAGGAGCCGTCTTTGCACAGGATGAGATTTATAACACCGTTGTTAATAATGCAGCAGAAGGTGCTGTTGAGTTTTATCACGGTTATACCTATTCAGCTCATCCTGTTGTCTGTGCCGCCGGGTTAGCAACAATGGATATTTATCAAAAAGAAGGTTTATTAGAGCGTGCAAGTGGTGAAATAGGTGATTATTTCCAAGAAGGCCTACATTCATTAAAAGGTATCTCTTCAATTATTGATATTCGTAATTATGGCTTGATTGGCGCAGTCCAATTTGCACAACCAAGTCATGGTAAGCCAATTGGTTTTGATATATTGAAAAAATGTTATGACCAAGGTGTACTAACTCGCAGTATGGGAAATACGATAGCACTTTCTCCACCATTAATTATCGAAAAGAGTCATGTTGATCAAATTGTAGATACGCTTGCCACTGTTGCAAAGTCTATCGAGATTTAAACCTTCAAGCTTTTGAATAATTAGAACATTACTCTACTATCCCTGCTTAATAGTGTTGGTGATTAGGGGCTTTGTTGTGTAGCATTTTTGTGACAAATAATAAGCATTTGAGCTGTATCAATAAGAAGTTTATTGTTTGATTTATTTCAAACTTTACTTGGTGAGTATCATATTTAAGTTTTTTAACATAAATGTAACAATTATTTTGGAATGGTAATTAAGGTTATGGATGAACCAATAATACTGTTCAGATTTGCACTGACTCAATTGGTCTAGTTGCTCAGTCAAGGAAATATTCGTTGTGAATATTTCCTTATCAGGAATAAATAATATAAAAGGAATAATAACTATGTCTAGTAACCTCTTTAGTAATCTATTAACGACTCGTTTAAAACGTTCTTTGGCTGGAACAATATTAACGTTGACAGCAACGTTAGGTGCAATTCCAACAGTGAGTGCAGCTGAATTTAATTGGCGCTTTGTAAACCTATATTCTCGCGGTACAGCTTATGGCGAAGTTTATAAAGACTTTGCTGAAAATATTGGCGTAATGTCGAATGGCAGAATAAAAGTTAAAATGATGTATGCAGGTGAAGGTGTTGGTCAAACTGGTGTACTGGGGTCAGTTAAGTCTGGCCTAATGACAATGGGAGCGCCTTTTCAACCTATGCATGCGGGTGAATTTCCTGCTGGTGTGGTAGAAGTCGGTTTACCTGGGACAACGAGTGATGTGGGTGAATTAAGTACTTTATTTCGTGAAAAAGGCTGGAGCGAAATATTAACAGAAGCTTATGATAAACAAGGGTTAGTTTGGTTAGAACCTTACGTTCAACTACCTGTTTATATTTTAACTAAAGAGCCTATTAACAGTATTGATGACTTTAAAGGTTTGAAAATTAGAGCGCCAGGTGCTTACGGCAAGTTTTTGAGAAAATTAGGCGCATCGCCAGCTTCTCTTTCTTGGAGCGAAATTTATACTAGCCTTGCAACAGGTGTTATTGATGGTTCAATCGGTAGTAATATCATTGACCATAGAGATGGTAATCACGCTGAGGTAGCAAAATATATGTATCGCCTACCAATTGCTGGTGCACAAGTTCTACCTATCGTTGTAAATAAACGTGAATGGAATAAATTACCAAAAGATTTACAAGCGATTGTACGAAGTGCAAGTGAGTCACACGCGCTTGAGCAGATGACTAAATCTCGCATATGGGAATCTAAAGCGATTGCAGACATGGAAGCACAGGGTATGAAGTGGAGCCCAGAACCAACTAAGGCAGACATTGAAACGTGGAACACAACTGCAAACTCATTATGGTCTGAATATGCGAACTCAGATAAATATAGCAGTCAACTAGTTAAAATATTACAACAATAATGGACAAGCTAATCAAGGTATTTATACGCCTTGATTAGTTCCTAAGTGCATGATTCCAAAGAAGGTAGTCAGTTACATACTGTATGGTTTAGTGCTGTAAACAAGGATGATTATTATGTTTAAAACGATACTAAAGTATTTATGTTTAGCCATTAATAAAGTCGTTTATTTTATCGGCTTTTCAGCATCATTATTAATGCCATTGTTAGCGCTAACTGTCGCTTTCGAAGTTTTCTCTCGTTATGTACTCAATAGTCCAACTATTTGGGCTTATGACGTATCTTTGTTTTTATTTGGTTATATTGCAGCTTTAGGTGGTGCATTAGCACAGCAGAAAAAAGCACATATCAACGTTGATGTTATTTACTTATCATTATCCGCTCGTATGAAATCAGGCTTTAACCTATTGTCGTACAGTTTAGCTATTTATTTTCTATCTGTAGTGATTCTGGTGAGTTTAGGGAAATACGAGGAAGCAATTGAATTCAACTACCGTCGACAATCTGAATGGGCCCCTTCTATGGCGCACTTCTGGATCATGATGACCGTTGCATGTAGCGTATTCATACTGCAATACATCAGTGATTTATTACAAGATGTTTTCTTCATATTTACCAGTGAAGCGTTGTTGGAATCGGAAGACGAAAAGCAACAAGCGTTAGCAATTGCGAATGGTGATGAAAATATCGAGTCTGTCGAAAATAAATTAAAAAAAGTTGAACAATTATGAGTATTGGCGTTTTAACACTGTTGTTAATTGGTTTGATTTTAGCCTGCTTTTCATTTGGCGCTCCCGTTGGATTAGCGTTAGGTGGAATCGCAATGGGAGTAGGTTATTTAACGTGGGGAGAAGGTATTTACAACCTCATTCCAACCACTCTTGAAAGTACCTTTTTTAGCTTTGTTTTATTGGCAATTCCTTTATACATTTATATGGGACAATTATTAACACGCTCGGGTATTGGTGACGCAATGTTTAATGCCAGTCAGATGTTCCTTGGTCGTATTCGAGGCTCACTGGCAATTAGTGTTATTGGTGTCTGTTCTATGATTGGCGCGATGGTGGGGATTATCGGCGCGGGTATCATGACGTCCGGCAGCATTGCGCTAAGGCCAATGTTAGAGCGTGGATATGATAAACGCTTAGCGTTGGGGGTCATTATGGCAGGCGGTGGTCTAGGTATTTTGATCCCACCAAGTATTCCAATGATCATGTACGCAGCTTCAACTCAAAACTCTGTTGGCCGTATGTTTATTGCTGCACTGATACCTGCATTGATATCTATTACAGTATTAGTTTCATATGTCATTATTTCTTGTAAGCTAAAGCCTGAAAAAGCCCCTATGAATACGGGGGCTGAGAAAAAAATGAGCCCCAAAGAGAAAGTGAAGACGGCGCGTGATGGCATATTTGCTCTGCTACTTATCTTTGCTGTACTGGGGAGTATTATTACGGGTATTGCTACCCCAACAGAATCTGGTGCGATTGGTGTTGTTGGCGCAATTATGTTGGCAATAGTTTTTAAACGTTTTCGTTTTCAGATGTTTAAGTCAGCAGGTTTCGAAACCGCTATGCTAGTCAGTGTTTCGATGTGGATCATTTTAGGAGCTTCATTATTTAGTAATTTCCACATGCTCAGCGGTGTTCAAGATATGGTTCAAGATCTTGTGACGGATATCACGCAGAAGTTTGATCTCCCACCAATAGCTATCATTATCATAATGCAAATTACCATGTTATTACTCGGGTTTATTATTGATGAACTCATTATAGTTTTAATGTGTGCACCACTATTTGCACCAATTGTAGTGGGGCTTGGATATGATCCTATTTGGTTTGGTATTTTGATGATCTTAAATATAGAGATTGCAGTGCAGACGCCTCCTTATGGGTTCGCGCTATTCTATCTAAAAGGCATTGCGCCGCCTGGCATTAGCATGATGGATATTTACCGTTCGGTTGCACCGTTTATTTTATTGAAGTTGATGGTCTTAATTTTGTGTATGGTATTTCCCGAAATCGTTTTGTGGTTACCGAATAAATTAATGGGAGATGGTTAAATGAGTTTGAAACATATATTAATGCCAGTCGATTTAGCATTCAATAAACTGGCTGAAAAAGAAGTTACAATGGCGCTTAAATTACTTGCTGATGATGGAGTGATTGACATGTTATTCGTTGATGACACAGCAAGTCACAGACGCATGGCTTTAACCGCCGTAAGTGACCGTCTTACCGAGAAACATAATGCAACTGAACTTGCACTGAAAACTATGTTTCATGCAACCATTCCAGAACGGCATAGAGGGCGTTGTATTGTTCGTACTGGAACGGTGTTTGATGAGGTTGTATCACTGGCAAAAAAAATTAATGCAGATGCCATTGTTATGGCATCTGCTAAGCCTAAATTTAGGTCATATTTATTAGGATCTAATGCAGCAAAAATAGTTCGTCATGCACCTTGTTCGGTTTTTGTCGTGAGATAATTGAAGTTGTGAGCATTTAATTAAGTCTATTTATGTGTGATTTTTTCATCTTTTCACCTCAATTCTGCTATTTATTTAAAACACTTTAATGCGTATAAAAAAGCAAATAATTACACTTTTATGCGCATTAAAGTGTAATTAACTGCTTATCTAAGAATCTTAAATTAGATTGTTTATTGAAATTTTAGTTTTTTGATTCAGTTGTTGGTTATTATTATGGGAGAATTTTTGTTTATTATGGCTTTTTTGGTAAGAGTAGGTGACTCTACGATGTCATTAAATGGCGTTTTTAAGTAATCATTTTCTGTTATAATTATTCTTTTAAAATGTCAGTTGAAGGTTAGTAGCAATCACTTCTTTAATGTGAACGGTATAACACTCTTATTTGGCTTAATGATCTTCCTTTATTTTATTCTTGGTGTTTTATGCAAAATTTCCCTACAAACCGCTTTTCTATTGCTCCGATGCTTGATTGGACTGATCAATATTGTCGTTATTTCCATCGTTTAATGAGTAAAAATACATTGTTATACAGTGAGATGGTCACGACAGGTGCTATTTTGTATGGGAAAGGGGATTATTTACAAAAAGATGCTGCTGAACATCCAGTAAGTTTGCAGTTAGGTGGTTCAGCGCCATTAGATTTAGCACAAGCTGCCAAAGCGGGTGCTGACCGTGGATTCGATGAAATAAACTTGAATGTAGGCTGTCCCTCTGACCGAGTACAAAATGGTCGTTTTGGTGCGTGTTTAATGGCCGAAGGTGCATTAGTTGGTGATGCAGTAAAAGCGATGAAGGATGCCAGTGGTTTGCCTGTGACGGTTAAAACACGGATTGGTATTGATGAGTTAGATTCTTATGAATTTTTATGTGACTTTGTAGAAAAAGTAAAAGCACAAGGTTGTGATACTTTTATTATTCATGCCCGTAAAGCTTGGTTAAGTGGTTTAAGCCCAAAGCAAAATCGTGATGTACCACCTTTAGATTATGAACGTGTGTATCAATTAAAGCGTGATTTTCCTGAATTAACGATTGCCATTAATGGCGGTATTAAAACGTTATCCGATTGTGAAACTCATTTGCAGCATTTAGATGGAGTGATGTTAGGAAGAGAGGTTTATGCTAATCCGTATATCTTAAGTGCGGTTGATCAGCAGTTATTTGGATGTGACAAAGTACCATTAACTCGTTTTGAAGTTTTAGAAAAAATGTACCCTTATATTGAATCTCAGTTAAGCCAAGGTGTACACTTGAACCGTGTCGCTCGACATATGTTAGGCTTGTTTCAAGGTTTACCGGGTGCACGAGCATGGCGTCGTCATTTAAGTGAAAATGGTCATATACCGGGCTCTGGTATTGAGGTCATGCAAAAAGCAGCATCATTTGTGATTGAAGATTAAGATCTACTTGTTAGCGAAGGTGAGGTAATAGGATGAAAAAATTATATTTACTGTTTGCTATAATTGGTATTCAGTTGGCTCTCTATGGTTGTAGCTCACAAACGACAACCGATGCAACAGCGCAAACAACAAGTAACACACAGCGTTTGATGATTGTTAGCAGTGGTAATCCCCCTGACGTATTGCCCGCATTTACTACTTATACTTGGAGCGACCAATATAATCAGGTGTTGTCAGGTGTTGCGGGACAAAATCAGCAGCAGCTGAAAGGTTATATTCGCAACCAAATAACCACTTATTTGAGTAGTAAAGGATATCAATATCGTGCGGATCCTAAACAAGCTGATATAGTTGTTGGATTTTTATTTGCGCTAGAAGATGATATTGCGGACCAAACCATTCAGCAACGCTTTGGACTGCTACCAGGTTTAACACGTAGTAATGTTAATGATCCTCGTTATGAAAAAGGGTCTCTATTACTAGCTGCGTTAGATAACCAAGAAAAAACCGTTTATTGGCGCTCTGCTGTGCAAGGTTTTGTCGATTTAGAACAAGATCGAATGGAATCCGGCTCGGTACGCATGCAATATATTCTGAGTATGATGCTAGGTGGTTTCCCACAAGCGGGTAAATAGGCGGGAAAGTAATAAGGCAAGACAGTACATACATTGTATTGCTGAAATTACACATAGCAAATATGTCTTGGTTGCCATTCAATGTGCAAATGATGAATGGCAACGGATAACGGATACAGTCCAGTAATCTATTTAATGCTGCTTACTGTTAACCAATTACTGTTAACAAAGAGACTTGCTTGCAATATGGTTATTGATTGTATAACCACTGTCTGAGAAAAAGGCCTGAGTTGCTAGGTACTGATCTTCTAATACTTCTTTTAAGTTATATTCAATTTGTGTAATTCCTTCCGCTTTAATCACTTTTTCAATTTGCTTCAATAAATTCTTACCAACGCCACGTCGACGAGTTAGATCTCTAATAGATAATTGAGAAAATATAGCTGTTGTACCTTGGGTTTTTACATTTACAGCACCGATATGGCGCTCATTAAACATTGTTACGTATAACTTGGTATCCGCTTGTGCTAATTGCTCTTTAATGGCTTGTTCGGTTAAAGCTGCCGGTGGAAGGTGGCCTGCATAGATTTTCTGTAAATCTATTAATAATTGATTTGATAGAGTGTCGGCAATGAAAACGGATAGGCGCATACAGGTCTCACTATTAGGTTGTTGGTTATGTTATTAGTTATGTTATTCATTATGTAGTGGAAAGTTAACGCTACGGGTGTCTGAATAAATATGATTTTGTTGATAATATTGTACTTTTTTAAGCAATAAAATCACACGTTCTTTTAATGGAATTAATTGTCTTAAGGGGACTAATTGGTAATCTTGCTCAGGTAAAGCTAAGCGTTGTGATAAGTATTGTAAGGTTTCAGGGTAAGGGTGCGCAATAAGAATGGTATAAGGTGAGTGCATACTATGTTCGATTGCTGTCTTAAATTGCTTTTCCATGGCCGCTTGTGTACGTACATTGTCTAGGAATATGTGACGTCTTAAAGCTGGTAGTCCGGCGGTCAATGCTGCGGTCTGTGCAACGCTTTGAGCACTGGTAAAGCTATCAACAAAAAACAATCCCTGTTGAAATAACATTTCCATAGTCCACTGCATTGCTGTTAGATTCTCGGTGAGTTGACTACCCATATGATTATTAGCACCAACGGCATAGGGGATGACCTTTAAGGAATCGATTAATTGTTGTTGGTGAGTTTGCTTGTCCATCTCTTCGGTCAACGCACCTTTGCCTAATAAATGGTTATGGCTGTGTGCCTGCATCGGAATGTGTAATAGTACTTCACGATGTTGCTGGTGGGCAGCTCGAGCAAGGCTTTTAGCGTAAGGTGTGAATGGAAGAATAGAAAAAATTACATTTTTAGGTAACTTTAAAAATGCTTGGTTATTCTTATTATTACCAATGTCATCAATGATAATAACGAGCTTACCGATTGCTAAGGCATTGGTTGCGTTGCTAAAGAGCCAAGTATAAAGTAATAATCTACCTGTTTTATTTAGAAAGGTGAGTAGCATATTACTTACTTCTTGTTAACCAGCGTAATGGATCTTCTGCTTTACCTTTGTGGCTTAATTCAAAATATAAGCTGTTTCTATCTTGTCCACCACTGTGTCCTGCTAGCGCGATTGCATCACCTTGAAAGACCACATCCCCTGCTTTTTGCAACAATGTTTCATTGTATCCGTATAGGGTAATATAGTTATCACTATGGTCGAGCGCGATCACCATGCCGTAGCCTTTAAAATATCCTGCAAATAGAACCCGTCCTGTAGCCACGGCTCTTACTTTTTCGCCCTCATTTGCGGCGATAGCAATGCCTTTCCAGGTAACTTGGCTGCTACGAGCGCTTCCAAATCGGTGTAATACTTTACCTTGAATAGGCCAGGGTAATTTACCTTTGAGACCTGCAAGCTTAGAGTTGTTTTTTGCTTTGTTTCTCGCTGCAGCTTCTGCTTGTGTTATTTTTTCTCGTTCCTGTGCAGCTTGTGCCTGCGCCTTTGCTCTATTCTTACGTTCCTGTGCTGCTTTGGCTTTAGCTGCTGCGAGCTGTCTTTTTTTACGGTCTTCTGCTGCTTTTTTAATGCGTGCTCGTAAAGCTTTTTCAGAGTTTGCTAATTCCGCTATTTTTGCATTTTGATAGTTAATATCTTGTTTTAATTCACGTAGTGCTTGATCACGTTTTGATCGCTGATTATTTACCGTGGCTTGAGTTTGTTTCTGTTCTTGATACAGACTCTCTAGGGAAGTTAGTGCTGCAGCTTGTTGGCTGGCGTTTTTGTCGAGTTTTTGTTGCGTTGAGTGTAAGGCTTCAATACTTTCTAAGCGGGCTTCATTTAAATAATAGTAATAGCTTTTGGCGCGAATGACTTTGCTCAGATCCTCTTGATTTAGCATTAATTTAATGAGGTCATTTTGCCCAGTCATATAAGCACTAATGAGTTGCTGTTCTAATAATGTTTGTTGCTTCTTTTTGTCGTCTTCTAGTTGCTTCGTTTCTTGCTGCAAGGTGATTAATGCATTGCGTTTGTCATCAATCATTTTTTTGGTTTGATTAACCTGTAAAGATGCCTTGGCAATTGCTTGGTCACTTGCTGAAAGTTGCTCTTCAAGCTGCTGTTGTTGTTTTTGTTGTTCTGATTTTGTTTGTTTGCTTTGCTTGATCTGACGTTGTAAATTATTAAGGTCTGCTGCTGAAATTTGATGGCTAAAAAGAATAGCAACGAGAAAAGGAATGCATAGTAATTGTTTTAAAGGCCCTCGTTGATTGGAATAAAATAGATTTAGCATCACTGTTGGTATCGACCTTATAAACTGATTAGTATTATTGATAAATCTCTCAATCAGATAATACCTACAATTCTTTTGTATGTTGAGTAAAAAAACAATTACTGAAGGTTTACATGGTATTTTATTCGATTAAATAAGAATTTATGCGAATTAAGTGGATATTGCTTGGACGATATAACTGATTTTTAGGAAGAAATCAGGTGCGCCATAAGAGTCTGACGCACCAGAGTATAAACTTACTTAACAGTAATTAAAGGTTTACCTGTCATTTCATTTGGTATTTCCATGTTCATCAATGACAACATAGTTGGTGCAATATCACACAGACGACCGCCTTCAGCGATAGTTGCTTCACGACCCACATAGATAAACGGTACCGGTAAATTAGTATGTGCGGTATGAATACCACCTGTATCTGGGTCAATCATTTGTTCTGCATTACCATGATCAGCGGTAATTAAACATTCGCCGCCCACTTCTTTTAATGCGCCTACAATCTGACCAATACAAGCATCGACTGCTTCACAGGCTTTAACTGCCGCGTCATAAACACCAGTGTGTCCAACCATATCACCGTTCGGGTAGTTACAGATGATCACATCGTATTCGCTGCTTTTGATTGCGCTTACTAATTTTTCAGTTAATTCTGCAGAACTCATTTCTGGTTGCATATCGTAGGTAGCAACCGCTGGAGAGCTAATCAATGTGCGATGTTCACCTGGGAATTCATCTTCAACACCACCGTTAAAGAAGAAAGTCACATGCGCGTATTTTTCAGTTTCTGAAATACGTAATTGTGTTTTGTCTTTTTTCGCTAACCACTCACCTAACGTATTCGTTAGCTCTTCGCTTGGGTAAGCAGCTGGTGCTTTAATATCTGCTGCGAACTCTGTCAACGTCACAAAGTGAACGTTTGGTATTACTGCACGTTCAAAACCAGTGAAATTTGGATCAGTGAAAGTATAGGTTATCTCACGTGCACGGTCGGCGCGGAAGTTTAAGAATAAAACTGCATCACCGTCAGAAATAGGTGTGGCTTCGCCAATCACAGTTGCTTTTACAAACTCATCATTTTCATCACGAGCATAAGCATTTTCAAGGCCTACTAATGCGCTGTCGGCTGTGTATTCTGATTTTGCTTCAGTAAGCAGGCTATAAGCTTGCTCTACACGATCCCAACGATTGTCACGGTCCATTGCAAAATAACGGCCCACTAAAGAAACAGTACGACCAACGGCAACTTCTTTATATTTATCTTCAAATTTTGCTAATGTACCTGCTGCACTGCGTGGCGGAGTATCACGACCATCTAAGAAAGCATGAACGTAAACTTTTTTTGCACCACGTCTTGCTGCTAGTTCAATGGCTGCAACAATATGGTCTTCGTGAGAGTGAACGCCACCTGGTGAAGCAAGACCCATAATATGAACAGCTTTATCTGCTGCAACTGCTTTATCAACTGCGGCAACAAAATTTGCATTTTCATAGAAATCGCCATCGGCGATAGATTTAGTCACTTTGGTTAGGTTTTGGTAAACAGTACGTCCTGCACCAATATTAGTATGACCTACTTCTGAGTTACCCATTTGTCCATCAGGTAAACCTACATCCATGCCCGATGCCGAAATAAGCGTATTGGCATAGTCTTTACATAATTGGTCTAGAACAGGTGTGTTAGCATTTGACACTGCATTATCTGGCATATCTGGGCGGTAGCCCCAACCGTCTAAAATCAATAGTACTAATGGTTTCTTAGGAGTTGTCATATCAAACCTCTTTAATGATTAAATTATCTACAAGGGATTTTACAACATTTGTGTAGCTTGTCACTGAAAAAGCCTAGTGTTAGATCAAAGCAAGTTGAAAAAAGCATAAAAAAGCTATTTTCATTTATTAATCTAAATCTCAAGGCTGATATTCTGTTTTCCACAGGGTATACTCATGCTGAAATTTATCCTTACAGAAGAAGAAACAAGTTATGCAAGAGTATATTGATTTTATTACCAACAATCCGATGTTAGCTGCTGCATGGGTAGCGATTGCCGCAATGTTAATCTACAGTGTTGTAAAAGATAAACTAAGCAAGATAAACAATATCAATCCACAGCAAGCAACGCAATTAATCAACAAGCAAGATGCGATAGTCGTTGATATTCGAACTGCTGATGAGTTTAAAAAAGGCCATATCGTTAACGCAAAAAATATAACTCCGTCACAGATTCAAGAAGGAAAGTTCGCAGCTATTGAAAATAATAAGCAGACCCCCATTATAGTCGTGTGTGCATCAGGTACTCGCTCTGCAGCTGCTGGTGAGAAGCTAGCAAAAGCTGGTTTTGAGCAAGTAAATAACCTATTTTCAGGTATGAGCGGCTGGACCTCTGCAAATTTACCAACAACTAAGAAGTAATTATGGCTACTATCACTATCTACACCACTCCATATTGCCCATATTGTGTTCGTGCAAAACAATTGTTGGACAATAAAGAAGTAACCTATCAAGAAATTGATGTGTCTGACCGTTCTCTTCGTCCGAATATGACAAAATTGACTGGTGGAACAACGGTTCCACAAATTGTTATAGACGGCAAGGCAATAGGCGGTTGTGACGAGTTGTATGCATTAGAACGCGCACACCAACTTGATGAATTGTTAAGTTAATACGAATAAATAATTTTTAAGGATTAAGGAAAGATCATGCCAGAACAACAAGAACAACAAGTAGAATTCAACATCCAACGTGTATATGTAAAAGATATCTCTTTTGAATGCCCAAATTCACCTGACATTTTTAAAAAAGAATGGGCTCCAGAAGTTAAAATGGACATTGATACACAATCTAATAAATTAGAAGAAGGTGTATACGAAGTAACTTTATCACTGACAGCAACTGCGACAGTGGAAGGTGAAGTTGCTTTCTTATGTGAAGTACAACAAGCAGGTATTTTCTCTGTTTCACAGCTTGAAGGTCCTCAATTAGCACATTGCTTAAATGCATTTTGTCCAAATATCCTATTCCCATATGCGCGTGAAGCGGTATCAAGCTTAGTGACTCGTGGTACTTTCCCGCAGTTAAACTTAGCACCAGTGAACTTTGATGCTCTATTTCAACAAGCAATGGCAAATCAGCAAGCTGAAGTAGAAACATTAAATTCTTAATTAAGTTCTATAACAATCGGTATGAGTATTTGAACCAATATTACCTAAAAATAACAAGCCATAGCTAGGTCTTAATTTATATAGTTAGGTCTTAGCCTACATGGCTAGCTCTTAATTTAAATGGTTAAGCCCTAACTCAGCAATGGCTTGTTATCGTCAGTAACATGGAGCATTTATTTATTCCGGTTGACATTAAATAGGTGATGATGAATGACTGAAAAAACTGCAATTACAGTTTTAGGTGCAGGCTCTTACGGCACCGCACTTGCTGTTGCATTGGCTCGTAACGGCCACAATACATTAATTTGGGGTCATCAAGCTGACCATATTCAACGCCTCCAATCAGATCGTGAAAACAAAGCCTTCTTACCCGGTGTTACATTTCCTGAACGTCTTCAACCTGAAAGTGATCTCGCAAAATGCATCGCTGCAACGGATACTATTCTGCTGGTAGTGCCAAGCCATGTATTTGGTTTAGTATTATCTCAAGTTAAACCTTTATTACGTCCTGAACACCGCATTGCATGGGCAACTAAAGGGCTAGAAGCTGAAACTGGACGGTTATTACAGGAAGTCGCGCGGGATATCGTGGGTGAAGCTTATCCTTTGGCTGTATTGTCTGGGCCAACGTTTGCGATGGAAGTGGCAAAAGGTTTACCTACTGCGGTTGCGGTTGCTGGAACTGACCTTAGCTTTACGCAACACCTTTCAGAGCTTTTTCACAACCAAAGTAATTTTAGAGCCTACATTTCAGAAGACTTTACTGCAGTGCAATTAGGCGGTGCTGTTAAAAACGTGATTGCAATTGGCGCAGGTTTAGCCGATGGCTTAGGGTTTGGTGCAAATGCGCGTACTGCTTTAATTACGCGTGGTCTAGCTGAATTAACACGTTTAGGTGTGGCTTTAGGTGCTACAGAAGCTTCATTTATGGGCATGGCAGGGTTAGGTGACTTAGTATTAACTTGTACTGATAATCAATCTCGTAATCGACGTTTTGGTTTGGCTTTAGGCCAAGGTAAAGGCATTGATGAAGCACAGGTTGAAATTGGCCAAGTAGTTGAAGGTTACCGGAATACGGAAGAAGTTTATAATCTAGCAAAACGCGTTAATATTGAAATGCCGATTTGTGAACAAATCTATTACGTACTTTATCAAGGCAAAGCAGTAAAAGAAGCTGCGATGGATTTGTTATCACGTAGTAAGAAAGGCGAGTAGCATCTAGTCTACTTGAGATTATAAAAACCGATATACAAAAAAGGCCTCATTGAGGCCTTTTTTAATAGATGTTACAAACTAATGCAAATTAAGCATCTTGTAATATATTCAACATACGGCGTAATGGCTCAGCAGCACCCCATAATAGTTGGTCACCTACAGTGAATGCACTGATGTATTCAGGACCCATTGCTAATTTACGGATACGACCAACAGGGATACTTAATGTACCTGTTACTTTTGCAGGAGAAAGCTCAGAAACGGTGGCTTCACGTTCATTAGGGATCACTTTAACCCACTCATTATGTGATGCTAGAATTTTTTCAATTTCAGCTACTGAAACATCTTTTTTCAGTTTCATTGTGATTGCTTGGCTATGACAACGCATCGCGCCAATACGAACACACAAACCATCAATTGGTGTTTGATTATCGCTAGTGCCTAGAATTTTGTTGGCTTCAACTTGTGCTTTCCATTCCTCTTTTGATTGACCAGAAGGCATAGGCACATCAATCCATGGAATCAAACTACCCGCTAACGGTGCACCAAACTGTTCAGTTGGTAATGCATCACTGCGAATGAATTCAGCCACTTTTTTATCTATTTCTAAAATAGCAGAAGCAGGATCTGCTAGCTCATCTGCTACTGATGCTTCAATTGCACCCATTTGGCTAATCAACTCACGCATGTTGCGTGCGCCTGCACCTGAAGCTGCTTGGTAAGTATGTGGAGAAACCCATTCAATTAAGTTTGCTTCAAATAAACCACCTAATGCTAATAGCATCAGTGAAACGGTACAGTTACCGCCTACGTAGGTTTTTACGCCATCAGCTAGACCTTGTTGAATCACATCTTTGTTTACAGGGTCTAGTACGATAATGCTGTCATCTTTCATACGTAACGAAGAAGCCGCATCAATCCAGTAACCGTTCCAACCACTAGCACGTAGTGCTGGATAAACTGAATTAGTGTAATCGCCACCTTGACAGGTAATGATGATATCCATTTCTGCTAATGCTTCGATTGAAGATGCATCTTTTAAAGTATCGGTTGGTTTACCAACTTCTGGAGATGCTAGACCAACTTGTGAGGTGGTGAAAAATACTGGCTCAATCGTTGCAAAATCATTCTCTTCACGCATTCTTTGCATAAGAACAGATCCAACCATACCGCGCCAACCAACTAAACCCACTTTTTTCATGGTCTACATTTCCTTTCATTTATAGTTTAAATAGAACCGATTAATCATTAACCGAATACAGAATCTACCATTAGAGGGCTTAATAAGGCTAGTTATTTGATGGTTTGCTTGGGAAAAAAGGGCAAACTTACCTTGATTGCTTAATTTTTATTAAACAACCAAGGTAAGTTATTGTTACTGGTCAGTGCAGGTAAGTAGAGGCATACCTGTGGTTTTTATAATCGTTGCTTATTAATCGTAAATTGTTGGAATAGGTTGACGTTTATGCTGCGTACGTAAGTAAATGGTAATCAGTTTATCTTCGATCTCTTGAGGGACGCTTTTACCTTCTAAGAAATCATCAATTTGATCGTAGGTCATGCCTAGTGCTATCTCATCTTCAAGCTGTGGTTTATCTTCTTCTAAATCAGCAGTAGGTGCTTTCTCAACTAACAAACTTGGCGCACCTAAATGTTTAGCAAGCGATCTTACTTGACGTTTGTTTAGTCCAAATAAAGGAGCTAAATCGCAGGCACCATCACCGTGCTTGGTATAAAATCCCGTAATATTTTCAGCGCTATGGTCGGTACCAACAACTAACCCACCCGTTAAACCTGCAACTTCGTATTGAGCAATCATTCGCATACGTGCTTTAACGTTGCCTTTAATAAAATCAAGGTTGGTATCATCGGAGTAATTAATAGTACTGTTTTTAATCGCATCTAACGTACTTTCATGAATACCATCCGCACCGGCTTGAATATTTACCGCGACAGTGTGTGTTGGTTGAATGAAACTTAACGCTAGCTGCGCTTCATCTTCATCTTTTTGTACTGCATAGGGCAAGCGAACCGCAATAAATTGGTAGCTATTAGTGTTTTCTTGCGTGTTCAATTGCTCTACTGATAACTGACATAGTCGCCCGGCAGTACTGGAATCAACACCGCCACTGATACCCAATACAAGGGTTTTACAATGTGCTTTTTTTAGTATGTTTTGGATAAAGCTGATACGACGTTGAATTTCACTTTCTATATTGATGTCTGCTAACACACACATCTCTTGCAGTATCTTTTGTTTCATGAGGCAGCCTATTCTTAAAAGGTTAATATTGATATTGATAGATGGCAATGCACTATAAAGTACCAAGGATGACTATGATTATGCAAAAAAGTCGCCATTTTTTATAGTTATTTGTTCTGTTGTCTTTTGCAGTTAAATTTTTAGGCGAGATAGAAATATTTTATTCGTACGGCTTTGAAAGCATTAAGCTCACTGTACTTTCCTTTATTTCACTGACTATTTATCTCATATAAGTTAAAAGCATTGAGGTATCTTAATACTTTCAATTGAAATATTTTATTGCCCTGTTTTGGTGCAAAGCGCTCTTTATTGGTGCGCTTTATCTTTTTTGATCTATGAAATTCAGTATTAGGTTACATGTATTGATATTGTATTTTTTAAAAAACTGGAATATTTGTTAAATATTGTCCGCTTTTCGATATTTTTTAATCAATTAGGTTTTTATTTTTGTTGAATCACGGATCAATTTTTTTCTTATCCAAGCTCGCTTATTGGCGTATTTGTTGCTACATCTATATAACTAAAATAATGTCGTGACATTAATTGTCTTAATGAAGCGCCTTATTAGTGATAAACACTTCAAATACTAAAAGGATTTTTACATGAAAAACAAACTTAGAAAACTCGTTTCAGCGACTTCTCTTCTAGCATTATCAGTTGGTATTGCTAATGCAGGGACTTTAGACGATATCAGTAAAGCTGGTGAGCTTAGAGCTTGTTTTGATGCAGGGTATATGCCATTTGAAATGAAATCTAAAAACGGAAGTTATATCGGTTTTGATGTGGATTTAGGTAAATTGATGGCTAAGCAAATGGGTGTTAAGTACGTGCCTGTCAATACTGCATGGGATGGTATTATTCCTGCGTTATTAACAGATAAGTGCCATATTATAATGGCAGGTATGACCATTAACGCACAAAGAAATATGCGTGTTAACTTTGCCGACCCGTACATTACAGTTGGTCAATCTATACTACTGAATCCAAAACTAGAAGGTAAAGTACTTAGCTATAAAGACCTCAATGCCGGTGAATACACTATTGCAGGTAAGTTGGGTACTTCTGGTGAGCAAGTAATTAAGAGAATGTTATCAAAAGCAAAATATAATGCCTTTGAAACACAGACTGATGCTGCACTTGAAGTCATTAACGGTAAAGCTGATGCAATGATTTACGACATGCCATTCATCTCGATTTATGCAAACCAATCAAAAGGTAAAACGGTCGCTATTCTAGAACCTTTTACTTATGAGCCTTTAGGTTGGGCTGTTAAGCAGGGTGATCCTGATATGTTGAATTTCCTTAATAACTTTCTAAGACAAACTAAAGGTGATGGTAATTATCAACGCATCTATGATAAATGGTTTAATAGTGATGCTTGGTTAAGCCAAGTTAAATAAGGTTTTTAAGTAAGCCCTTTAAAACCAGAGGATCTCCTCTGGTTTTTTATTTTCTGACTGTCGGTGGACTTATGAACGAAAAACCCAATAAACTGAAATGGCATGTGCTGTTTATTATTACGATTGGCCTTATCTCAGCCGGAATTTATTCCGCATCACAAACCATTAATTATAAATGGCAATGGCACCTTGTCCTCCCTTATATTATTGATACATCTCCTATCGATATTATTGCCCAAGGCGATGCAAATGCGGCAGTTAATGCTGATGGTGTGATCACCTTAACCTTTGATAACGGCGATCCTTCTCGCGTAATTTCAGGTGCTGATCAAGTGCTTATTTCTGATGGTGATCTTATTTTTGAAGGTGATCTATTAGCACGCAAGGAAGGTATTAGAAGTGGTGTTTTAATTGATGGGTTATATATGACCCTGAAAATTTCTGTTATCTCTTTATTATTCTCTATTATTATTGGTTTAATTGCCGCATTGATGAGGATCTCAGACAACCCATTTAGTAAAAATTTATCTGTTTTATATATTGAAATTATTCGTGGTACGCCGCTACTAGTGCAAATATTTATCGTTTATTTTTTCCTAGGAACAATTTTCGATCTAGATCGTTTTACTGCTGGTGTTGTTGCATTATCTGTTTTTACTGGTGCTTATGTTGCTGAAATCCTCCGTTCTGGTATTCAGTCTATCTCAGCTGGCCAAATGGAGGCTGCACGCTCACTGGGCATGACTTATACGAAGGCGATGACTTATGTGATCCTTCCACAGGCTTTTAAGCGTACGTTGCCACCAATGGCTGGACAGCTTATTAATTTGATTAAAGATTCTTCGTTAGTTTCTGTTATTTCTATTACTGATTTAACAAAAGCGGGACGAGAAGTGGTGAGTGGTAGTTTCGCTACCTTTGAGGTTTGGTTTACTGTTGCTGCATTGTATTTAGTTTTAACATCTACCTTATCTTGGGGCATACAGCGTATTGAAAAAAGGTTAGCAAATAATGACAGATAAGAAAAAGTATGAAGGTAACGATATGATCGTCACTGTTGATGTTGATAAAATTTATCCTAACGGCTGTCATGCATTAAAAAAAGTAACAACCAATATTCAACGTGGCGAAGTTGTTGTCATCATTGGGCCTTCTGGCTCTGGTAAATCCACTTATTTACGTACTTTAAATCAATTAGAAACTATCTCGAGTGGTGAAATTACGGTTGATGGCGTAAAAATGTATGATGACGATACTAATATTAATAAGTTGAGAGAAAATATCGGAATGGTATTTCAATCATTTAACTTATTTCCGCATCTTTCTGTTAAAGAAAATGTAATGTTAGCACCATTAAAAGTGGCTGGTCGTAGTAAAGATGAAGTCATTTCAGAAGCTGAAGTGTTGTTGACACGTGTAGGGCTTGCAGAAAAGATGGATATCTACCCAAGTCAACTTTCTGGTGGCCAGCAGCAACGAGTAGCTATTGCTAGAGCCTTGGCAATGAAACCGGATATGATGCTTTTTGATGAGCCAACTTCAGCACTTGATCCGGAAATGGTGGGTGAAGTGCTGGATGTAATGAAGTCCTTAGCTGCAGATGGTATGACCATGGTCGTGGTTACTCATGAAATGGGGTTTGCTAACGAAGTTGCTGATCGTGTTTTATTTATGGAAGATGGCGTTTTATTAGTTGATGATATTCCTGAAAATATTTTTGGTAAGGTAACAAATCATGTAAGATTACAAAAATTCCTGTCAAATATTCGATAAGTTTGTAACTAGCATCGCATTTTAGATAGCGATTAATTTAGGCAAGGTTGTTTAGTGCCAGTATTAAAAACTGCTTAATTTAACAACCTATTAAGTCTTTATTTCTCTGCAAACCTACGCCACCTAAGGCAACTTTCGAATCATATTAATTATAAATGTGAATTTGCAAGTTTTCAGCCCTTGACGCTGGAGCACATTTAGCTCCAGCGTCAAATTTTTTAAATAACACCAAGCTCTCTTAGGCGTTCCTTTAAGTATTGATCCGCAGTGTAATTATCCGAGAGAACAACTTCTGGTTTTGGATGAAGAAAAAGAGGTAATGAAATTCGAGACTTCGTTTTGTCTGCGCCATCAGGATTAATAACACGGTGGGTTGTTGACGGATAATATCCGCCTGATGCTTCCTGTAGCATATCGCCGATATTAACAATCAAGTTACCGAAATCAGATGGTACATCTAACCACTCACCTTCTATGCTTTTTACCTGCAGACCGGGCTCATTAGATGCAGGAAGAATAGTCAGTAAATTAATATCTTCATGGGCACCTGCTCTTATCGCACCCAGCTCTTCATCTCCTTTTAATGGAGGGTAATGGAGTATTCTCAACAATGTCTGTTGATTATCTTTAATCATATCTGGAAGCGGTTGTGTGAATAATTTTGAAACTTCAGTTGGTGAATTATCCTCTACCCAAGTCAATAACTCAGCAGCAAGGTTACCCGCTTGTTGGTAATAATTTTGAAGTTCAGTTTTTAATTGTGCAGGACATTGTCCCCAAGGATAATAATGAAAATATTCTTTAATATCTTTTTTTGTATTTCCTTTCGCCGTTTCAGAAACTTCAGCTGGGAAAAAACCGTCTTGAGTCTCAGCATTGAAATGAAAGTCCACTTTATCTTGAGAGTTAAAAAACTGCTGCCAATTGTCGTAAATAGACCTCACTATTTGTTGCTGGATAGGATGATTTTTTAATACACCAAACCCAGTATTGCGAAGGGATTCAACAAACAGTTGTTGCGCATTTTCGGCATTGTAATCTATGGCTTCAAGTTTCATATTTTTATCTTATGTTTTAAGTAGTAATTTCATATTTTAACAACACTTTAATAGGCGAATCTAGGTGCAAATAATATTCGTAAGTTTGAAGTATGCTGTAGAGCACAAAAGAAACATTAGAAAAAGCTTATTAAGCTCAATCTAGTCACCATCAAGGTTACCTTTTCTATATCTACGCATATCATCTTGGTGCTTAAGGCGGTGAAAATTACAAAAAATGAAAAATATTTAATTAAAATGATATTAATCGGATATTTTTTTATGGTTATGTTTACCAAAATCTCGAGATCAGTATTTTCTTATACGTTCTTATCAAAAAATCCGCTAAAATGAACGTTTTATCATTCTTTATTATTAAGGTCTCATTATGTCTTTAAGTGTTGTTATTCTTGCTGCTGGTAAAGGTACCCGCATGCGTTCGCTTTTACCTAAGGTATTACATAAAATTGCTGATAAGCCGATGGTGCAACATGTTATTGATACGGTAAAAGGCATTGGTTCTGAAAATATACACTTAATATATGGCCACGGTGGCGACATCATGCAAAAAAATATTGCTGATGATTGTTTAAATTGGATCGAACAAACTGAGCAATTAGGTACTGGCCATGCAATGCAAATGGCGCAGCCACACTTTAAAGCGGATGAAAAAATCTTAATCGTCTATGGTGATGTTCCTCTATTATCTGCGACTACATTAGAAAAATTAGTGACAGTGCAGCCTAAAGGCGGCATTGGTTTATTAACTATTGAGCTTGATGACCCAACAGGTTATGGCCGCATTGAGCGTACAAATGGTGAAGTGATTGGCATTGTTGAGCAAAAAGATTCAAATGCGGCTCAACTAGCAATTAAAGAAGTAAACACAGGTATTTTAGTCGCAGATGCGAATGATTTAAATCGTTGGTTACCTGCTTTATCTAACGATAATGCTGCTGGCGAATATTACTTAACGGATATTATTGCAATGGCATATTCAGAAGGCGCTTCAATTCAAACAGTTCAACCTGAACATGCTTTTGAAGTAGAAGGTGTTAATAACCGTCTGCAACTTGCTAATTTAGAACGTGCTTTTCAACTTGAAAACGCTAACAAGTTATTACTTGATGGAGTGATGTTACGCGACCCAACTCGTTTTGACTTGCGTGGTGAACTAACCTGCGGGCAAGATGTTGATATTGATATCAATGTGATCATCGAAGGTAAAGTGAACTTAGGTTACGGCGTTAAGATTGGAGCTGGCTGTATCCTAAAAAATTGTGATATTGCAGATAATACGGAGATTAAAGCAAATTCTATTATCGAAGGTGCAAAAATTGGCGAAAATGCCTCAATTGGTCCTTTTGCACGACTTCGTCCAGATACTGTAATTGCAAAAGAAGTGCATATTGGTAACTTTGTTGAAGTTAAAAAATCAACCTTAGGTGAAGGTACTAAATGCGGTCATTTAAGTTATATTGGCGATAGCCAGGTTGGTAGTGGCGTTAATATTGGTGCTGGTGTGATCACTTGTAATTATGATGGTGTTAATAAACACCTGACTGTTATTGGTAACGATGTTTTTGTGGGCAGTGATTGTCAGATTGTTGCTCCTGTTACCATTGGTAATGGCGCGACGACAGGTGCGGGTACAACAGTGGTAAGTGATGTTCCTGATAACGCATTATGTATTTCACGTACTAAACAGCGCAATATTGAAGGCTGGAAGCGTCCCGTTAAAAAGAAATAAGGCTTAGCTTAAATTGGTTTAGAGCTTTAACTAGTAAGCAAACTATGAGAGGTCGTTAACTTAGGTTAGCGGCCTTTTTTATTGCCTTGAATAGGATGATTGATAAATTTCAGGTATAAAAAAGGAGGCGTTAGCCTCCTTGATAAAATACTAAACCTTAATGGTTAGCACTTTTTAAGGTTTAGTGGACGTTTACATACTTGCACATTTCTTAAGTGTGAAAGTGTTTCTTCCGGCATACCTTTTGGTAATTCAATTGTAGAGTGATCATCGTTTAAACGAATATCACCAATGAAGCGACTATTGATATTTGCTTCATTTGCAATTGCACCAACGATGTTTTTAACTTGTACACCGTGCTCACGACCAACATCTAAACGGAACATTTCAAGTTCAACATCAGTAGGGCGTCCACGACCACGAGGTTTATCTTCGCTACGTGCGCGGTCATTGCGGTCAGGGCGATCACCACGAGGACGGTCACTGCGTTCGTTACGGTCACGACGAGGACGATCACCACGATCACTACGTTCGTTACGATCATTGCTACGTGGTTCTACAAATTTTTCTTCAACAGGCTGTAATGGTTTTTCTTTTTGTGCCATGAATAATAACGCAGCAGCAAGATCTGTATCATCAATTTCAGTGTTGTTTACCATTTGCTCAAACAAAGTGCGGAAGAATGTTAGATCTTCACTTTCACATGTAGAGAATATTTGTTTTTGGAAGTTATCAATACGTGTTTGAGTTACTTCATCACGTGTTGGTAAGTCCATAATAGTAATTGGTTGACGAGTTGCACGTTCAATTGCTTGTAGTAAACGACGCTCACGCGGTGCAGCAAATAAGATTGCTTTACCAGTACGGCCAGCACGACCAGTACGACCGATACGGTGAACATAAGATTCAGTATCTGTTGGGATATCGTAGTTTACAACTAAGCTAATACGTTCTACGTCTAGACCACGTGCAGCAACATCTGTTGCTACTAAGATGTCTAAGCCACCTGATTTAAGGCGAGCGATAGTACGTTCACGTGTTTGTTGATTCATATCACCGTTTAGTGCTGCACTGCGGTAACCACGTGCTTCTAAACGTTCTGCTAATTCAACTGTTGCTGTTTTAGTACGAGCAAAGATGATAACACCATCAAAGTCTTCAGTTTCTAACATACGAGTTAAAGCGTCTAACTTATTAACACCACGTACGATCCAACATTTTTGTTCAATGTTTGAAACAGTAGATGTTTTAGCTTTAATCTTAACTTCTGTTGGGTTGTTCATGTAACGCTTAGTAATGCGTTTAATTTGATCAGGCATTGTTGCTGAGAAAAGCGCTGTTTGATGCTTTTCTGGCATTTCTTTCATGATCGTTTCTACATCATCAATGAAGCCCATGCGTAACATTTCATCAGCTTCATCAAGTACTAATGTTTTTAGGTTTGATAAGTCTAATGTTTTACGTTTCAAGTGATCCATGATACGACCAGGAGTACCAACAACTACGTGTGGACCACGAGTTAATTGCTTAAACTGTATATTGTAGCTTTGACCGCCGTAAATAGGCATAACGTGGAAGCCGCGCATATGACGAGAATAAGATTGAAATGCTTCTGCAACTTGAATCGCAAGCTCACGTGTTGGCGCTAGTACCAATACTTGAGGATGGTTTTTGCTAATATCAATGTTTGCTAATAAAGGCAGTGCAAATGCACCTGTTTTACCAGTACCTGTTTGAGCAAGACCTAATACGTCTTCACCATTTAATAGGTGTGGGATACATTGTGCTTGGATAGGAGATGGTGTTTCGTAACCCATTTCTGAAACAACTTTAACAAGCGCTTCTGGTAAGTTTAAATCTTTAAATGTTGGTCCTGTTACTTCTTCTACTGCTTGTTGGTTTTCTGACTCTGACATAGTGGCCTCATGAGTTTATAAAATTCTGCACATTACTCGAATGTACGTTAAATTCAGCCTATTCCTACATCAGCCTAACAAGTTAGAAGCTGTAAAACGTGTCCATTAATTTTCGCGAAATCAATCGCGTAGTAGGTTTACTCTGAATATTCTGCTTCGCTTTAGATGGATCCTTCTGCGAGGGAGGCGCATTCTACTGTATTTGTTTATAAAATGCCCGCTTTATTTTGACAAACCGCACGTTTTTTATAAATTAATCGCTATCAACCATGGGAAATCCGATAATTGACTTGTGGTTTCTATTTTTAGATGGTTGCTTGATTTTTATTTCATTTAATTTCCTTTTATTACTTAATGTCGTTGTTTGCAGTGATAAACTGCTGTTTTCCATATATCCCTCACAGATATTGTCTTTCAAGGAGTCACAGTGGCATTGCACACCCATAAATTGTCGGTATTACAAGGCGTTGGTTTATTAGTTTCTGCTTTATTAGGATCTGGTGTTTTTATTATTCCTGCTATTGCAGCGCAAGTAGCGGGCAGTTGGTCACTATTAGCTTGGACGTTAATGGGCATTTTAATTGTGCCTATCGTTTTTACCTTTGCACAATTAGGTAAAATTTATCCTCATGCTGGCGGTACTGCTTATTATGTGCAGCAAGCATTTGGCGAGCGCAGTGGACGATTGGTCAGTTGGTTATTTATTTGGGTAGTGGCATTGGGGTCGCCTGTTATCGCCATGACAGCTGCCAACTTTTTACAAAATGCATTAATAGAATGGCAGTTACTTGCGACAGGCGCGGATCATCGATTGTTGATTGCTATCACTATGCTGTTGTTAGTTTTAATTATTAATCTACTAGGACTAAAAACAGCGGCTGTGATCCAATCTGCATTGAGTGCTCTCATTGTCGGGACCTTGTTGTTTGCTTCCATTGATACCCAGCTAGATCCATCTTTAGTATTGCCTATCACTGAGTTTCACTTCGATAAGGTTGCGTTAGCGGCGACTTTTATTCTTTGGTGTTTTTTAGGTATTGAAGCGATTACGCATATTGCCGATGACTTTGAGCAGCCACAGCGAGACTTTCCTCTGACTATTTTCATCGGGATCACTATTACCTTAGTGGTTTACGGGTTAATTAGTATCAGCTTATTAAAGACAGGCTTTTATGGCGATCAGGAGAGGAATCTTAATTCAGTGGTACATTTAGTTGAGTCTAGTTTAGGCCGTAAAGGTTATGTATTAGTAAATTTAGTAGGGTTTTGTACCTGCTTTATTTCAGTAAGCTTATACTTTGTTGGATTTTCTCGCTTATTACAAAGTATGGGTAATCAACAGCAAATTCACCTTAACTTCACCCGCTTAAATCAACATCGTGTTGCTTATTGGGGACTCTCTTTTGCGGTTATGCTTTGTTTTGTGATGCTATTAATCAGTAACTTTATTGATTTGCCCATTGATAATTTAATTGCTTATGCGAATGGATTATTTATTCTAATTTATCTTGCAGCTGGCATCGCGGGGATTCAATTACTGCCGGGTAAAGGTCGCTGGATAGCGGTTATCGCAAGTGCTACGTGTTTACTATTGTTTTTGAGTTTGGGTAAGGAAATGTTATTCGCACTGTTATTAATAACAATATTAGGAGGGTATTATGCGGTTATCTACCCTTCAAACAACCGCATTAAAACAAGTTAGACGTTACTTATAGAAAGAGTGATCGCCTTGAGCATGCTCAGTAACATCGCGTACTGCGTTTAGCTCTCCTGAGAACTCTTCAAGTAATTCTTTCTCGATCCCTTCTTTTAAGGTCAAGTCTACTTGTGAGCAACCATTACAGCCACCGCCAAATTCAATCACAGCAACGTTATCATCAGTGATTTCGATTAGTTTAATAAATCCACCGTGGCTTGCTAGTTGAGGATTTATTTGTACTTGAATAACGTATTCAACGCGTTCTAGTAGTGGAGCGTCATCTTTCACTTTACGCATTTTTGCGTTTGGTGCTTTCAGTGTTAGTTGTGTGCCTGCATCTTCTTCAACTAGGTCAACAAATGCATCTTCTAGGTAAGGTAAGCTAACTTCATCAACTAATGCATCAAAACCTTCAAAACTTAAACGTGTATCGCTAGCTTCAACTGCTTCCGGTGGGCAGTAAGATACACCACATTCTGCTTTAGGTGTGCCTGGGTTGATAACAAACACTCGGATGTTAGTGCCTTCTTTTTGTGGCGCTAGTAATTTTGCAAAATGTGCTTGTGCAACTGGAGTAATTTCGATCATGTTCAACCTTTATGCTTGAGTAATTTACTAGGACATTATAGCGAGATTTGAATGCAATAATAAAGCAAAGAGTGAAAATGCAACAAATAATAAAATTTAGGATCAAATAAAAGCTATTATAGAAACATTATTGGTCGTTTTATGTATTGATATTTAAAGGAATTCTTCTTAAACGTCAGTAATGCGTAAAAGATTTAACGTTATTGTGGTTTTTTAGTCATTGAGAGTTAAAGTTACTTAGTAAATATTAGAGCTAATTAGTCATATTAAAGCTGCTTAGCCTAATTCAGTACGGCAAATACACCAAACATCAATTGTCTTAACTTTAGCTGTTGATAAGCATTGGCATAGGCTATTAATAGTTGCACCCGTAGTGACAACATCATCAATAATTACAATACTTTTCCCCTGTAAACTTATCTCTGCGTCTTTACTTAATGAAAATGCGTGATTTAAATTGTGTAAACGCTGTGCTCTTGATAATCCTTCCTGTGCTGTGGTTAATTTATTTCTAATAATAAATGGCTGATTAACGGGTGGTTCGTACAGTGTAATTACGGGCAAGTGCTTGACTAAAGAATCCTTAATTAATTGTGCTTGATTAAAACCTCGGCTTCTGTGTTTTTTGGTGTGTAGTGGCACTGCGATAATACAATCGATTTCTTGTAATTGTTGCTGGCTATAACGGTTTTGTATTGAATGAGCGAGCAATAAACCGAGTAAATCTGCATATAATATTTGACCATTATATTTTAATTGTTTTATTAAAACGGGAAAGGGTGTTTGATAGCTTGCTATCGCATGTAGTTGACGAAAACTAAAAGGATGTTGTAAGCATTCTCCACAATATGCTTGTGAGCTTGTTAATCCACAACCACAATGTAAACAACAAGGCCTATCTGTTAAGATTGAATCATAACAACACTGACAAATAAGAGACTGCTTACTAGGTAAGTGGCACAATAAACAATGGCTTGGTAAACAAGCTTCAAGTAATGTTTGGCAGTGTTGATTAATCGCATTCAGAAGATTTTTCAAATCAAACCCTATTATTAAATGAGGTTACGGTGAGTATAGAACAGCAAAGTAATAAGCAAGGTGATGAGTCGACTAATCTACAAATAAGTATTCCTGAAGGTCGTCAGCCTCAACATCAGGTTGCTTATCAATCAATGGGTACAGGGAAGAATTTAGTGTTAGTGCATGGCTGGGGAGTAAATAGTGCTATCTGGCAACTTGCAGCTGAACAACTAAGTCAACATTATTGCGTGCATCTAGTTGATCTTCCGGGATTTGGTAAAGAACCTGAAATTTCAGATTATTCTTTGGCCAATATCGCAGACTTAATTTTGAAAAAATTACCCGATAATGCCATTTGGTGTGGATGGTCGCTAGGTGGGCTGATTGCAACCTATGTCGCACGTCATCATCCTGAACGCGTTGAAAAATTAATTCAGGTGTGTGCTGCGATAAAATTTGTAGAACAAGGCCAGTGGTTAGGTGTAAAAAAAGCGGTTTTTGAGCGATTTAAAACAGGAGTCATTACACAGCCTGAAAAAACATTAAATCGATTTTTATCCTTGCAGGCAATGGGGAGTGTGACGGTAAAAAATGATATTGCTATTATTAAAGGTTTATTAGCAGAACAGCCACAACCAAAGCAAAATGCGTTGATTGCAGGTTTAGATTTATTAAGTAATGTTGATTTACGAGAATCATTTAGTCAATTAACTATGCCATGTTTAAGTTTATTTGGACGCTTGGATAGTTTGGTGCCTATTGCGAATATGCCTGAGTTGATTAAATTATATCCTGCTAATCAGCAGGTTATATTTGAACATTCTTCACATGCTCCATTTATAAGTGAATCTGTTCATTTTCAGCGTGTCGTGATCGACTTTATTGAAGGATAACTATTCATGTTAAGCTTTATCTTTGCTTAAAAAGTAGCCATAATGGAGTTGTAATCATTGCTTAGGAGTTATTTATGGAAATAAATTCAGCGTTTTCTTCAGGGCTGTATGGCTTGAATCAAGCATCACAGCAAATAACTGAATCCAGTGAAAAGATTGCTAATCAACCCGTGAATTCTGAAAATACAGAAAATAGCAGTTATGACTCACAACCAGTGACAGCAGAATTGATCAATATGAAGCTAGCGGAAATTCAAGCACAAGCTTCTGCAAAAGTGATCACAACAGCTGATGAGATGGTTGGTTCACTGATTGATGTGTCTGTCTAACTTTAACCCTCATGGTTAATGTAAATGTTCAACTCCCACCTATTGTCGCGGCTCCTTTCCCGCAAGCCGCGGAAACACTTCATCGTCAAAATCAATTACAAACAGCGATTCCAAAAACCGAGGAAACGCATGCTTACGCTAAAATGCGATCTCAGCAAGAACGAGAACAGGTCGCTCATCAGTCTGGGCAAATTCTTCAAAAGGATAATCCTGAGTCAAAACAACAAAGACATTCAAGTGGCTTCAATCAAAGACGTGATTTTTTCTTTTCCAGCAAATTAAAACTTTCACATCGCGAGATGGATAAAGTCTCTGTACAATTAAAGGGGATCTCCGATTACAAGCAAGTAGTCTCAGTGATTCAAGCAAAATATAACGATGCAGTGTCACCTATACCTGAACCGACCGTTAATTATGATATCTAGCTGTTTAGATTATTTATTAGCAAATCATCTTTAAAGCATTGTCTAGAGTTACTTTGTTACTGCGTTTGGCAGGTGAATTGTTTTTAAAGGGGCATTTCTGACAATTATTAAAGAGGAAAATTAGCTATAAAAAAGGCCACAAATTTATGTAGCCTAGCTTACTGTTAGCCCTTTTCTAAATAGTCTGTTTAATGACTATCTATTAAATAACAAGCTATCAAGTAACTAGTTATTTAATAAGGTTCTATTTAGTGAGAATGTCCACAGCCTTCAGCTGAGTGAATATGCCCATGTGACATTTCTTCATCAGTCGCAGCACGAACAGAAATAACTTCACCAACAAATTGTAATGCCATACCTGCTAGAGGATGATTTGCATCAATGCTAACATTTTCTTCAGTTACGCCAGTGACTTCTACAGTACGAGGACCTTGCTCTGTTTCTGCTTGAAATGACATACCGACTTCAATTTCATCAACGCCTTCAAATAAAGTACGAGGAACTTCTTGAACTAACTCTTCTTGGAAAGGACCGTAAGCATCTTCTGCTTGCAGTGTTACATCAAATTTGTAACCCGCTTCTTTACCTTCTAACTCTTTCTCTAAACCTGGTACTAAATATTGTGCACCTTGAATAAATTCAAGTGGGCTACCGTTTTCTGTACTATCAAGCGCATTACCGTCAACTTCTGCAACACCAAAGTGGATTGCTACTACTGAATTTTTTTCAATTTTCATCGTTATTTCTCTCTATTCTTTATCGGGTTCAGATGGATCAAAAACACCAATTATTTGTTCAAATTGACGTGTTGCTGATTTAGCCTGATTAGGCGTTTGTGTTTGTGTGTAACCACAAGCGACGCAGGTTAAAGTCTCAACTGCATTTTCCAGTGTCAAAGCAATACTGTCAATAGTCTTACATTGTGGGCATTCAGCTCCAGCGATGAAGCGTTTTTTATTTTTAGATACAGGCATATACAAATCACAAATGACAAAAAGTACGTAATGATAAACAAATTAGCACTCATTTTCAGTAGTTATGGCTCAACTTTGTAAAGTTCGTTATTATCTTGCTCTAATTTACCTGATTTACATTGAGACTCTGAATTTATGATTGTTGCAACTAATATCGAATTTATCCGAGGTGGAAAAGCCTTACTTGAAAATGCCAGTGCAACCATCAATCCAAAACAAAAAGTAGGTTTAGTTGGTGCCAATGGCTGTGGTAAATCTAGTTTTTTCACTTTATTAAAGCAAGAGCACCAAGTTGATGCCGGCGAATTAACTATTCCTCAGCATTGGCGACTAGCGAGTGTTGCTCAAGAAACGCCTGCTTTAGATACTAATGCCTTGCAATATGTAATCGATGGCGACCATCAATTTCGTGCTTTACAAGCAAAATTAAAACAAGCAGAGGCTGAAGATAATGGTACTAAAATCGCTGAAATGCATATTTTACTAGATAATGCTGGTGGTTATACCATTGAATCTCGTGCTGCTGAGTTATTAGCAGGGTTAGGGTTTAGTGAACAAGCTCAAGGTCGACCGGTAAGTGACTTTTCTGGTGGTTGGCGCATGCGTTTAAATTTAGCACAAGCGTTGCTTTGCCCATCCGATTTATTGTTGCTCGATGAACCAACCAATCACCTTGATTTAGATGCGGTGATCTGGCTTGAAAAATGGTTACATCAATATCAAGGAACATTAATCCTTATTTCTCATGACCGAGACTTTATTGATAGTATCGTCGATAAAATTATTCATATAGAACAGAATAAATTATTTGAATATACCGGTAACTACACTAGCTTTGAGCGCCAGCGTGCTGAGAAATTGATGCAGCAACAATCTTCCTACGAAAAACAACAAGCGCAAATGGATCATATGCAAAGTTATATTGATCGTTTTCGCTATAAAGCCAATAAAGCCAAACAAGCACAAAGCCGTATTAAAGCGCTCGAAAAAATGGAAACGTTATTACCTGCACATCTTGATAGCCAATTTAGTTTTTCATTTCGAGAGCCTGAAGCTTTACCCATGCCATTACTTACACTGGAAAAAGTGAGTGCAGGTTACGAAGATCTATTAATTCTTGATGAAATAAAATTAAACCTAGTCCCTGGTAGCCGTATTGGCTTGTTAGGTCGCAACGGTGCGGGTAAATCAACACTCGTTAAATTACTTTCAAATCAGCTTCAGCCTAAATCTGGCAAGATTGAAATCAATACCAATGCAAAGATTGGTTACTTTGCACAGCATCAATTAGAGTTTTTACATCTAGACGAAAGCCCAATGCAACATTTAATGCGTTTGGCACCAGATGAGAAAGAGCTGCCATTGCGTAACTTCTTAGGTAGCTTTGGTTTTCAAGGTGACAAAGCTTTTGATATTGTCGCTCCGTTTTCTGGTGGAGAAAAAGCACGTTTAGTTTTAGCATTATTAGTTTGGCAAAAACCTAACTTATTATTACTTGATGAACCAACCAATCACTTAGACTTAGAAATGCGGCATGCACTGACGGTTGCACTACAAGCATTTGAAGGTGCCATGGTTGTTGTATCACATGACAGACATTTATTACGTACTACTATTGATGATCTGTATTTAGTACACGATAAAAAAGTGGAGCCATTTTCTGGTGACCTAGATGATTACCATCAATGGTTATCAGATCAACAGCGTATTGAAAAACAAGCCTCTCAAAGCGAAGATAAAATCGTGTCGGTGAGTGCTAATCGTAAAGATCAAAAAAGATTAGAAGCTGAATTTCGTAAAAAACTAACGCCTTTTAAAAAGCAGCTAACCAGCGCTGAAAAGCAAATGGATATTCATTCTGCTCGTGTGGCCGAGATTGAAGAACAGTTAAGTGATAGTTCGCTTTATGATCAAGAGAATAAAAAGAAATTAACTAATCTATTAAAAGAACAAGGCGAAGTAAAAGAGCAGTTGGAAGAAGCTGAAATGTTATGGATGGATGCGCAAGAACAGATAGAAACACTACAATCAGAATTGGAAACTTGAATTTTAGGTGCAGCTTCGCCATACTCTCTGCGCAATGATTCACCAGCAAATGAAATAATAAAGGGATTAAAATGAGTTTTGAAGCAAATGAATATTTCGATGGTAACGTTAAATCAATCGCATTCCAAAGCGAAACATTACCTGCAACAGTAGGCGTAATGGAAGTTGGTGAGTACACATTTGGTACTAGTGCTTATGAATATATGACAGTAGTAAGTGGTAGTCTAACAGTGCGCTTAGTTGATACAACTGAGTGGAAAACTTATAAAGCAGGTGAAACATTTGAAGTAGAAGCAAATTCAAGCTTTGATGTTAAAGTTGTCGTTCAAACTGCTTACCTTTGCTTATATAAAGCATAATATTTAACATATTGCTAATATTAGAAAATCATAAAGGGGCTTAGGCTCCTTTTTACTAACCAATAACCTTCTTCGTTTTTATTCACTTCTTCTTTTTTGAATAGAAATAATTAATGCCACACAGTTAACAAAAAATCATATACCTCTTATCTATTGAATATTAAGTCTTAATATTTTCCAAGAAGATCACAATTAATAATACAATAATATTATAACTTGCCTTTCAAGTTTTTTTGTTGATATTAATAGAGTAGGCATTCTCATGAAAAAAATATATTTAAGTGCGCTTGTGGCAAGTTTGTTAGTTGGTTGTGCGAGTAACGCTACTAATGAAGTAAATGAAGGCGATTATGTAACAGGACAAGTTGCTAATGCAACAACGCCTTTACATCCATCTGCTAATACAACAGCATTAATCACTAAACTAGATCCTTACAAAGCACCATCTCAAAACTTTGACCTTACAAAATGGAAAATTAATATTCCAATGGAAGATGACAAACCTGGCCGTGCAGGCAAAGTTATGGAAATTTCTGCTCAAAAACTAGGAAGCACTACCAATCCTTATACTCATTCTGATTGGTTTTATACAGATGCAAGAACCGGTGCGATGGTATTTGCTACTCCGAACAAAGCAATGACAACGCCAAACAGCAAAAATGCGCGTAGTGAATTACGTGCTATGTTAGCCAAGTCATATAAAGATCCAAAAAACAATTTTGCAATCGCCGCTAACCCCGATGCAGCAGATTATGGCTCAATCGGTGGAGAGTTATCTGCAACATTATCAGTAGATTGGGTAAGTACGAGCGGTAACGCAGATAAAAACGGTGCTTTCTCTACTGTCATAGGCCAAATTCATGGTTCAAAAAACGAACCTTTAAAAATCGTATACCGTAAATTACCCGGTCATGAATACGGTTCACTGTATTGGCGTTATGAAATAAATGCGACGGGTGATAATTACTCAAAACGTAAAGATATTTATCATAACGTGTTTGGTGCTTATGATTTACGTGAAGGCTCAGCTGAACCAATGGACGGGATTAAGTTAGGTGAAGTGTTTTCATATAATGTAAATGTAGAAAATAGCATTATGCATTTAACCTTTGTTAAAAATATCGGAGAACAAGGCGAAGAAGTTAAAACAGCAGAAATAGATTTGTCGAAACCACATTATAGAGGTAATGAATACGACGAAGGTTATGCAAATGATTGGATGTACTTTAAAGCAGGTAATTATAACCAATGTAATGTTGGATCATCTGAATGTACTAACAATGGAATTGCAGCTGGTGATTATGCAAAAGTAAGTTTTTACCAATTAACATTAGATCAATAAGCTAACTTAATAGACATTAAAGTCTTTCATATAAGTGAAAGGCCTTAAATTATGACTTTAACTATTATTAAAATAGTTAAAAATGGACTATTTGTACTTATATCAGTGCTTATAGATAATAAAATTTAGATATTAAGTGCAACTTAATACAATTAACTTTTCCTTTTTAGTCCTGAATTATCACTATTTTGCATGAAAAATGCGCTCTTTGTTGTTTAATTAGTCACTCAGTCACTTTATTGCAAATAATCATAATAA
>NZ_JALAAB010000012.1:0-138006 GCF_037546705.1 Vibrio sp. 2-Bac 85 | reverse complement strand
GTTAACGATTCATTTGTGAAAAGCCCGGTAGGATACTCGACAAATGATAAATTAGCAAACAAAACACAGCTTAGATGAAAAATTCACCTAAGCTGCTGATATATCCAAAATCTCTGTGGATTAGCCTTGGCGTTGTTTATGCTTTGGCTCTACGCAGATAACTCGCACCACACCGTGGCGTTTGATAACTTTGCAGTTACGACAGATTTTTTTAACGGATGCACGAACTTTCATTGCAACACTCCGTGATTATAACTTTCAGACTTGGTTATTTACCGTAATCTTTCAAGTTAGCTTTTTTCAAGACAGAATCATATTGATTAGACATCAAATGAGTCTGCACCTGTGCCATAAAGTCCATGATAACAACAACAATAATTAATAACGAAGTACCACCGAAGTAGAACTGCGTATTCATTGCAACCATCATAAACTCGGGAATCAAACAGATAAAGGTAATATATAACGCACCAGCTAATGTTAGACGCGTCATCACTTTATCAATGTAACGTGATGTTTGTTCTCCTGGACGGATTCCTGGGATAAAGGCACCGCTTTTCTTCAAATTATCTGCAGTCTCACGTGGGTTAAACGTAAGTGCAGTATAAAAGAAGCAAAAGAAGATAATAGCAGCAGCATATAACATCATATGCAACGGTTGTCCTGGCTGTAACGCCAAAGAAACATCCGATAACCAGCTTAAACCTTCAGTCTGACCAAACCACTGGGCAATAGTACCAGGAAATAAGATAACACTCGAGGCAAAAATTGCAGGAATTACACCAGCCATATTTAATTTTAATGGCAAGTGAGTGCTTTGAGCAGCAAAAACCTTACGGCCTTGTTGGCGTTTTGCGTAGTTAACAACGATACGTCGCTGACCACGTTCAACAAATACTACAAACGCAGTAGTTGCAAAAACGATAACAATTAATGCTAGTAACACTAGAAGGTGAATTTCACCTTGTCGTGCTTGCTCAGCAGTTTGCCCGATTGCCGATGGCAACCCAGCAATAATACCTACAAAGATAATGATAGAAATACCATTACCAATACCGCGCTCAGTTATTTGCTCACCTAGCCACATAAGGAACATAGTTCCAGTCACTAAACTAACAACTGCCGTGATGTAAAAGCTCAGACCTGCATTTTCAACAAGTCCGGGCATCATCGTTGGCAAACCGGTTGCAATACCAATTGCTTGGAACGTACCTAATACCAAAGTACCGTAACGTGTGTACTGGTTAATCTTACGACGACCAGACTCACCCTCTTTCTTTAGCTCAGCTAAAGGAGGATGAACTACCGTAAGCAGTTGGATAATAATAGACGCAGAAATATACGGCATAATACCCAATGCAAAGATAGAAGCACGCTCAAGCGCACCACCAGAGAACATGTTAAACATTTCTATGATGGTACCCTTTTGCTGTTGGAATAAATCAGCTAGGACAGCGGCGTCAATACCAGGAATTGGAACAAAAGAGCCCGCACGGAACACTAATATAGCGCCTAAAACAAATAGTAAACGAGTTTTAAGTTCACTTAAATTGCTTCCTTGTGCCGCTTTTGAATCTAATCCTGGTTTCTTAGCCATTACCTATTATTCCTCGATTTTTCCGCCTGCCGCTTCAATTGCAGCACGAGCACCTTTCGTTACACGAAGGCCTTGTACTGTTACTGAGCGAGAGATTTCACCAGATAGAACTACTTTAGCAAACTTAGTAGTGTTTGTTAGTAGACCTGCCTGTTTCAACGTTTCTAGTGTCACAATATCGCCTTCTACTTTAGCAATTTCGTTCAAACGAACTTCACCGCTAACTAGAGATTTACGAGATGTGAAACCAAATTTTGGTAAACGTTGTTTTAATGGCATTTGACCGCCTTCAAAACCAGGACGTACAGTACCGCCTGAACGAGATTTTTGACCTTTGTGACCGCGGCCACCTGTCTTACCTAGTCCAGAACCGATACCACGACCGACACGTTTACGTACTGGTTTAGAACCAGCTGCTGGAGATAGAGTATTTAGTTTCATAATTACCCCTCAACCTTAACCATATAGTAAACTTTATTAACCATACCACGTACAGCAGGAGTATCTTGCAACTCTACTGTGTGACCGATGCGACGCAGGCCTAGACCTGTTAATGTTGCACGGTGCTTTGGTAAACGGCCAATTGCACTTTTGGTTTGAGTTACTTTAATCGTTTTAGTAGCCATGCTGAATTACCCCAGAATATCACTAACGTTTAAGCCACGCTTAGCTGCGATTTGCTCAGGAGAGTTCATGCTCTCTAGTGCATCCATCGTAGCGCGGACAACGTTAATTGGGTTAGTTGAGCCGTAAGCTTTTGATAGTACGTTCTGTACACCAACAACTTCTAACACGGCACGCATTGCACCACCTGCGATGATACCAGTACCTTCCGATGCTGGTTGCATATATACCTTAGAACCAGAATGACGGCCCTTAACAGGATGCTGCAGAGTGTTACCTTTTAATTGGATTTCGCTGATATTGCGACGTGCTTTTTCCATAGCTTTTTGAATAGCTGCTGGAACTTCACGTGCCTTACCATAGCCGAAACCAACACGACCATTACCATCACCAACAACTGTTAGTGCTGTGAAGCTAAAGATGCGACCACCTTTAACTACTTTTGAAACACGGTTTACTGCGATTAGCTTTTCGTTCAGATCACCGGTTTGAGATTCTACTTTTGACATAATCTTTACCCTTAGAACTGTAGACCAGCTTCACGAGCTGCGTCAGCTAGTGCTGCAACACGACCGTGGTATTGGAAACCGCTACGGTCAAAAGAAATTTTAGAAATTCCTTTCTCTACCGCACGCTCTGCAACTAATTTTCCAATTAGTTGAGCTGCTTCTTTATTACCACCGTTCTTAACTAGTGCAATTACTTCTTTTTCTAATGTAGAAGCGCTTGCTACGACTTGTGCGTCTGCTGTAATTACCTGCGCGTAAGTATGGCGAGGTGTACGGTTTATCACAAGACGAGTTGCACCAAGATCTTGCAATTTCTTACGTGTGCGGGTAGCACGACGAAGACGAGATGCTTTCTTATCCATAGTGTCTTACCTTACTTTTTCTTCGCTTCTTTACGACGCACGTTTTCATCAGCGTAACGAACACCTTTACCTTTATAAGGTTCTGGTGGACGGAATGCACGAATCTCTGCAGCTACTTGGCCAACTTGTTGCTTGTCAGAACCTTCAATAATAATTTCTGTTTGGCTTGGAGCCGTAGCAGAAATACCTTCAGGTAATGCATATACAACAGGATGAGAGAAACCTAAAGTTAGGTTTACATCTTGACCTTTAACTTGTGCACGGTAACCAACACCTTGAAGAAGAAGAGTCTTCTTGAAGCCTTCAGTTACACCTACAACCATATTGTTAACGTTAGCACGTGCAGTACCTGCTTGTGCCCATGCGTCTTTAACACCTTCAACAGGTGCGAAAGTTAATACGCCATCTTCAAAATTAACAATAACAGCATCATTAAGAGTACGAACTAATTCGCTTTTACCACTTTTAACAGTGATCTCTTGACCATTTACTTTTACTTCTACGCCAGCAGAAACAGTAATCGGTGCCTTAGCTATACGAGACATAGATTACTCCTTAAGATACGTAACAGATGATCTCACCGCCGATGCTTGCATTACGCGCAGCTCGGTCAGTCATAACACCTTGAGAAGTTGAAACGATCGCAATACCTAAACCAGCCATAACCTTAGGAAGATCATTTGCACCTTTATAGATACGAAGACCTGGGCGGCTTACTCGTTTGATAGTATCGATTACTTTTTTGCCTTCGAAGTACTTTAAAGTAACTTCTAATTCAGGCTTTGTGTCACCAGCAACAGCGAAATCTGAAACATAACCTTCTGCTTTAAGCACAGCTGCAATTGCAACTTTTTGCTTAGAAGAAGGCATCTTAACAGATACTTTGCTTGCTGCTTGACCGTTACGAATACGCGTTAGCATATCCGAAATAGGATCTTGCATGCTCATAACTATTTACTCCGTGATTAATTGATTACCAGCTGGCTTTTTTCAGGCCAGGGATTTCTCCGCGCATCATATGCTCACGAACCTTAATACGGCTCATGCCAAATTTACGAAGATAACCATGTGGACGACCAGTAACGTTACAACGATTACGTTGACGTACTGAACTTGAATCACGAGGTAGCGATTGAAGTTCTAACACTGCATTCCAACGATCTTCGTCAGATGTATTTACACTGTTAATTGTTGCTTTTAATGCTGCACGCTTTTCAGCGAACTTAGCAACTAACTTCTCACGTTTTACTTCACGCGCTTTCATTGATTGTTTAGCCATTTTCTAACTCCTTACTTACGGAATGGGAAGTTGAACGCAGACAAAAGTGCGCGTGCTTCTTCGTCAGACTTAGCTGAAGTAGTAATTGTGATATCTAAACCACGTACTTTATCAACTTTATCGTAATCGATTTCAGGGAAAATGATTTGCTCACGAACACCCATAGAGTAGTTACCACGACCATCGAATGACTTAGCATTCAGGCCACGGAAATCACGTACACGTGGGATAGCGATTGTTACCAAACGCTCAAAGAAATCCCACATACGTGCACCACGTAGTGTTACTTTACAACCAATCGGGTAGCCTTCACGAATTTTGAAGCCTGCCACAGAGCGGCGTGCTTTAGTGATCATTGGCTTTTGACCTGAGATTGCTGCCATATCTGACGCAGCGTGCTCTAGGACTTTTTTATCAGCCAGTGCTTCACCAACACCCATATTAAGGGTGATTTTCTCTATTCGAGGGACTTGCATGACAGACGTATAGTCGAATTGCTTTTGCAAATCAGACACCACGTTGTCTTTATAGAAATCATGCAGTTTCGCCATCGTAAACTCCAGTTACTTCACAAGTTCATTATTAGATTTGAAGAAACGTACTTTTTGTCCGTCTTCTAGTCTAAAACCAACACGATCTGCTTTACTCGTTGCCGAGTTGTAGATCGCAACATTTGATACTTCGATCGGTGCATTTTGTTCAATGATACCGCCAGCTACACCCGCTTGTGGGTTTGGCTTTTGGTGTTTCTTTTGAACATTTACACCTTCAATAATTATTTTACCGTTAGCTAAAACTTGAGAAACTTTCCCAGTTTTACCTTTATCTTTACCGGCAATAACAATTACTTCATCGTCACGTTTTATTTTTGCTGCCATTTTCGGTTCCTTACAGTACTTCTGGCGCCAGTGAAACTATCTTCATGAAATTTTCATTTCGAAGCTCACGGGTTACAGGGCCAAAGATACGTGTACCGACTGGCTGGTTGTTTGCATTCAAGATAACCGCAGCGTTGCGATCAAAACGAATAACAGAACCATCGGGACGACGTACACCTTTTCTGGTACGCACTACCACAGCTGAATGAACATCACCTTTTTTAATTTTTCCACGAGGAATTGCTTCCTTCACAGAAACTTTGATGATGTCACCGATTGCTGCATAACGGCGATGCGAGCCACCAAGGACCTTAATACACATTACGCGTCGAGCGCCACTATTGTCGGCGACATCTAGCACACTTTGCATTTGGATCATTATAGTGCTCCGCTATTTACTATTGATACTCTCTAATGAGTCGTGTTCCCATATTTTCAGGGAGCGGCATCATACCACCAACTTTATTAGAAAGATAGTCTAAAAAAACGGCACTCAAAAATTGAGCACCGTTTCGCTTATGTAATCAAATTTAACTTACTGAAAACAGTAGGTTATGCTTTGGTTACGATTTGTGCCAATGTCCAAGACTTAGTCTTAGATAGAGGACGACATTCACTTACTAGTACAATATCACCTTCATTACATTGGTTTGTTTCATCATGTGCATGTAGCTTTGTAGTACGCTTCATGAATTTACCGTATAACGGATGCTTCACTTTACGTTCAACAGCTACAACGATAGATTTATCCATCTTCGCACTGATTACTTTACCTTGAAGAGTACGAGTGTTTTTTTCGCTCATTACGCACCTGCCTTCTGATTTAATACTGTCTTAACACGGGCAATGTCACGACGCACTTGTTTGATTGAGTGCGGCTTTTCTAACTGACCTGTGTTTAACTGCATACGTAAGTTAAATTGCTCACGTAATAAGTTTAGAAGTTCAGCATTAAGCTCTTCAACGCTTTTTTCTTTAAGTTCGTTAGCTTTCATTACATCACCTTACGAGTTACGAAAGTTGTTGCCACTGGCAATTTAGCTGCTGCAAGAGCAAACGCTTCACGAGCTAATGCTTCTGGAACACCTTCCATTTCATAAAGAACTTTACCTGGTTGAGTTTGAGCAACCCAATATTCCACGTTACCCTTACCTTTACCTTGGCGCACTTCTAACGGTTTGCTGGTAATCGGCTTATCAGGGAACACACGGATCCAGATTTTACCTTGACGTTTAACATGACGAGTCATTGCACGACGTGCTGCTTCGATTTGACGAGCAGTAATTCGACCACGACCAGTTGCTTTTAGTCCAAATTCGCCAAAGCTGACTTCCGCACCTTTAGAAAGACCACGGTTGCGGCCTTTCATCATTTTACGGAACTTCATACGTTTTGGTTGCATCATAGCGTATTTCTCCTACTTACCGCGACCTTTGCGTTTTGGTTTAGCTGGCGCTTCTTCTTGTTGAAGTGGTAAACCACCAAGAATTTCGCCTTTAAAGATCCAAACCTTAACACCAATGATACCGTAAACAGTCAATGCTTCTGATGTTGAGTAATCAATATCGGCACGAAGAGTATGTAGAGGTACACGACCTTCACGATACCATTCGTCACGAGCGATTTCTGCACCACCAAGACGACCACTAACTTGAACTTTGATACCTTTAGCGCCTAGGCGCATAGCATTTTGTACCGCACGCTTCATAGCACGACGGAACATAACACGACGCTCTAACTGAGAAGAGATTGAATCTGCTACTAGTTTTGCGTCAAGTTCAGGTTTACGAACTTCTGAGATATTGATTTGAGCTGGAACGCCCGCCATTTTAGCAATAGCTGTGCGTAGCAATTCAACATCTTCGCCTTTTTTACCAATTACAACACCAGGACGAGCTGTGTGAATAGTCACACGTACGCTTTTCGCTGGACGTTCAATAGTAATTTTAGACAAAGAAGCATTTTTCAATTTCTCTGTTAAGAATTTACGGATTTGAAAATCACTGTATAAGTTATCTGCAAAATCTTTTTTGCCTGCATACCAAGTAGAGCTAAATGCTTTAGTGATACCTAGGCGAATACCGTTAGGATGAACTTTCTGTCCCATTGTTTAACCCCTGTCTGATACCACTACTGTGATATGGCAAGAACGCTTCATGATGCGATCGGCACGGCCTTTCGCACGCGGCATGATACGCTTCATTGTTGGACCTTCGTCAACACAAATTTTTGTGATAACTAGTTCATCAACATCAGCGCCTTCATTATGCTCGGCGTTTGCAATTGCAGAATCTACAACTTTTTTAATCAAAACAGCGGCTTTCTTAGGGCTGTATGATAAAAGTTCTAGTGCTTTTTCAACTGGAAGACCACGTACTTGATCTGCCACCAAACGCGCTTTCTGAGCCGAAGAACGAGCATATAAATGTTTAGCTAAAGCTTCCATAATTACCTCTATTTCTTCGCTTTCTTATCCGCGACATGGCCACGGTAAGTACGAGTTGGTGCAAATTCACCCAGTTTGTGACCGATCATTTCATCAGTTACGAATACTGGCACGTGTTGACGCCCGTTATGGACAGCGATAGTTAGACCAATCATATCAGGAATGATCATAGAGCGACGAGACCAAGTCTTAATAGGCTTTTTCTCGTTACTGTCAACCGCTTTCTCTACCTTCTTCAGCAAGTGTAGGTCAATAAAAGGACCCTTCTTGAGAGAACGTGGCATGGCGATACCTCTACTTATTTCTTATTGCGACGACGAACAATATACTGATCAGTTTTCTTGTTCTTACGAGTTTTGTAACCCTTAGTTGGAACACCCCAAGGAGACACAGGATGACGACCACCCGATGACTTACCTTCACCACCACCATGTGGGTGATCTACTGGGTTCATTACAACACCACGTACGGTAGGGCGAACACCACGCCAACGCGTAGCACCAGCTTTACCTAGTTGACGTAGCATATGTTCTGCATTACCAACTTCACCGATTGTTGCACGACACTCAGCAGGGATTTTACGCATTTCACCACTACGTAAACGTAGAGTAACGTAAGCACCATCACGAGCTATAATTTGGCTGTATGAACCAGCTGAACGTGCAATTTGTGCACCTTTAGCAGGTTTCATTTCTACAGCGTGTACTGTTGTACCTACTGGGATGTTACGCATCGGTAAACAGTTACCTGCTTTGATTGATGCATCTTCACCAGATTGGATCATATCACCAGCAACCAAGCCTTTAGGGGCTAGGATGTAGCGACGTTCACCATCAGCGTAAAGTACTAGTGCAATATTCGCACTACGGTTTGGATCATATTCCAAACGCTCTACTTTTGCTGGGATACCATCTTTATTACGTTTAAAATCAACTAAACGATAGTGTTGTTTATGACCACCACCGATATGTCGAACCGTAATACGACCGCCATTATTACGACCACCAGATTTAGATTTTGACTCTAAAAGTGGAGCGTATGGCTTGCCTTTATGCAGATCGTTATTTACCACTTTAACTAAGTGGCGACGACCTGGAGACGTAGGCTTACATTTTACAATAGCCATAAAATAATTCCTCTACTCAGCGCCATCGAAACTGATATCTGCACCTTCAGCCAGAGTAACGTATGCTTTTTTCCAGTCGCTACGGCGACCCATACGTTGACCTGAACGCTTGGTTTTACCCTTCACGTTAAGTGTGCGAACACCAGTAACTTCAACATCAAATAACTTCTGAACTGCCGCTTTGACTTCTGCTTTAGTCGCAGTACCTGCAACTTTGAATACCATAGTGTTATGGTTTTCAGCAGATAAAGTTCCCTTTTCAGAGACATGCGGGGCTAGAATAACTTGCAGTAAACGTGCTTCACTGATCATGCTAGGCTCTCCTCAATCTTTTTCACTGCATCAGCAGTTACTAAAACTTTATCAAACGCGATTAGGCTAACTGGGTCAATGCCTTGCACATCACGAACGTCAACTTTGTACAAGTTGCGCGCTGCTAAGAATAGATTTTCATCTAATTCTTCAGTGATGATTAATACATCTTTAAGATCCAGGTCTTTTAATTTAGCTGCAAGCTCTTTAGTTTTAGGAGCCTCAACAGTAAATTTCTCGACAACGATTAGACGATCCTGACGAACTAACTCAGAAAGAATACTTCTCACTGCACCACGATACATTTTTTTGTTAACTTTCTGGCTATGGTCCTGTGGACGAGCTGCAAAAGTTACACCACCACCAACCCAAATTGGGCTGCGGATTGTACCTGCACGTGCGCGGCCAGTACCCTTTTGACGCCATGGCTTCTTACCACCACCGCGAACTTCACTACGGGTTTTCTGAGCGCGAGTACCTTGACGAGCACCAGCTGCATATGCAACGACTACCTGATGTACAAGGGCTTCGTTGTATTCACGTCCAAAGGTAGTGTCAGAAACTTCAAGAGCACTTTGTGCATCTTTCAATACCAATTCCATTACTAACTCCTCGGCTATGCTTTAACAGCAGGTTTGATGAATACGTTGCCATTTTTCGCACCAGCTACTGCACCTTTAACGAGCAGTAAGTTGCGTTCAATGTCTACGCGTACAACTTCAAGGTTTTGAGTCGTAACACGCTCAGCACCCATGTGACCAGCCATTTTCTTGCCTTTAAATACGCGTCCAGGTGTTTGACATTGGCCAATTGAACCTGGGGCACGGTGGCTAATAGAGTTACCGTGAGTCGCATCTTGCATAGAGAAATTCCAACGCTTAACAGCACCTTGGAAACCTTTACCTTTAGATTGACCAGTAACATCTACTTTATTTATTTCGTTGAACAACTCAACGCTTAGCTCAGCACCAACTTGAATATCTGCACCTTCGTCTTGACCAAGGCGGAATTCCCATAAACCACGACCTGCTTCTACACCTGCTTTCGCAAAGTGACCAGCTTCAGGTTTGTTTACACGGCTTGCTTTTTTAGAGCCAGCTGTTACTTGAATAGCTTGGTAGCCATCAGTATCAAGTGATTTAACTTGAGTAACACGGTTTGGTGAACATTCTAGAACTGTAACTGGAATAGAGACACCATCTTCAGTGAAGATGCGAGTCATACCAACTTTACGACCTACTAGACCGATTGTCATTACGATAACTCCTCTCTAACCCAAACTGATTTGAACATCAACGCCAGCAGCTAAATCTAGCTTCATAAGTGCGTCAACAGTCTTTTCAGTTGGTTCTACGATATCAATCAAGCGCTTGTGAGTACGAATCTCATACTGATCACGTGCATCTTTATTTACATGCGGTGATGTCAGTACTGTGAAACGCTCTTTACGAGTAGGTAGTGGAATAGGACCACGTACCTGAGCACCTGTGCGCTTTGCAGTTTCAACGATCTCCGCCGTTGATTGATCGATCAGTTTATGATCAAAAGCTTTAAGGCGGATACGGATTCTTTGGTTCTGCATGGACCAAAACTCCTAGTTAAAAATACAACATACAAATATACACCTGACCATCTATTCTAAATAGATCTCAAGTGTATATTCAAACTAGTAGCTCCCCAATTGGGAGACATTTTTGATAGCCAACATTAAAGTCTGGCTATGGGGTTAAAAAACCCACCTGCCATATTGGCAAGTGGGCGTATAATACATTAACTACTTACTAAAGCAAGCAGTTATTATCTATTTGTTTAAAAAACATTCAAAAGGATCTGCCTGATATTATTTACTCTTGGATCCAAGGCTAAAGCCATGCTTGCTGGTATTAAGTCCCCTTTTTTATGTTACATTTTATGCTTATTGTATAATTCATACTCATTTTATTGTTATTAGGATCTCCTGTGTCAGCTGCCATTAACTTTTACCAACAACGTAAACATATAGCAGAACAATCTGCGCACAGACAATTATGTTGTTTACAGGGGAGTGACCTCTGGTGTCAGCAACAAGCTCTAAGTATTATTGAGCATAGTGCCCTCCCCTATCGATGGTGCGGAGAAGCCCCTGCATCAATCACATGCAGTGATGCTAAATCACTGTTAGGGCAAGATGTTTACTTATTAATTTTGAATATGCACAAAACATTTGATGCCAATATGTTTGCGGCTGCTGAAGGCGCTGTCTGTGCAGGGGCGGTTATTGTTTTATTACTTCCACTGCAACAAAATGAAATAGACTATTTTTCTCATTACATGCAGAAGCAGCTTAAGCGACATCAATTTCCAATATTCTCAGAAAATATGCCTATAACAAATGCACAGCAAAATGTTTCTATTGACAAACCTTCCTCACCCTCAGCCCAACATCTAGATATACAAGAACAGCAACTGGCCATACAAAAAATTATTAAAACGGTTACAGGACATCGTAGGCGTCCTTTAGTATTAACAGCAAATAGGGGAAGAGGAAAATCTGCAGCACTTGGCATGGCAGCCGCGCAATTACTTAATCAAGATTTAATGAGGATTATTGTTTGTGCTCCGAGTAAACAGGCTGTAACTACTTTATATAAACACGCTAAATTAACCATTAATGATGCAAATAATTTACAACGATTACAATTTATGGCGCCTGATGCATTAAGTAGTGAAAAGCCGGTATGTGATTTATTGATCATCGATGAAGCTGCCGCTATCCCCATTAAACTATTAGCTATATTTGCACAACGCTACTCTCGTATTGTATTTGCAACAACGCAATTTGGTTACGAAGGCTCTGGAAGAGGATTTGCCTTACGCTTCCTACAACAACTAAAACTTATTTCACCTCAATATCGAGCTTTCCAGCTTCAACAACCTGTGCGTTGGGCCAAAGGTGATCCGGTAGAAGCTTTTACTTTGGATAGTTTATGTTTGATGGAATCGACTCCGACATTGCATACATTACAGACCCAACATAAAACGCTCATCCGTGTGATCGAAAAGACAGAATTACTGCAACCAGGTCCATTATTGAATCAAATTTTTTCGCTGTTGGTTAATGCCCATTATCAAACCAAACCTTCTGACTTAGTGGCATTGTTAAACGATCAAGATTTAACACTAATAGTAATGCAGCAACAAGATACAATATTAGCCGTAGCTTTAGTCAAACACGAAGGTGGACTTGATAACATCACTAGCGAACAAATTTATCAAGGCAAACGTAGGCCTGTTGGGCACCTAATTGCGCAATCACTGACTTTTCATAGTGGATTCAAACTTGCTGCAACTCAACGGTTTGCTCGTATACAGCGTATTGCTGTACAACCAACTCTGCAACAACAATCCTATGGTAGTCAATTATTAAACTGGATTGTCGACTGGACAACAACGCAAGCATTTGATCATCTATGTGCTAGTTTTGCTGGCAGCGATTATTTATTACGCTTTTGGTTAAAGCATCAGTTACAAATATTACGTATTGGCACGCGCAAAGATAAAAGCAGCGGACAACACTCATTGATGGTTAATTTACCTTTAAGCCAACAAGGTAAAGAATTACACCATCAAATACAGACTGACTTCCATAAACAGGTTAAAGTACAACTTAGTCGACAACTTAACCAATTAGACTCATCATTAGTAACGGTTTTGTGGCCACAAATAGTAGTAACCAGGCCAATTTCGAATATAAAGCAATCATTATCAGCTTATATTAATGCGCATCGCGGTTATGAGAATGTTGAATACCTATTAATAGAGTTATTACATAATACGTCGCTAAAGGTGTTAACTCAGCAACAACAAAGATGTGTGATTGAAAAGATTATCCAAAATCACAGTTGGCAAAGCATCGTCCAAGCACATCAATTTAGCGGACAAAAACAGGCGCAAACTTTTTTAAAAAACTGTATCTGCGATTTACTTACAAAAACCACGACGAACGAAGAGAATACATAACATAATGAGACTCGATAAATTTATCTGTGAATCAACAGAATTAACACGTAGCGAAGCAAAAAGTGCAATCCGTAAAGGCTTGATCAGCAATCAAACTGGTACCTTACGCAGTGGCTCTTATAAAGTAGATGCTAACGATATTATTGAGCTTAAAGGTAAAGTGCTCACAATCCGTGGGTTCCGCTATATTATGCTTAATAAACCACAAGGTTATATTAGCTCTAATGTTGATGAACAAATGCCAAGTTTATTAAACCTAATCGATATAGAAAAAAAGCAAAATGTATTTATTGCCGGACGACTAGATGCTGATACAACGGGATTAATTCTAATTACAGATGATGGTCAATGGTCGCACCAAGTTACCAGTCCACGTAAAAAATGTGAGAAACGTTACCGCATAACACTACAAGACCCAATCAGTGATGACGCTGTTGCTTTATTTGCACAAGGTATTCAATTAAAAAGTGAAACGAACCCTTGTTTGCCTGCAAAACTACAAGTACTTTCAGATCATGAGGTATTGTTAACCATCAGTGAAGGGAAATACCATCAAGTAAAACGCATGTTTGCTGCAGTAGGTAACTTTGTAACAACCTTACACAGAGAACAAATAGGCAATGTAGAGTTGGATCATAATCTAGCACTCGGCGAGTCTCGTTTTTTAACGGAGCAAGAGGTCAATGGATTCAAATAAACCTTTTAACCAACAATGCTATGACCTACTACGTCAAATCCCCAAAGGCAAGGTGGTCACTTATGCAGATATTGCACATCAACTAGGCGGCAAAGCTTATCAAGCAGTCGGTAACGCGATGGCTAATAATCCTGATGTCATCGTTGTGCCCTGCCATCGTGTCGTTAATAGCAACGGTGCGATAGGCAAATATGCATTAGGTACAGAAAAGAAAATAGCTTTGTTACAGGAAGAAGGTATTGAACTTGATACTGAGAAAAACAAAGTACTTAATTTAGACAAGCAACGTCATACTTTTTTATAAAGTCTAAGTACGTCACTTAAACTAATAATAGGGCTCTGTTACTTTTTCAATAAAGTCTAATAGAGGCCTATATACTTCTTCTGCCCTCTTCCCTCTTACAATAACGTGATGATCCGTATTGATACGGTGTAATTGCTTATCATTACTCAATACTTTTTCTATTATTTCCTCCGCACCATCCACATCAATAGTCGGGTCGTTGCTTCCTTGAATCACTAATAATGGCAAAATAACGCGTTCTAAATGCTCTCTACAACTATCCTGCAATAAGAGTAATTGCTTCAATCCTGCAATATATATTCGGTCGTAATTACTATCAGAACATTCAGGTTCATTGTCTACCCATTTGATAGTGCCTGTTTCCATGGAAAAGCTGCTTAGCATATTATTCCAGCTATCTAATAAAGAAGAAAAGAACACTGATTTTTGCTTTAAGACTAATGCTGGATTAATTGCCACTACCCCGACGATATTATCGACATTTGCACAACTTTTAATCAACGCCAATAAAGCTCCAGCTGAAAAACCAACGACCACAACCTTTTGATGATAATGAGACAAAACAGCATAGCCACGGTTAACAGATTCTAACCAACCTTTCACCGTACAATTACGCATCTCTTTGGATAATGTTCCATGGCCGCTTAAACGTACTAAATAAACCCCATAACCTAATTCATTAAGCTTTTGACCCAAGGCTTCCATCTCTTTTGGTGAAGCTAAAAAACCATGGATCAAAATGATTCCAGGTTGATTGGCTTTACCCGCTAAATGTTGGGGTTTACCAATATCACGGCTTTTTGTATGCAAACGGTCAAAAGACCGCATGCGCTCATCTTCAAATAAGCAACAATCTGTTTTCAATACTTGAGCTGATACTTGCAAAGATAATTTTTTAGGTGATGTCGCAATCAGTCGCTTTATATGTTTCACATATTTAGTCATGACTTCAAATTCATTAGCAAGAACACTGACTGTGCTTTCGATACGCATACGATGAAAAGAGTAAGGCATCTCGAATTTTTCATGATTGACCATGATTTGGCCATTTTCGATAGTCACGACTTGTTCGTTCAACACTAATTTAATGATTAACTCATAGGGTCCATAACGTTCACCAGATACAAGGTTGATCACCCCTTCCGATAAACTCTGATGAACACGACGTTGTTTGTTCTCTTTAATATTAATAATGGCAAGATAGATAACTTTTTTGAAGTCAGCCTCTTTAATCCCCTGCGCCGGCACAAAACGTAATGCAGTAGCGACTAAATGATCCATATTAATAGTCAGACTACTGTACACCCTCAACATAAATTCATTAGTTAATCGGTGGCGCATTGCTCCCATTAAATAGTCAATGCGCTTGGCAGGAGAGATAAAGGGACTAAGTAATGCAAAGAAACGTCGATATGGTTTAGTAAAGCGTCGTAAATCTATTGCATGGCCAAAGGAGATCGATATATCGCACTCTTCCAGAATAATGTTTCCCTCCACTAAAAGCTCTTCTTCCACAAAATCAGGAATATCTTTGAAAAAAAGCTGAGCACCCGAAGATAACAAGTTTTTACCCGGTCGAAGTGGGTAATAACTAATATTAACCGGCACAATATGTAAATCTAGGGGAGAGAGATCCGATGGACCATGTAAGCTATAGGTTTCTTGATAGTAACTAATTAACGTTTCGTTATTATCTATAATTGCCTTTTTATAATCCTCTTTTTTAAGAAAGGTTTGCAGCGCTAACATTGCAGCACCAGTATGAGGAGCACGGGCCGTTGCATCGGATATTTGCATCGACAAACGGCCTTTATCCAGTACTTTTTTATTTTTAACCATCGCACCTTCAGGATAAATAACCCAATTATAAGTGCCACGCATTAACTCTGAGATAATTTTTTCATTACGTCCGGGTAAATTTAAAGGCAGCGCACCGACCGACTCTAAAATACTGCCAAACTTACCTACAAATAACGAACTGTCAGCCAGCGAGTGCACCATTTGACCGTTAAATTTATATAACGCCTGTGGAAGTAAGGCCGTTTCCATGCGCGTAAAGTGATTAACAACAAACAGAGTGGGATTGTTACTTAGGTACTCAACCCCCTCCGCCGAAACAGAAGACTTGGTAAATTTTTCAATAATTTGGATCAACCATCCTGACAACAAAAAAGAAGAACTAGGTTTTTCCAATGTAGGACGGTCGCGCATAGCAATTATTCCCCCTCAGCAATAGGGTAAATACCTGCTTCCAACCATTGATACTGTTCACTCAAAATATCTTCAGCAATCGCTTTAGCGGTACTACGCTGTGGAGTAGATAGTGCTTTAAAATGCGCTTCTACTCTTTCCGTTGCTAGTACACAATGGTGATCCGCTAATGCTGTCGCATTTTCATGGCCGAGTGCAACTTGGTTTTTTGCATAGGAGCAAGTCACAGCCATTGCAAATAACTCACAACCAATAGTCATTAAGTGTCCTAGTGTTTCTTGGCGCAATTCAAGCTTTTCACGATGTAACAACATCTGTTCAAACAGAACCCGCGCTAAACGGTGTGAGGTACGTTGGCAATAATTAACATGTTCGGTTAAAGTACCACTGAGAGTAAATTGTGCAATAAACTCTTTATTAATGATTTGTGATGGATACCAAGAGGCATATTCTTTAAACAACTTAAAAGCAGCATCACGCTTAGTAGTGAAATCAGCGCCAGGTTTAATCAGGTCAGAAGCCAAAGATAAGTGCGTATCTAACGCTTCGCGGCTTAAAAACAACTCCATAACATCAGTGGTGCCTTCAATAATACGATTAATACGACAATCACGTAACATGCGCTCTACTGGGAAAGGTAATTCTCCACGGGCCTTTAATGAACTGGCTTTTTCATAACCTCGACCACCAAACATTTGTACCGTTTCGTCCATCACACTCCATGCCATTTCACTGCAAAATAGCTTCGCCATTGCAGCTTCCATTCGAATATCCACATCGCCCTTATCAGCCATAAAACTGGTTATCCAAGTAACGCCTTCCATCGCAAAAGTAGTCGCCGCGATATAGGCAATACGATTTGAACCCTTCTCATGCTTTGCAATAGGCGAGCCCCATTGCACGCGTTTCCCTCCCCAACGACGAGCCATATTTAAACACTGCTTGGCCATACCAGTACTCGCGGCGGGAATCGTTAAACGTCCTGTGTTTAGGGTTGCTAATGCTATTTTTAGTCCTTGCCCCTCTTGTAAAATTCTATCTTCCACAGCTACTTCGACGTTTTTAAATTCAATTAAACCATTTTGAATACCGCGGATACCCATGAAATCACAACGATGTTTTATAGTGATCCCTGAACTTTTTCCTTTTACGATAAATGCAGAGATTTGTTTAACCTCTTTTCCATCAACTATTTTAGGTGCAGTGCAGGCCATCACAACCAAATAATCTGCAATCAATCCATTGGTACACCACAGTTTTTCACCGTTAATAAGATAATGTGTTCCAGCAGCATTTAAGGTAGCAGTTGTTTCCATTTGTGCAGGGTCAGAGCCTACACTAGGCTCAGTTAATGCAAATGCAGAAATAGCACCATCTTTAAAGAGCGGTAAAAAGCGTTGTTTTTGTTCTTCTGTTCCAAATAGTTTAATCGGTTGTGGCACACCGATACTTTGGTGGGCTGAAACGAGTACAGCGGTAGAGCCACAATGACTGGCGATAGCCATAAGTACACGATTATAGTTAACTTGCGATAAACCTAAACCGCCGTACTGTTTAGGGATTTTCATAGAAAACACCCCTATTGCAGCGAGAGCTTGCATCGCTTCAGTGGGGATCGTACGCGTTTCATCAACCAAATCTGCATCTAAAGTATCGGCTAACACTATGCCTACTTTTTCCACTAATTGATCACCAACTGATTTATCTTCTGCAGTTTGAGTTGGGAAAGGGAAAATAGCATCAGACTTAAACTCCCCCATAAATAAGGATTTCGCAAAACTAGGATGCTGCCACACAGAATCGCGTGCCGCTTCGGTAAGGTTTAACGATGAGGCTTTTTCATCGCTCATCTTGGAGGTATCGATCACTACTTTTTTATCTTCAGGAAAACTCATAATAGCTCCTTAACTAACTACTTATATCCAGCCAATCAAATAGTGGAACAATTTTATCGCTTACAATGAATTGTTAGCTCTTTATCCAACTAACTCACTCTAGTAATGGTTGTTAACCTATTAATAATCATGGGATAACAGCCAATAATATTTACTCATCAATTCAAGTAATAAGTGCAATCGTTTCTCTACTTAAACTTATAATATATTCCAACATTAAATAAACTTAATGATAGAAACCATGCCCCTGTTCGACACATTTCAACAGATAAGGAGCAACTTCGTAACGGTTCCCTACTTGTTGGTGTAATTTCTGTAAGCGTTTCACCACTTCGTCACAACCAATGCTATCTGCCCAACGGCATAAACCGCCTCGCCATGCTGGAAAGCCAGTTCCCATTATCATGGCCAGATCTAATTGCCCCGCATTAGTAACGATATCTTCATCAAGGCATCGAGCGGCTTCATTGACCATCACCAGCATCAAACGGTCAATTATATCTTGATCGCTAAAGTCTTTACTGTCAGCAACACAATCTGCTTGATACAATAATTCATTAACTTCTACCTGTTTATTTTTATAATGATAAAAACCTCGCCCACCCTTTTTACCCGATAATTTCAACTTATCGTGTATATGTTCCAGTACAGGGGCAACCGTCATCCGCTCACCAAAACCGGCTTGTAAAATTGCAGCGACTTTATAACCAACGTCAATGCCCACTTCATCGGCTAATTGGAAGGGGCCCATCGGCATACCAAAACTATTAATCGCCAAATCCACCTTTTCAATATCTGCACCTTCTTGTAATAAATAAGCGGCTTCATTTAAGTAAGGTAATAAAATACGATTAACCAGAAACCCCGGGCAATCGCCAACCACTATCGGTACTTTTCCCCACGCCTTACTAATAGCAATCGCTTTGGCAATTGTTTGCTCACTGGTTTGCTGGCCTTTCACAATTTCTACTAACGGCATTCGATTAACTGGGTTAAAAAAGTGCATACCACAAAACTGCTCAGGGCGAGTTAACACCGAAGCCATCTCAGTGATCGATAGCGCCGAAGTATTAGAACAAAGCAAACTATCTTCAGGTAGCTCAGCCTCAGCCTCTTGTAAGACCTGTTTTTTAACGGACATCACTTCAACAACAGCTTCAATGGCAACTTGTGCCCGATTAAAGCCGGTAAACTGTAACGATCCACCAATCCGATTCATTGCATAGTCAATCGCACCTTGCTTAATGCGGCGTTGCTTTTGTAACTGACTAAAATAGCTGGCAGCTTGCTGATAACCCAGTTCAATAGATGCCCAGTTAATATCTTTAACGCGAACCGATAAACCTTTATAACTCATTAACCAAGCGATGCCCCCTCCCATCACGCCAGCACCGATCACTGCACCTGAAGTAGGTAATTCTACATCTTGTGGATAACTCTCAGATTGCTCTTTTTTAACTTGTTCATTGAGAAAAAATAAACCGATAAGATGTTTACAGATAACTGTTGATGCTAAATCTGAAAAAGCGGCTAATTCTCGTTTTAAACCTTCTTCAAAACTACAATTGTTACGATACACATCAAGTACTGCGAGTGGTGCAGGATAAAATCCTTTGCTTGTTTTCATTACATTCTGTTGCGCTTTCTTCAGGATCAATAAGCGAGCAGGATGCGTCTGCATCGCAAAGGTAGTTACTTTTTGTAAGGCACTTTTAGGTTGCCTTCTTTTTAATAGGCTTGCTTGAAAGGATTTCTGTTTGAGGTTTTCTAAGAACTGTTCAACTTGCACATTAAATTGCGCAGATGAAAACACTTGATCAACAAGTTTTATACGATACGCCTTTTCTGCACTAACTAACTTACCCGGTAGTATAATTGCCAGAGCTTCGGGTAACCCTATCAAACGAGGTAAACGTTGCGTGCCCCCCCAACCTGGAATAATGCCTAATTTAACTTCAGGTAAGCCTATTTTAGTTTTCGGGTTATCTGAGGCTAAACGAAAATCACAGGCTAAAGCTAACTCACAACCACCACCAGCACAGGCACCATCGATAATTGCAATCGTTGTTTGTGGTAAGGCATCGAGCCGATTAAAAATTTCTTGTCCTAAATGTGCTTTTTCCTTAGCCATTTCAGGGCTATCAATTTTTTGTAGCTCTTGAATATCCGCTCCTGCGATAAAAATATTCTTTTTAGCGCTTTCAAAGCTAACAATTTGCTGTGGAGAGGATTTAATGTCTTCTAGCAAAGAATCTAGCTCTTGCATCACATCAGATGAGAGCTTATTAATCTTTTGATCTTGTAAATCAAAAGTAACGCGAATTAACCAATCATTTTTTTGTACGTGAATGTGTTTCATTACTCCACCTCCAGCGCTAATGCAGCACCTTGCCCGCCGCCAATACATAAGGTTGCTAAACCACGCTGTAACCCTTGGCGTCTAAGTTCATGTAGTAGTGTTAAAATCAAACGCCCTCCCGTCGCGCCTACTGGGTGCCCTAAGGCAATAGCGCCGCCATTAACGTTTAACTTGTTCGGGTCTAACTCACCCAATGCATGCGCTCTTTGTAAGTATTGCTGAGCAAATTCTTTACTCTCAAAGGCACATTGATTGGCAATCACTTGAGCCGCAAATGCTTCATTTAATTCAACCAAATCAAAATCAGACAGTGCCAAACCTGATTTATCTAATAATTTAGCTGTTGCATAGGCAGGGCCTAAGCCCATTCTATTTCCAGCTAATCCGGCATAGCTATAATCAGCTAAATAACCTAACGGTGTTAATCCCATTGCTTTTGCCTTCGATTCAGCCATCACAGTAAAAGCAACCGCACCATCGGTAATAGGACAGGCATTCCCAACCGTAACACTACCAGCTAGGCGGTCGAAATAAGGGCGTAACTTAGCCAAAGCAGCAAGGGTTTGATTATCACGAGGGCCATTATCTAAATGTTGTATATGTTGATACTTAGGCGCAATTGCAACGCTGATAATTTCATCAGCGAATTTGCCCGCTTGTTGCGCTTTTATCGCTTGTTGATGGCTATTTAAAGCAAATTGATCTTGTTGTTCACGCGTAATCGCGAACTCTTTAGCAAGCACCTCTGCCGTTTGCCCCATATTTAAGCCACAAACAGGATCGGTTAGGCCTTGTTCAATACCAATCACAGGCTTCAAAAAAGATAAACGAAATTGAGATAGGAGTTTGAGTTTTGCAAGCGGTGTTTTAGCAAACATCATCTGCATCATGAACTTGGTCATTTTAGGGCTATAAAGAAGTGGAACGCTAGACATAGATTCACTGCCACCAACCAATGCGCTGTCAATTTCTCCAGCCAATATTTTATTGGCAGCGGTAGTCATAGATTCCATGCCTGAGGCACAATTGCGATTGACGGTATAAGCACTAGTAGAAACAGGAAACCCACCCTGTAATGCGATGACTCGGGCAATATTCGCCGCATGACCTGGTTGAGCAACGTTGCCCATGATCACTTCATCTATATCGGCATAATCTAATACAGAATTGGCCATCACCTCGCGGACAACAACCGCCCCTAATTGATCTGCCTGCATGCCTTTGAATTCAGTGCCGGCTTTGCAGAATGGGCTACGCCAACCTTCAATAATCGCGAGTCTTTCTTTCATTAACCACCTCCAGCATTATTTCTATGCTTTAAAATAGCCATAAAAATAATAAAAATGCTTTCCTGAAGGAGTCAATAAATACCCTCAGGGCATAAAGATTAACAATTCACAGTGACTTTAAAAATGGTAAAAAGGTGAGCATGATGTTGTAAATATTAAGTATTTCATGGTCACTTGCTTATATTACATACGATCTTCAGTATAAAGGTGCTTTATTTTTGAGCAAGGCAAATACAATAAGCCCCATCGAATTCGCGAGGGGCATCGCATAAGTTACCTTTAAAAGAAGAAAAATTAGCATTAAGAGCCATAAAATACAGGAAGTTATTATATAGCTCTTATGAAATGAAATATTGAAGGTGTGTGATCATGGAAGTAAAAGGTCATGTCGCTTAACGCTATTTAACCTTGAATTAGGCTTTCATTAAGCAAACTTTCTAAACAATGATCTTTGATCCCATAATAGGTTTTTATATTAGCAATCTGAGTTAAAATTTTAGCTTGTTCTTTGGCATTGGTTGATGGCTTTTTGATCGCTAAAATCATCTTATTTTTGTTGGTATGCTCTAAACTAATAAACTCAAAGACCTTAGTAGTATAACCATTAGCCTCTAATAATAGTGCCCGTAACGAATCAGTTACCATTTCAGCTTGCTGGCCTAAATGCACACCATATTGCAACATTGGTTGAAATAATTCAGGGCTCTGCATTTGTGGACGAATCTGTTTATGGCAACATGGCGAACACATAATAATGCTAGCGTTCGCACGGATCCCATAATGAATAGCATAATCGGTAGCAACATCACAGGCATGCAATGCAATCATGACATCGGTTTGTTTAGGAGCATGGGTTTTTACATCACCACACACAAAATCCAAACCGTGATGATCTAATGTTGCCGCAGTTTGATTACATAAATCAGCTAAAGCTTGACGTAACTCCACCCCAGTAACCTGTGCATCATTTTGTAATGTATGGCGTAAATAATCATGAATAGCAAAGGTTAAGTAACCTTTGCCAGATCCAAAATCGACATCATTAAGTGGTGTGCTTGTATCCCTTGGAGAAACTTCTAATGCCTGGCTAAAAATCTCAATAAATTTATTGATTTGCTTCCACTTATTAGACATAGCAGGGATCAATTTTTGGTTTTTATCAGTGACTTTTAACGCGGTTAAAAAAGGACGCTGAATGTCTACATAACGATGTTTTTCGCGATTATGAGCAGCTGGCGTAGCTTGCATTTGCTTAGCTTTATGTTGCGATATTTTTAACTTACCTTTTTTACTAAACTCTAATTGGATTTCTGAATCTTGCAGCGTTAAATAGGCACTTTTGAAGTCATCACCCAAAAGTGCAGTAATCTCCAGTAATGCATTTTGAAGGTTATGATTTTTGGTAATATGGTTAGTTTGATGTTCATAAACAAAACTTAATACCGCTTCATTTTGCAAAGTAAGTGGTCGAATATTCAGCCTATTTAAGCTTTTATCTTGACCTCGATATTTGCTCAAGAGTAGCTTCACCACTCCATTACTCTCAAGTTGAGTTGACAGTAATTGATAAAAATCTTCAAGCGAATTAAGTACAGCAGATGACATAGCAGTTTCCGAGAAAAATAAAAAAGACAATACAAACGAGCATTCTAACAGTTAAGACGAGACCAAATCTATTACTTAGCAGATCATTTGGCTTCGCCAAACAACTAACCATCACACAGCATTGATACTGAGTGCAATTTTGTTTAAACCATCATTCACTTTGTATCAACAATAGCCTCACAGACTACTACCTAAAAGTCGACCTCTTGATCATCCAATAACGGTACTTCACCATCCGCTAAGGCTTGCAAATAAACCTGATTCATTTTCAATGCCAAATACAGATCGGGTCTAATTAAGATGCCACCAGCAGCAATCGGGATTCCCACCACATTGCACCATTTCATCATTTGCCTTTTTCGGCCAGCAATAACTAAACGGACTCCCTGTTTTTTTAAATCTCGATGTAAATCATCTAACATTGCCATCACACTCACATCAAAATGCGTGAAACAAGGCACTCCATCAATAATCAAACATTCTGTTTGTGGCTCTGTGAGTAACTGCTCTAGTACTCTACGCTTAAAGTACATGGCATTAAAATAAGTCAATGGAGAGTTAAATCTATAAATGAATACCCCTGGAATAGTTTTAGTTCGATCTGATGAATCCATGCTACGAATGATTCCATTATCGTCTAAGCCTAGTACCTGATCCGTCGGGCGCATCACCGCACGTAAAAATTGAAATAATCCTAATAAAACGGCCAGTGTAATACCGGGAATAACACCAACAAACAAGACCGCTAACAGGGTAATTAACGCCAGCACAAAGGCGGATTTATCATGCTTTCTTAATAACCATAACGCCTTGAAATCAATTAAAGAAATAGATGCTAAGATTAATACAATTCCCAATGCGGCTTCAGGGACATACTGTAATGGAGTAGTGGCAAACAAGGCCACCAGCGCAATAATTAATGCAGCAATAATCGATACTAATTGTGTTTTGCCACCATTCTCATCGTTTACAGCAGTACGAGAACTGGCACCACTGACCGCAAATCCCTGTGATAATGCAGAAGCAATATTAGCAAGACCAAGCGCTCTAAACTCTTTATCTCCATCAATATCGTAGCCATTTTTTGCAGCAAAGCTGCGTGCAGTTAACATCATGCTAACAAAGCTTACCATCGCTAGATTCAATGCAGGCATCACCAACTGACGACTAATACCTAAGTCAAAAACAGGCGCTTGAAAATCAGGTAAACCCACTTTTATTTCACCAATAGTAGCAATATTAAAATCACCAAGTTTAAATAACCACACCAATAGACCAGTACTTGCCATCGCAAATAAAGCCGCAGGCCATTGTGGCACTAAGCGTTTGATAGCAATAAACACCAGCAATGCAATCAGACTGATAGATACCGTTGGCCAATGTGCAGACAACAGATAACTGTGTCCAGACATCACCTGTTCAAGTAAATAAGTTTCGTCAAAACGTACGCCTAATACTTTAGATAGTTGCCCAACAATAATAGTAATAGCGACACCATTAATTAATCCCATTAAAATAGGTTTAGACAGGAAATCAGCAAGTACTCCGAGTTTGAAGCGACTGGCTAATAAACACCAAACACCGGTCATTGCAGTCATGGTCATCACTAATTGCCAATGCTTAACTGCGTCACCTGCAGCTAATGGCGTGACCACTGCGGCAATCACAGCACAAGTGGCTGCATCAGGTCCAATAACCAACTGTCTTGAGGTACCAAAGAGTGCATAAACCAACATCGGAAGCACACAAGAATATAATCCGACAATTGCGTTTACACCCGTTAATTGTGCATATGCGATCGCTACTGGTAATGCAACGGCGGCAACAGATAACGCAGCTCGCAGATCATCACGTAACCACTGCTTTTGGTAGGTTACGAACAATTTAGTGCCTGGCATAAATGAATATAAACGAGCTAATGTCAAACAAATGCCTCCGCGACTCTACCATTTAAATGTTATTCGGCTGATATGATTAGTTACTAGCTTGCATCATAACCGCAATTCAATGAACTGGAAATAAGGAAAAATGCAATAAAAGAATGAGAATATTAATTGAATGGATCGCTAATAATGAGTAAAGGCTTCAGGGGGAGATTACCCTCCCCGTTAATGAGCAGATCAAGTATCGCTGAGGTCTTTGTGCTTATGTACTAACCCAAAATCCGCAAGAATCGCGTACGCACTTGGAATAATAAATAACACTAATAAAGTGGAAGTGAAAATACCAAACACAATAGAAATTACAATTGGTTTCACTATTTGCGCTTGTAAACTCGTTTCCAATAACAAAGGGAGCAAACCCGCCGCAGTGGTTAACGAGGTTAAAAATACCGCTCTAAAACGATCTCGGCTAGCTTTCACCACAGCATCATAAACATCAGCATCTTGATCGATGTGATGTCGAATATATTGCACTAATAATATGGAATCATTAACCACAATACCCGCTAATGATATAAACCCTAAAATGGATGGCATAGAAAGGTTATACCCCACTAACCAATGTCCCCACAGCACACCAATTAAAGCTAATGGAATTGCTAGCATCACAACAAAGGGCTCTAAATAGCTACGGAATTGGAAACTCAAAATAGCAAATAAACCAAATAGACCAATCATAAACCCTTTTAATAATGAGCTACCGGTTTTTGCTGACTCTTTAGCCGCACCTTCAAAATCAACCTTTAAACCAGGGAATTGTTGTTGTAATTCAGGCAAATAATTAATACGCATATTACTTATCACTTCATTGCCATTGGCCTTTCTATTATCGACATCGGCCATCACTGTGACAGTACGCTGGCTATTAATACGTTGTATGCGCACATAGGAGCGATCACTTTTTAACAAAGCAACTGCACTTAATGGGATTTGTCCGCCTTGATCTAACATGATTGGGAAGTTAGCCAGTGTTTGTAAGTTACCTGCCTGTTGTTCATTCAATAAAACTTGTATGGATATGTTTTCTGAGCCCACTTGGATTTCATCGGCGGTTTGTCCGAAGTACGCTGCACGTAATTGATTGGCAATCATCTGCCCGTCTACAGCATAGTTTTCCGCGCCAGGTTTAAGGGTAATAACCACCTCTTCTTTACCCGGACGCATATCATCTAAAATACCATTGATACCCGAGAATTGGCTTAAATAACCCTGTAGAGCGACCGATGCTTGCTTTAATACGTTTAAATCTTCATGTTGCAAACGTATTTCAATATCACGACCCGCAGGCCCCATTGAAGGTTGTTTAAAAACTAAAGATAAAGGTTCTGCCAACTCGCCTGTTTGCAAACGCCAAGATTCCATAAAAGAGTTGATTAAAGTATTGCGAGTTTCAGCAGATAATAGATCTAAGCGCACCGTAGCAACATGTGCTCCCGTCTCTCCAGCATCAGCATTTGAATTATAATGTGCAGTAATATCTTTTATTAACGGTTCACTTTCCTGGTTTTCTTGCGTCGCCTGTTGCCCCACAACTTGTGCACTTTTGATTACCTTCGCAACGATTGCTTCTGTTTGTTGCAACGTTGAGCCTGGCGGTAAAATAAGTCGTGCTTCAGCGATATCGCCATCCAATGCTGGAAATGCTAAAAATTTTAATGCCCCACCAGCGACTAAGGCAAAAGAAGTTAATAGTAAACCGATCGTTATACCGATACTTAGATAACGCCAGCGCACCACAAAGGCGACTTTATTGACTAAAGTAACATTTCGAAAGTGTTCAAATTTAGCTAAAAAAACACGTTTGAATTTAAGTGTAGAGTCTACTTTTTCTGGTTTAGCTAATGAATGGTTTAGGTGATTAGGTAAAATCAAAAAAGCTTCAATTAAACTGATACTAAGTACCATGATCAATACCATTGGCACCACAGATAATACTTTCCCCATTTGACCGTCTAACCACAATAAGCTGCCAAAAATAAAAATAGTGGTCAAAAAGGAAGAGATAACGCCGGGGGCCACTTTCTTAACACCTTCTATTACTGCGTCATTAACGCTAAGTTTTTTTTCAATGTGTGCAGCAATCGATTCTGCAATCACAATGGCATCATCCATCAGGATCCCAATCGCCATTAAAAGGCCAACTAAAGACATCACATTGATAGAGACACCAAACGCACTCATCAAAAACAATCCGCCCATAAAGGAGACCGGCAACCCTGCTGATACCCAAAATGAATAATGTAATGAAAAGAATAACCACATTGATAAGAAGACCAAGATGATCCCTTGCCATCCATTTTTCAACAACATCGACAGCCTATCTTGTAACAAAGATGACATATCATTAGTCAAAGTCAGCGTGATACCTTCGGGTGCTATTTTTTGTTCCATTTCTACAAAAGCACTAACTCGTTCTTTAATACGTAACGCATCATCTGCTTTATTCTTTTTAACCTTTAAAATAGCAGCCGGTTTATCATTAAAAAGAATCTTATTGTACTCAAACTCAAAGGCATCCTGTAGCGTTGCAACATCCTTTAAACGCACCACACCACCATCACCTAGAGACGCAATGATTATGTTGCCTAAAGCCTGAGTCGTTGTTTTCCTTTGGTCAAAACGAAGTAATAACTCCTTGTCACTTAAAGACACAGTACCCGCAGGCATTTTAACATTTTGACGGCCAACTTTATCTGCAACCTCTGCCACGGTTAACCCTAAACGGCGCATATCTTGTAAATTCAGTTGCACTTTAAACTGATGATCTGAAAACCCTGAAATGCTCACCAGACTAACATCGTAGTCTAACTTTAAACGCTTTTTTAACGCTTCGGCATAAGCCTTTAAATGCGGCCAACTTACGTCTCCAGCAACAGCGATATCAACCACAGGTTCTGCCCAATCAAGCTCTTTAACAGTGGGTGGCTCTATTTGCGTAGGAAAATCTTTAATGGCATTTATTTCAGTTTGAATATCAACTAATGAGCGGCCAACATCTGCATCATCAGACATTTTAACTCTCAATGAAGCAGAGCCTTCTTGTGCATCACAGGTAACTTCTTCAATGCCACTTAATCCATCAATAGCATCTTCCATACGTAAGCATAAGCTCTCTTCCACTTCGGCGGGAGAAGCACCGGGATAAACAACACTAGCAATAATATAAGACGAAGAAAACTCAGGGAAAGTTTCACGCTTAATGTTACTAAGACTACTTAAACCAAGCACAAAAAAACTCAGCATGATCAAGTTAGCTAGCGTAGGGTGACGAGTAAAAAGTTTAATCACAGAGACGACTCCTGAACTGAGGTCGCGGCTTTTTGCGGTTCCTGTACTTTTAATGTCATCCCAGGAATTGCAGGCACTAAATCATTTAAAATTAACCATTCTCCTTCCTTTATATCCCCACTAATAGCAACACCTTGTTTATTTCTAAAATGCACTTGTACTTTACGCATCGCAAGCTGTTTATTCTCTTGCATTACATAAATGAGATCGCCATGTAATGCCTTCTCTGGGATCATAAATTGTGAAGAAGCAAAACCGTGGATATTAGCACTAACAAACATTCCCTTAGTAAGTGGAGGTTTAGCGCCTAACTGAAACTGGGCAACATCCTGCTCAACTTCTAGATAAAAACCAATCGTTGCTTGTTCAGCATTAATATTATCTGCAATACGGGTCAATTTAGCTGGCCATTGATGTTGCTTTGCAGCAATTTGTAACTCAATATTGGCTCCAAAACCAAGCTCTTCCACGTTGGGTAACGATGCTTGTGTTGGAAATGATTGAACACTACTCATGAGGATATCTGCATCTTGCAAAGAGAGTTCTGCTTTAACTTCTACAGTGCCCAACTTATATGCTTCAAATAACACGCCACCTAATGCAACTACCTGTGCATTTTCTACATCAACATTCGCAATACGTGCATCAAAGGGCAACGTAATTTGAGTGTTCAATAATTGTCTTTGAGCATCATCTAACATGGCTTGATTAACATTCAACTCTGCTAAAGCTACTTTATTATCGTCAGGCAAAAGTTTTAACGTACTGTTTAAATCTAAAACCACGTTTTTTTGTGCCAGTAAGGTTTGTTTTTGCGTTTCCAAGTCAGAATTAGAGATCAAATTCTTTTTCTTTAACGAGAGTTTGCGACGGTATTCTTGATCAATTAATTGTAACTTCTCCTGCTCAATCTCCAAACCGGCACTGATATTTTTCTGCTCTTGTTGTAAACGTGTTAACTGAGCCTTACTGGCATTAACGTTAGCGATGGCTTGGGCTTTTTTTAACTCGTATTCAAATGGATCAATCTTTAATACCAGTGTACCCGCCTTTAATAAGCGGCCAGATTCTAACCCTGGATGGCGATAAATAACCTTACCATTCACTTCAGCAATCGCTTGCCAAGTCGTTTTAGGCAGAACACGCCCAAAGGCGAGAACCAGAGGTGCAGTTGGTTGTAGTATTAATGCTTGTACCGATACTAACCGTGCTTTATCGAAATTGGGTTGAATCGTTGGTGACGATTTGAAAAAGATTGATAATGCCAAGATAATAATTCCAACTAATACACCAAGGATCGTTAAGCGTTTTTTATTACTGCTCATTTTCATTATTTATCACTCTCAATAGGATTATTTTTAGGCGTATTTAGGCAACCAAACTGTAATAATTGGGCATTTTGTTGCCCTAGCTTCAACATAAATTCAGGAGTTATTTTGATACCTATCGTATTTTTTATCCGATCAGGAATAAGGAATGGAAAAATCATCATACTGAAAAAGCTAATTTGCGCGCACAGAGGGTCTACACCGTCTTTTAATAGTCCCTGCTGCTGCATTGAAGTAAATAAATTAATGTGTTTTGGACGAAAAACTTGATCCAGTATATTTTGAAAATCGATATTTTTATCGCTGATTGGAGTTGAAGCGATTTTAAACATTAACTTAGGAAAGTCGGGGTTTTCACTCATTACGCGATAGTAAGTCATCATTAATAACTCACTACTTTTTTCATCAATATTTTGGTTTGCTTTACTTAATTGTTCGGTAACAGGGGCGGCAGTCTCTTTAAGCATCGCCATAAATAAACCCAGTTTAGATTGGAAATAATAACGAATAAGCGCACTATCTACTTGTGCTTTTTTAGCGATTTTACGAAGTGATACTTTGTCGTAGTCCTGCTCCACAAAGAGCTCCCTGGCAGACGTGATCAGCCTAGCTCGATTATCTCTATTTTCACTTGGGCGTCCTACTTTATTCACTTGCTTCATCGTAACCTTCCGTCTGCGACTCTATATTCTTCACCTGTAGAATATAATAATGCAACAGTGATGACTGAAGCTAATAAAACAATTCTCTAAAGTGAACGGTTTAGTGAATAAAAAGAGAATTAGCTATACACATCACACTTGGTTAACTATACCAGTTATGAATCGAGATGCTTTATTCAGTCGTTAGCTTGCACAGCAAGGCAAGACGTAACTAAAAACAGTGCGAATAATTAATCACGTTAATTTTCTAGGAAGGTGTAAAAAAGAGTGTCACTTTTAAATAATGGATATTAAAGATAAAGAGGAGGCTCACAGAGAACTTAAGGACTTAAGTCCCCTGCAAGCAAGTAACTGGAATGACTGAGTGGTCATCAATAAGCGAAAAATGATTCAATGAAAACTAACAACTCTTCATTAAGCACTACTGTGCCCTTTGTTAATATGAGTTTGATTAGCTAAATCATTAGCTAACACTTGATAAGCCTGACCAAATCCTTTCACATAAAGGCCCTGCTCTACTTTCAGCTTCACCAAATGAAAGTCTTTGAATTGACTCAGCCCCTGTACCGTGTCGCCTAGCCTGTTAATCATCAATTCAATTACATCTTGCCACTGTTGCGTTTCACGTGAAACGATCATGGCATCAGCATCAAAGGTTAAGCGTACTCTTGCATATAAGTTCTTAGCTTTCGATTCTTCTTCAATTAACATCAAAGAAGCATTGGGGTTGTTTAATATATTTTGTGTATGTCGAGCCAATTCCGAAATCAATACATAAAAACTCTGCTCAAAGTAAACAAAAGGCGCATAGCTCGCATTAGGTTTAGCCTTTACATCAACGGTCGCTAGTTGCAGCGTTTTTTTACCGTTTATAAAATCTAGAATTTCAGCCTCTACAAGCAGATCAGCTTGAGATTTATTTAATATTCCTTCATTTAACGCCGACTGATTTATAATCGATTGTTTCATTACATGCCACCTTAGCTGAAAATTGAATACTCCATGTTCCAATTCCATATATTTTGATTGGTAATAGGTATATTACATTTTCCAATTCTGCCTAGGTACCTTTAAAAAAATCAATCAGCCTTCATTATGCAAAACAGTGAAACAATCTGTCTCCTTTTTATCCAAAGTACAAATAAAACCAACCATTAGATGATAACTATTATCATCAAAAAAATGTATCTTAATAAAAATATAAACTTAATACAAATGATAATTGATCTCATTGTTAATTTAATTGATAATGAGTCCTGTTACTGAATAGAATTTTTATATTGGAGTTATATCGTTATGTTTCGTTACCTAAGTGCTGGAATATTGTCTGTCGCGATTCATGCTTTAATTTTTGCCCCACTGTTTGATCAGCCAGTAATGGCGCAACCTATGAGCCAACAATCGCAAAGTGTTAGCATTAGTTTTAGTACCCCAAAAGCAACTCCTAAAAAGGTTGAAACAACACCCGTTCAAACAGAAACTCCACCAGTTCCAGTAAAAGAAGCAGCACCTACAGTAGCGAAACCCAAACCAGTGGTCAAAAAGACAGTTAAGAAGCGCATCGTTAAAGAAAAGAGCGTGACTAAAAAAGAGAAAAAACAGGTTCCTAAAGCGATCCAAAAAGTAAAGAAGCAAGCGGCACCAGTAAAGAAACCAAAGAAAAAAATACAACAGTCTAACAAACCAACCGCGACTGCGGCGGCAAAGAAAGAAACAAAACAGATAGAACAACCAACGGCAGCACCAAAAGCAAAGCAGACAATCAATGCGAAACAAGTTGTAAAAACTGACAATGGTTTACAGGGTAAACCTCAGCTAATACAAAAAAGTCGTTTTTTAAGTAAACCTAAACCACCTAGATATCCTCGTTTAGCAAAAAGAAAGGGGATCGAAGGCACGGTCACTTACGAGGTGTGGTTAGATGAGAAAGGTAAACAAGTTAAATTGTTATTAAAAGATTCTTCAGGCGCAAAAGTACTTGATCTTGCAGCTTTAAAAGCCATTAAAAAATGGAGATTTTCACCTCATAGTGTCAACGGGAAAACTGTTGCACATCGTATTTATGTCCCTATTAGCTTTCAATTGGATTAATCATGACTTTATTTAATTTAATACAACAACAACTTGGTTTAATGACTTGGCCATTATTAATTTGCTCGATTTTAACGTTAATGATCATAAGTGAACGATTATTAAAATTATTAAGCTTTGGTTCATTAAGCAAAAAAGAAATCACACAATTATTGAAAGGCCATGACCCAAAGAAAAGCGAACAATTACAATCACTTAGCGTACAACTAAAAACAGAAAAAAATCTTGCTAAACGTGGTATCGCAATGCTTTTTGCGCATCAACACTTTAGCCAACAATTGCGTGAAGATACTGCCAGCATTTGGGTACAAGATAAGCGTCAAGAGTTACACAGCGGATTAAAGCTATTAGCCTTGATTGGCGTGATCAGCCCATTACTGGGTTTATTAGGTACCGTATTAGGTTTAATTGAGATGTTTAAAGCCATAGCTTTAACCACAGGCTCAGTCACTCCCAATGATTTGGCTGATGGATTAGGCATTGCAATGCGCACCACAGCCGCGGGTTTATTAATTGCGTTACCTGCTATTTGTGGCGCGCAGCTATTAGGGTTATGGGCAAATAAAGTAACTTATCGTTTAGAATTTACACTCAATTTTTGTAACCTTTGGTTACAAGGCGTTAGTTTTCCTGAGCAAAAACGTACTGCAAAAACAACTATCGCAACAACGCAGGAAGTTAACTCGTGATTAGAAGTCAACGAGCCAATGATCAACAATCATTTCAAGTTGATCTCACTCCATTACTCGATATTATTTTTATTGTGATGGTATTTTTAATGCTCTCAGCAAATATTAAATTGCAGTCATTAGAAGTTGACTTACCAACTACAGATAGCAGTGCTAGCCAAGTGGTTGATGATAAGGCGGTTACCATTAATTTACTTCATCAAGCACCACACTGGGCGATTGATGGGGTAGCACAAGCAGATTGGCCAACGTTCCAACAAAAGTTAATTAAAATCACGAAGGAAAAACCTGCAACACAATGGGTTATTGCAGCGGATAAAACGGCTGATGTGCAGTATATGGTGCAGTTATTAGGCTTTTTACAACAGCATAATATTCAAGCAACGCAAATATTAATCGAAGAAGAGTCGTCGAAAAATTAAAGCCATACCATTAAAGGCACAGCATTCATGCTTCGACATACTAACTACAATTAAAATGCATTTCTAAAAGACTATTCTGCTAGATCCTTGATAATAAGGTAGGCGAATAGTCTTTATGCACTTCAATGTTGAACCTATCCTGATAAAAAATGTTAAGCGTTTTATATAAGCTGCAGATACAAATAAAAACACACCGCTACTTTTCCACTTTTAACTTCAAAGCTTAAACTCCAAAGTATTAACTTCACCCCTTTAATTTCAAATTAAAGTCATATGAAGTGGCTTCATTAATCTGTTACAAACATTAAATCACAATCTGTTCGCCAAAATATATTGAATAAAATTAAAAGCTATCTCTGTGATCTGATAGATTCATCATCAGGCGACACCTTACGCATTGGAATATTTTCCATGTAAAGTGACACAGCGAGCATATAATAATACAAATACTAACTTTTCAATAAATTTACGTTAATATTATTGAAGAGTAACTCCTTTTAATCTGGCAACAGCCGTAACTAACAAGAGACTGAAGATGACTGACAACAATAATCAAACATTAAGCAATCAAGCTTGTATCAAAGCTGCACAGGAACTATTAGCAAGACGTAAAAATAATCACAGAGGTGAAATGTTAAACGCTGATTGTCGTCCAACTAACCTAGATGATGCACTCGCAATACAAATGGCAACGGTTAAAGAAAACGGATCTAAAATAGAGGGGTGGAAATGTTTAGTGCCATTAAACCCTGAGCAAATGGTGGTTGCACCTGTATTAGAAGGTACTGTACAACAAGGCGCAGAGTGTTTAGTACAACCAACACAACCAGGCAAGACTTTAATTGAGCCTGAAATAGCATTTATCCTAGGTCAAGACTTACCAGCTCGAGATCAAGATTATACTGAACAAGAAATCGATGATGCCATTGTATCTTGCCATATGGCACTTGAGTTGTTGCAACGCCGTTACAGCCCTAATGATGACCTTGTTTTCTTTGATAATTTAGCCGATTGCCTACTTAACCAAGGCATATTTATTGGACCTGAAATCAGTAAAGAACAAGCTTACCAAACCTCTGAAATCAATATTGATATCACTACAATTGCAGCCACTGGACAACCTGAAACAAAAAATTACGATGGTAAGCACCCTAACCTGTCTGCACATAAACCAGTTTATTGGTTAATTAATTTCATGCGAGATAGAGGTGTCAGCTTCAAAAAAGGACAAGCTATCATTACTGGTTCTTATGCCGGTGCGATAGAAGTACCTATTGATACAACAGAAATTAAGTATCAAGATCTAGGTAAATACCAAGTAAGCTTTAAAGCTATTTAGATTATAGCTATTTAAATTATAGCAATGGAGTACTTGAACCTTTGTAAGTACTCCATTAATACTGCTAATGAGCCTTGCGTAACGCCTTCTTAAATGAAAATCCTGTCACTAACACGGTACCTGTGATCACTAATATTGCACCTAATAACGTATTCAACCCAATCGCTTCCCCTAAGAATAAACGCCCCCATAAAATACCAAACAGCGGCACTAAAAAAGTCACCGATAATGCCGATGCAGGACCATCGTCTTTCACTAATTTAAAATATAATAAATACGCAATACCTGTGCAGATAACACCAAGCACTAATACTGAAAGACTAATAGGTAAAGTAATAGGATCTCTAATAGGTATAAAAGGAAGCAATGGTAAAACAATAATCACGGATGCCCACATGCTGCCATGTGCATTTTCAAACGGCGCTACCGCAGGTGCAACCTTAGTATAATTTGCAGAAAACCCATACATTAAAGCGGCCAGCAAACAGGCCGCGATAGCCAGTAATCCCTGTTCACCAAGTGCCATTGCTTGCTGACCAACCAATACCGAGACACCCAACATACCCACTAGCAAACCTAGACCTGCTTTTAACGGTAAACGTTCTCTTTGCCACAAACTTGCTATCACAGCACCAAATAATGGTGCTGTTGAGTTAATAATCGCAAGTGTCGATGCATTTAAAGTTTGTGCTGCATAAGCAAACATTAGAAAAGGGAAGGCACTATTAAAGGCACCAATAATAAAAAAATGTTTAATATAAGAAATAAACTGTAATTTTCGACCAAGATAGAGGCTCATTAACAACAAAAATAATGCCGCCGCTAATACTCTTCCTTCAACTAACATCGCAGGACCTAAACTATTTGCAGTCAGGCGCATAAACAAAAATGAGCCGCCCCAAATAGAGGCTAATAAAATTAATCGTAAAACACTCGCGACAGGCATAGCAGGTCCTTTAAGTAAGCTTTAATGTAATAATTTGGCTTGAAAAAGCCCATTGAAATAAGTTTTCATAACTGCAAAGGTGGTAATAATAAACAGTGTTAAACAGCACTATAGATAAATGATATATAACATATTTTACAGGTTATGCCTTGCTATTAAATATTGTAATTGCGAACTAAGTCAACGGTATTGTTTAGGGTATTATTTAGGGGCTTACTAAGTAACGTATTTTTATTATCTATACGATTAATTTGTCAATGTGCAACAAAGCAAAGTAGACTGATGGTGACAATATAATGACATAACGATAAAATTGATAGAACGGTAAAACAGGAGGACAACATGCTAATTTTTTATATTATTTGTGGGTGTTTGATCTTTGCTATATCAGGTTTCATTGTGCAATATAATCGCTTAGCGATATATCGCCGCCGTGTCATTCGACACCTTGCTCGTCATGATTCACGAGTCAAATCAGAGCGCCCTCATCAACCACCTATTATTTTATCTGAGCAACAAGAGCAGCAAATAAAACAGTGTTTTTTAAAAGGGGTTAGCATTCCACAATGCATTGAGCAGCTTTAATAGTAATGATTTATAAGGTCTAGTGATGTTCTTCATAACTAGACCTCTACATGATTGAATAAACACCTCTCAAGCCTTAAGCTCCCAGTTAATGTTTTTTTCAAAAAATCAGTAAACCTTAATAAAAATCAATTCAGGAAAATAAGATGAGAATGGTGGCGGTTACGGCATGCCCAACAGGCATTGCACATACTTATATGGCGGCAGAAGCTTTAATCAAATCTGCAGCCAGTTTTGGTATCCAAATACAAGTCGAAACCCAAGGAGCAATGGGTATTGAAAATCAATTAACCCATCAAGATATTCACCAAGCAGATCTGATACTGATTGCGTCCGATATCAACATTGAAAATGCTGAACGCTTCCAACAATATCAAGTAATTAACACAACAATAGTTGAAGTCTTAACTGACCCAAATAAAGTCATTCAAGATTGTATCAAGCAAATCAGTTAGTCATCATGTCAACAATACGTATTACTCTGTATTTAGGGGAAAGTGGACTCACAGCTTGGTTAATTAAGGGTATTAACCACCGCTTACGTGACATACAAGGCGCTGCTGAGTTAATCAAAATAGATACGTTACAGCGAGTTAATGTACAACACCAGTTGTCAGCACTTAGCCTCGCTTTTAAGCCCTTTGAACTATGCCAAATTTTTCTTATTGGGGAGAATCTACAAACTCAGGTTGACGCACTCAAGTTATATTTACAACAATACTGTGTATTGGTAGCAGATACATACACGGCAACGCTCCATTCAAATTCGCCAATTCGCCATGATAACTTTCAGTTTCATCACTTCTCAGTCCCCAATAAAATGAGCGCCAAACACCGTTACCACGTTATGCCCTTTGCTAAAGATGCCACCATAGTCGATAAAGCACGCATCCTTAAACTGATCGCTAAAATGGCTTCCATCAAACACTATAAAAAAATAGAGTTACAACTCATACAAAGGGAAAAATTGTCCTCAACCGATATGGCAGGAGGCATTGCCCTACCGCATATAGTGAGTGAATATATCGATCAACCAATGATGATTTGTTTAACCTCCAAAGCAGCCATTGGCTGGCAGTCAGCACATGGTGGAGTGACTCATATCGTAGCGTTGCTATTACCTAAACCTTGCACTAAAGAGGCTATTTTAGCGGTACGGCATTTAGCAGTTAACTTACTCAATGCTGATAAAAAACAGTTTATTACTTATCATTATATGGGTCATCAATTACAAGCTATTTTAACTTGTTTCATGCAACCTACTGAGCAGTCTACCGAACAATATCGATAACCCTCTGACCTTATTTCACCTAGCATTAACCAGAATTAAGAGGGCCGTTGTTGATCACTGTAGATCGCCCTAAATTCACTCGGTGTACGCCCTAATTTACTTTTAAATACACGATAGAAATAGTTAACATCATTAAACCCGCAACGTAATGCAACTTCACTAAGTCGAAAGGAATAGCGTGTTAACATAAATTTAGCACGCTCTAAACGCACCCATGTAATGTAATCAGCCAAGCGCATGTGCCCTTGTTGACGAAATAAACGCGATAGATGATTGGGGCTAACATTAAAATGATGAGCGATATTATCGCGACTAATATGGCGATGAAAATTTTCTTGAATATAAATACAGACTCCCTGATACAAATCTTCACTGCGTCCTTGATTAGCGCTCTCAGGGGATAGCAACATACCATGACAATAAGTCATAAGGGCCATCAATAAATGCCCACCCGTTGGATGCTGAATTTTCTCTTTTGCTAAGGTATTTAACGCATTTAAAATATGATCCAAGGCATGGCCCGTACGAGTTTGCAGGCTATACTTTTGCACATCAAAAAAGGCCTCTTCCCCTTTGCGCTTTTGCACCAAACTAAATCCTAACTGACGCTTACCAAATAATAAACTAAGCACACTACAGTCGCTATTCCACTCAGGTTTATTCCAACTATTAGGTGGAATATATAAAATATCTCCAGGTAATATTTTCACCTCAGTCAGGCCAAATTCAGGATCTTCAATTTTATTAATGTACTCACCAGTGATAACAAATTCCATACGCGGAAAATTGACCTGATAACTAAATGAAGGCGGCGTTGAATGGTCACTGGCAAACCACACACGATTAAACTGATCTATTTCAGACAACACACCTTCTAATACATTAATAAATACTTGGCTCATGGTTATTATTCACTTTTATCGTCAACGGAAATAAGTTTAGGTGCAATATCAATATAATAACCCCTAGTATTTGTTGCACATAGATTAACCTAGTGACCCACTTCACAAAGGGATATTTAGGGTACAATAATCCAGTAAATGGATTGACTGTACACTATTTTTTCTCCGTAAAATATCCAACAATTGCCTCCATAAACTAAAACAATATTTTACACAGAGGAGGTGCAGTCATGATTACTCAAATGATTAATGAAAAGTTGATATGCTTAAATCTTAAAGCCACAACTAAAGATGAAGTACTAAATGAGATGGTCGAGCTATTAGCCAAACAAGGCAAACTGAGCGACCGAGATAGCTTTTTAAAAGATGTCTATGCCCGTGAAGCAATCGATAATACTGGTTTTGAAGAAGGTGTTGCGATACCTCATGCTAAAAGCTCGGCAGTCATTGAACCAGCTGTAGCCATTGGTATTAGTAAATCAGGTATTGAATACGGTGCTGAAGATGGTAAAAATTCAACACTATTTTTCATGATAGCTTCTCCCGATGGTGGTTTTGATCATCACATAGAAGTCTTAGCAGAACTCTCCTCTAAATTAATTGAAGATGGGTTTATTGATGCAATGCATAAAGCGACATCAACTAAACAGGCACTCGCTTTATTATTAGAGAAAAAAGAAATAACCGATAAAGTCGCCTTGGATAAAGGCTTCATTATTGGTGTAACGGGTTGCCCAACTGGCATTGCTCACACCTATTTAGCAGCGGAAGCATTAGAAAAAGCAGCGGCACAAATGGGGTACGAAATTAAAGTAGAGACCAATGGTTCTATTGGCGTAAAAAACGCACCGACAGCAGAAGAAATTGAACGCGCTGTGGCGATTGTTGTAAGTAGTGATAAGCAGGTTGATATGACTCGCTTTGATGGTAAAAAGCTCATTCAAACCCCAGTCAAAGCGCCGATTAGTAATGGTAAAGCAGTTATTCAACAAGCATTGGATGCACCTGCTTACCAAGCTGACTCAAAAAACTCATCACAAAACAATTCCTCTGCAACTTCAGGTAGATCTAACCTTTATCGTTATTTAATGAATGGTGTATCGCATATGATCCCATTTGTGGTCACCGGCGGTTTAATGATTGCGCTATCGCTTGCTTTGGGGGGAGAGCCGACAGCTAATGGCATGCAAATTCCTGAAGGCAGTTTATGGAATCAAGTACTTAATGTAGGTGTCGTTGCCTTTACCCTTATGATACCTATTTTGGCCGGTTACATTGCCTATGCCATTGGCGATCGTGCAGCGCTTGCTCCAGGGTTCATTGGTGGTTGGATTGCTAACAATGGTTCGTTTTACGATGCTTCGGCAGGAACTGGGTTCATCGGAGCCATTGTCGCAGGCCTATTAGTGGGTTACTTTGTGCGCTTTATTGCAACACGTGAGTACCACAAAATGGTTGCGCCACTTGTACCGATTATGATCGCGCCCATTTTAGGTACCGTCTTTATCGCTTCGTTATTTATTTTTGTTATTGGTGCACCTATTGCCAATTTAATGGAATGGTTAAACGCAGTCCTCACTGAAATGAGTACCGGTAATGTCGTTTTATTAGGCATTGTATTAGGCGGCATGGCAGGCTTTGATATGGGTGGACCATTTAACAAAGTGGCTTTCCTCTTCTCCGTAGGCATGATCGCAAGCGGCCAAACTCAGTTTATGGGTGCAATGGCAGTCGCTATTCCAATTGCTCCACTGGGTATGGCATTAGCCACCGTGATTGGCCGTAAACTAGAAATATTTGAAGACAGTGAAATCGAAGCGGGTAAAGCAGCCGGTGCGATGGGTCTCGTTGGTATCTCTGAAGGTGCAATCCCTTTTGCAGCGCAGGATCCTCTATCAGTCATTCCTGCCAACGTACTAGGCTCAATGGTCGGCGCAGTAATGGCTTTCTCCTTTGGTATCACCAACAGTGTTGCTCATGGCGGGCCAGTTGTCGTCTTACTTGGCGCAATGAACAAACCAGTGATGGCGATTATATGTATGGCAACGGGCACAGTCGTGACAGCCTTAGTTTGTGTTACATTGAAAAAAATGCGCATTGCACGTAAAGCAAAACAGCTGACTTCAGCAAGCGCATAAAACTTAGCGTATAAGCTAAATCATAAAAGGCAGATAATGTTCCCATTATCTGCCTTTTTTCGTTACTGCCAACGGAGTCTATTCTTTCCGTTTAGTAGAGAGTTATGTTTCTCGCTAATAAACTTAATTAATTTTATCAGCTGGAAATACAACCCCTGTTTGGCGGCGGATCTCAGTTGTCATACGAGAAACACTCAATGCTCTTGCCTTGGCTTTTTCACATAATTTGCCCTGTTTAATTTGCTGAGCAAAAAAACTCGCTTCATAGGTCATAGTATTTTCAACCTGTGCAACTTTAAACTCTTGCACTGCTTCTCCTCGACGCTGTAGAGAAATATGATCACACTCAGAAATATGCGGAACTAACATCACTCCCGCCTCTCCTTGTAACTCACTTGGTAACGTTGAATCAGAGACTTTAGAATGGCGGATCACCACTTCGAAATCAGGATAATAAAAAATAGCAGCTCCATGTGCATCGACACCCGAGTCAAGTAAATGCGCACTCGCTTTTATTTTTAATGGCTCACCGAACAAAGCAACAACACTGGATACACAATAAAAACCAATATCCATAATTGAACCATTGGAAAAAGCAGGATTAAAGGTATTTGGATTTTCTCCATCAAGATAACGCTGATAACGAGATGAGTATTGGCAGTAGTTAATGCTGACTTTATGTAAGCGACCTAATTTAGGTAAGTGTTCAGTGATTAAAGCGAAGTTAGGTAGATATTCAGTTTTAAATGCTTCAAACAATACTACATTGTTTTTTTCAGCAACCTCGAACATATGTTCAGCTTGGGTTATATTGGAAGCCACAGGTTTTTCGCAAATGACATGTTTGCCATTCTCTAGCATCAGAATACTTTGTTCGTAATGTAGTGAGTTTGGGCTAGCAATATAGATGGCATCAAAGGCATCGCTTTTAGCCATTTCTGTTAAATCAGTAAAACTAACAGCTGCACCATTGAAAGGAGCAGAGAATGCCTGTGCACGCTTTGTATCTCGAGAATACACTGCTGTTAATTCAAACTCTTGAGATGCTATCGCAGCTTCGACAAAACGTTCAGTGATCCAGTTGGTACCAATAATAGCGAGACGTAACATCTTTCCTCCAGTGCTTTTGATATAAAAATTATGCCTGAATATATCATGATCTAACCCGAATCACGTCCGCACAGTGAAAAATTTGGATTATAGGATGACATCCACCAGCTAGAAATTGTTAGCAGCAAGAAAAACGAGCGACAAGGCAATACCACGTTATTTTATGCGGCTTTCACGAATATAAAACGTATCACTTTGCTTATAAATGTAATCATCAGTTCGAAAGGCTAATAGCAATGATAACGTTTGTTGAAGCTGTGGCTGGTGGATATGAATGATCACATGACTTTGTAATTGATGAGTAAATTGACGTAATAAAGTCGCACCTTGTACTGTATGTAGGCTGGCAATAAGCGCAACATTTAGCAACAGCGTGAACATAAACATCACTCTAAAAGATTGCTTTTGGCTTTTATGGCGTAACCTCTGTTGCGCGATAATTGCCCCCGGCCAACCACATAAAATAGAACAAAAGTGTAAGGTTTTTTCAGGCGTTCGCCATCGATTAAGACGCGCTGCTTTTTTATCTTTTGCATAAATGAAATAAGTCACTAGGCTAGCAACCGCAAAAACAACAAAAATGAAGAGTGGCATGTATCCAAGAAAATAAGAAACAGCTAAACCTACAATAGCCAAATATATAGGCAGGTAATGATAATTCATAGGTTCTCTAACTAAGCTGTATAAGGTTTATTGGAAGTGATTTTAGCTAAGCCATTAATAATGCGATAAATAGACCACACCCAAGTCACAAACAAAACAAAATAACCCACAACAAAGAAAGCTAATATCACTCCCACTACTGACCAGGCTAATACCCACCAAAACGTACTCATAATATTGGTATAGTGATCTTCAAACAAAGTACCCCGTGCATCTTCTCTTTTAACCATTACCCAAATAGCACCGATTAACCAAAATATGCCGGTAAACATACCCAGAATCATCAAACCATAACCAATTAGCGCACTGGTTTTTGCTGCATCATCTTCAATAGATAAACTCAAGTTTGAGCGTAAATCGTTCATTTTAATCTCTTTTAATTTTTCATTTATATCAGGGCAATTCGTCTAAAGAATTGATCATTTTATTAAGCACAAAGCTATCAGAGGTTGCTATCAAAGGCATTAATACTCATGAACTCATGTTTTAAATCAGCACAGAGGTTGAAACGATTACTTATCTTAATACGCAGTTACCATTTTAATGCATTACAGCATAAAAATAACACGAACAGAAGGTTAGTTACAGGAGGTAGGAATCACTGGCTTTGAAGTGTTAGCCAGTGATTATTTGTGCTTATCTTGATAGGTTAAAACGCAGCTTCAATCGTGCCTTTGTATGTTTTATCTAAAAATTGACGTGTTGCTTCAGATTGAAGAATCTTAACAAACTTCTTATAAGTTGCATTGTCTTTATCTTGTACACGCGCAGCAACATTCATCACAGCAAATTCCGCATCTTTCGCTTCTAAATAAATACCTTGTTCAGCAGGATTTAAACCTGAAGACATAACGTAATTCATAGTAATAACCGATGCATCAACATCATCTAAAGTACGTGGTAATTGTGCCGCTTCCACTTCAATAAATTGAAAGTTTTTAGGATTTTCAACAATATCGTAAACCGTCGTTTTTGCACCAGCATCTGGCTTTAACGTGATCAGTTTTGCATCAGCTAATAACAGTAAACCACGACCACCATTGGTTGGATCGTTAGGAATTGAAATTTTTGCGTTGTCAGGTAAATCATTGATCGACTTGTACTTAGTCGAGTAAATACCCATACGCATTAAAATAGAATGACCGATAGAAACAATTTTTTGCTCGCTGTTACTATTAAAGTTACTCATGAAAGGTTGGTGCTGGTAACTGTTAAGGTCCAGGCTACCATCCGCTAACGCAGCATTAGGCGTGATATAATCAGAAAATATGACAACTTCAACGTTCAAACCTTGCTTAGCCGCTTCAATAGCGACAGCTTCAATAACTTCAGCATGAGGACCAACGGTTGCGCCTACTTTAATCACTTCAGTGTTTTCTTCTTGCCCACAGGCAGCTAATCCAAACACTAGGGGTAAAAGATAAAATAACCTTGAGATTTTCTTATTAAACATTTTCAGTTCCTTTAAATAAATGGCCGTATAGACGTCTAAATAAGATGATACAATAAAGATTATAATAGTCATAACTATTTTAACGGTGCTTGATATAACGGATGGTTATAAGTAATAGATATTATTACTTTATTTTTGCCACTAAAAACAAAAAACGGCTACTCAATTGAGTTAGCCGTTTTCATCGTTTTCTATTAATTCATTGCTTTATTAATTCAAGTGCAGCTATCAATTAGCAACATCAGATTAGCCATGGGTAGCGCGATCACCCCAAATCTCTTTTAAGCGTTGGTCTCGCCCACAGTTCCAACGATAAGCTTTGTAACGTATCGGACTATTTTTATAATAATCCTGATGGTAGCTTTCAGCTCCTTTAATAGGATAAAAAGTACTGCTATCTAAAATAGGTGTTACAACTTTTTGCTTAGGGAATTCAGCAATCACTGCCTGTTTAGATTTTTCAGCCAATGCTCGCTCCTGTTCGTTTGCAACAAAAACAGCACTTAAATAACTTTCGCCTTTATCACAAAATTGCCCTCTTCCATCAAAGGGGTCAATATTTACCCAGTAATGATCTAATATCTGTTGATAGCTCACTTGCTTGGCATCATAAGTAATTTCAACGGCTTCATAATGCCCTTGATGATTGCCTCGATAAGTTGGGTTATCTAACGTGCCACCAGTAAAACCAGACACAACATTAGTCACCCCCGGTAATTTTTCAAAATCAGATTCCATACACCAAAAACAACCACCCGCTAATACGGCTTTATCCGCATTTGCTAATGACACATAAAAAAGCATCGATGTTGATAAAACTAACCCTAATATTTTTTTCATAAAATATCGCCTTGTTGAATTTTTTGGATTCAAATTATTGTAAATAAACGCCATCAATGAATAAAAACCTATATTGATATAAGGAAGTAGACCTGACATTGATAAAAATTATTTCATTAATAATTAAATATAGATGCTAAATAAGAGCCAGTCTTCAACTAGATATTTGTAACAATAAAAAATCAACCAAAAAACAAAACCTTAATAAGGGTTCAGGCAAGCATATCATCAGATCGTAAATCTTCTATTCTTATTACATTTAACAAATAAACCAAAATAATTTGTCGAATAAATTTACAAGTTAATCATCTACACCTTCTTAAAAATACCTAATAAGGAATAAAACCAATTGGTTATATTTTTGGCGCATTACTTGCTTAAGGGTAGTGACATTCAAGGAAGGAAATAAAAATGAAAAAACTAATCGCTTCAATTGCACTTATTACAGCCTCTTTAAACGTGCAAGCAATACCTACTTATGTAGGCTCTTATGAGGTTAATGATGGACCGAGCTGGTCAGCAAATCCAGATGTGTATTCAGCAACAGATGCAGCAGCTTTAATTTTTGGTGGTAACTCATCTGACTATTACATATCAACTTTTCAATCATTTAACTATGCAGATATTACTCATACAGGCTGGTATGATGGTTGGGGGGAGCATTCAGGTATGGAGTTTAATGAAAATTATTCTCTTGATGTCAATGGAGATGGATATGCTAATCCGGGTGGTTCTAACACAGCGCACTCTGCATATGTTAATGATGGGTTGAATAATAGTTATGTTAATTACGTTTGGTTGTCTAATGTAGTTTCTGTACCGGAGCCAATTAGCATTGTTCTTCTGGGCTTAGGTTTGGCTGGACTTGGTTTTTCTCGAAAAAAGAAAAAAGTATAATAACTTATTAATATAACTTTAAAACCTCGGTCACCACCGAGGTTTTATATTTAATATCCTTGATGAATAAATAATTAATCTAGTCTCCTAGCTCTGCGATCACAAAGTCAATAAAACTACGTACCTTGGCTGACATATGCTTTCTACTCGGGTAAACCACATAAACCCCTATTGGCGGCTTAGGCCAATCATAGAAAATCTCTACTAATTTCCCTGTTTCCACTTCATCTTTTAAGGCAAATTGTGGCACGCGAATAATGCCTTGATCGGCAACGGCTAGGTCTATTTCCAAGGTCGCATTATTGGTTAGTACATGACTTTCAACATGAACCTGAATGGTTTCTCCTTGATGATCACGGAATAGCCAAATATTAGGTTGCTTCAAATTACTATAACTGATGATTTTATGACGATCTAAATCATAGGGGTGTTTTGGGGTACCGTGTTTCGCTAAATAGCGAGGAGAAGCTAATACTAAAGCTTCTGATTGACTCACCCTGCGACTAATTAAACTAGAGTCTTCGAGCTGCGTAGAGGCTCTGATCACGACATCAAAACCATCGGCGATAAGGTCTACTTTTCTATCATTTAGTTCTAACTCAAGTTGGATTTTTTGATGCTTTTCAGTAAATCGACTCAAGACAGGACTCAGGTTAGACAAACCATAGGAGATAGGACAACTTATGCGTAGCTTTCCTCTAGGCTCCCCTTGATTACCACTAATACTATTTTCTGCTTGTTCGGCATCTTCAATGAGTTGCTGGCACAATTGAAAATACAACTCACCTTCCTGCGTTAAACTCAAGGATCGTGTGGTTCTATGTAATAGGCGAATACCCAAACGCGCTTCTAACTTATTCACTTCTTTACTAATGTAAGAGGTGGAATGTCCACTATTCTCTGCAGCTAAGGTAAAACTACCTAATTTTGCTACATCAACAAAAACAACCATGCCATCAAATAATTTGCTTTTATTCGCCATCACATCACCTTTTATTTAAATAGACAACTACAAGTCATTTGGAAACAATCTATGCACAAAACGACTATTACTCAACAAATGATAATAATTTAAAGTGTATCCATCCACTGAGAGAAAGAACAGGAAATAATAATGAAAGTACTCGCATTCGCAGCAACAAGTAGCAAAAGCTCTATTAACAAACAGCTAGCTAATTACACAGCCAAACAAATTAACAACGCACAAGTAGAGTTGTTAGATATCAACGATTATGAAATGCCACTATTTAATGAAGACCGTGAAAAAGAATTAGGACAACCAGCGCTGGCTAAAGCCTTTTATAAAAAATTGGGTGAAGCTGATGTGATTGTTATCTCTTTTGCAGAGCATAACGGTTCTTATACTGCGGCTTATAAAAATCTATTTGATTGGACGTCTCGTATTGATCAAAAACTATTCCAAAACAAACCGGTCATTATGTTGTCAACTTCACCGGGCCCTGGTGGTGCCGCTAGCGTATTAGCATCAGCACAAGCTTCCGCACCATTTTTTGCAGCCGAGGTGAAAGGTGCCATTTCAGTACCTAGTTTCTACGATAATTTTGATCTAGAAAATGGCCAATTAACCAACCAAGACTTGGTTGATAAAATAATGAATGTCATTGATAAGCTGTAAAACTTAGATTCAAATATTAAAAAGCGAAATGATATGACTTAAGCTTTTAAAATAGGAATAACAGTGCTTGAATCGCTAATAACAAAAAACCGACTAACGTCGGTTTTTTTATGATCATAATGTAGGTAGACAATAAAGTTTGAAACTTTTTTCCTTTTAAGCCCTTATTAATACTCTTTATAAAAACAAAAAGAAACAATAAAGATTGAAACTTACATACTTTAAATTAATCACACTTCCAAAAAAAGACAATAAAGATTGAAACTTTTTATTGGTCTATAAAAAGGATTGCTTAATGAAGTAGAGTTATTAAATTTCAATAACTCGCTAAGTATCATTAGATTTAACACCCAGTCCTTTTATCACTTGGTATTAATTTATTCTCCTCCTGACGATATGATCACCATAATGTTAAGAAAATTTAAGCATAAAATATTTATCTCAAATAAATAATATAGATAGTTATTTTTATTCAGATAAATAAACCACCATTCATTTAAAAATACAGGTTTTATTAACGTTACCTTAATAAGTAATATATGGTAGCTTTATCATAATTATTTTCTTATCGCATATATAGCCGGTTACACTTATTACTGAATCTAAGATCATTAATATTAACTAAGAATAAATGGACGTTATGGTAGAAACAACAAACAGGGAAGCTGTAAAAACTTCAGGGAAAGGTCTATATTTTCAGAAAAATCGTGCTGTTATTCGTATACTTGAACACATAAAACAATTTGGCGATGAACCAGTATATTGCGCGGTAGAGTTTATAGAAGACTCTTTGCTAATTCATGACTCTTCTAGTGGTGCTCAATACAAGTTAGAAGAAAATAAATCCTATTCAAAGGCTATTAGCTTTAATAGTCATGCAATCAAAAATACACTTGTTGCTTTTGCCGATCAGCATTTGAAGTTTCTAGAAGATGAAAGATCCCTTAAATTCTCCGTTTATTGTTGCGCTAAAGTAGCAAAAGAAAAGCTTGGAAAAGAGTTATTGGCTGAATTAGGCATTGACGTAAGTAATGTAAAAAAAGAAAAAGAGTATTCAATTCTTCATAAAATAGTTAATGGTAATGAATTAAGTGATGAAGAAATTAAAGTATCAAAAGTGCTTTTTCTTGAGGAATACCAGAAACAGTACAAAGTTTTAGATGAAAATGGTGACGTTAAAGGATATTCAGGATTTTTTTCAAAGGTATCTTCTTGGACTGATGAGAAATTCCAAACTTTTTTGTCGCAAATTGAGTGGGTATTCGATGATTCAGACAAGTACCTAGATAATGCAGCTGTTGAAAAAATTAAGGAATGTCAGAATTTTTATTCAATAATTCATCATAAAGGTAAAGAAGAGCTGATACTACAAGCATGCAGAGGACTTCTTGAAAAAAGACAATTTAGTAAAAGTAAGATGGGCCGCTTTATTAACCCGTCTGATATTGAAAATATCTTTTTAAAAGTTGGTGGTAACATTGAAGATGACAAGCCAACCGATCCAGCTTGGAAAGCATTTGCCACTTTAGATAGTGAAGATGCCCGTAACTTGAAAGATAAGTACAAAGCTGTTTCTGACGTAATAACAACTAAGACTTTGAGCAGGTTAAGTCGGCAAGCTACTAACTCTAAACTTATTACAGGTGCTGAGTTCGGAAGAGAGTATGTATCATTAAGATATAAAGTTTTTGAGATTGGTGAAGAGTTTATTGGACAATTGGCATTAGATTTTACTAAAAAACATTCAGAAGAAGAGTTAGATCATATTGTGGAAGAAATAGTAAGTATTGCTGAAAAACAAATAAGTGATTGGAAAAAAACGTACAAAATACGTATCAATGATCGTCATAGCTTAAAAGGCATAGTTTTATCCTTATTTGACGATTGTTTTTTAGCTTTTGACGATATTTCATAGGTATTAGAAATGGATAACAAAAAAATAAGAAAGCTTAATCACTTATCGGGTGAAGATTACTATTATATGACTTATTTGTTAATTCTTTGTCTTAATGAGTTTTCAGCAAAGAAAAGCCGGATTTTTAATGATCATCGAAAGTTGTCATATTTAATACATATTATTTCTTCTAGTTCGGTTGTAAGTATTATAAATGCAAATAATGAGTCACATATTGCGAATGTAAGGGATCGAGACTTGTTATACACCTCATATACTAAGGGGGAATTTCATACTAAGGATGTATATAAGTTACTGTTAACTATGGAAATTAAAGGGTATATTGAGGTCGTAAAAACAAAGTCACCTGAAGTGCTAAATGTTAAAATACTCAATAAAAATATCCCAAAAGACTTTTTTGATAAAAATATTTTTGAAAAAGAGTTAAATAATATTACTGAATTAAAAAAGTCTTTAAATAGAGTCTCAGTAATAGGACTTAAGACGTTTGTTGAGAAGGTGTACACCAATAAAGGACTACGTGTATGGGTTCAATAAGAATAAATCAAGTAAGCTATTTTGGTAATAATTATAGTTATGTTTCTCCTAAGTTTGATCAAACGATCTCTATAATCGAGGGGCCAAACGGAACAGGAAAGTCTACTTTACTTAATCTAATTTATTTTGCTTTAGGTGGAAAAGTCGATGAATTTGTTAAAGGAAGTGAAGAAGAGCATAAAGAGATTGTTGATGACACAAATAACTTTGTGGAACTTGATGTTAAGTTATCTGGGCAATCATTTAATCTAGTACGTGACTTCAAAGAAAATAAAATTAAAATACTATCGGAGGAAGCCTTCTTAATTAATGGTGAAGAATACCTTAAGGCCGCTTCTTTATCTGTTAACAGAAGTAACTCTGATACTTATACTTTTTCAGATTGGTTCTTGGAGAAGTTAGGCATTCCAGTTATGGAGTTATTTAGTGCTGGGAAATCATTTAAGTTGGGCTTTTATGATTTAGCTCGATTAATTTATCATTCACAAGAGCCTGATCGTACACGTATTTATAAGCCTAACGATAAAAATAGTTTCGTAGCAGATACAGTACAAGTAAGAAATGCTATTTTCGAGATATTGGTTGGGAAAAACCTAAGAGATCTATACGCAGCGATTGGAGCTACTAAAAGCAAGCAAAATGACTACGATTCTAAACGAATAATATTGAATGAATATAAGTCTATTGTCTCTGAAATTTTATCTGAAAATGGTTTTAAGGAAGTAATAAATGAGCACCATTTAAGGAAGAATATAGAAGATACTCAAAATCAAATTGAAAGGTTAAATTCACTTAAGAAAGAGCACTATAGCTCGAAGGTAATTACCTCGTCTGGTATAGAGTTAATCGATAAAGACAAAAGACAATTAATTAAATTTGATCAATCATTAAAACAAGAAGAAAGAAATAATAAGGAATTGCTAAAAGAAAAATTAGACGTTAAAAGAGTTTATAACAAAACAGTAGAAGATATCTCTCGAATTGAAAAAATTCTACACACACATAAACAACTGAGTTTGTTTTCTAGTGACACCTGCCCTTATTGCTTAACTACTGTCCAAAGAGCTAAAAACAAATGTATTTGTGGTTCTGATATAGAAGAAGGACAGTATCAACGCTATTTTTACGAACCATCTGAATATTATGCGTTACTTTCATCTAAGGTTAAGTCGATAGAGACTATCAAGCTTGCGATATCGGATATTGAAGAAGACTTAATAGAAAGTTGTCGAGTTATAGACGAGCTAATAGATAAAATATCAGAATTAGAAAAAAAAATATATCACCGAATCGAACGTATAGAAGAGATTAGCAATCAAGATGTTGTAGAGGAGTTAGATGATAAAATATTTGATCTTAAATCATCAGTCAATGATCTAAAGCAGGCACTTAAATTAGAGGTAAAACTTTCTAGACATCAAAGCAGTGTTAGCGCAGCAAAAACAAATTTAGAAAAAGCAAAATTTCATGAACAAAAAATGCAAGCAAGTGCAGCCAATGAATTATTGGAACGAATTTCTGAATTTAATGAGATTTATAATGATTATATGGTCAATTGCTTAGTTGGTTGTAGAAATGCTGAAATCGACTCAGGAAACTATATCCCATCTGTTAATGATGGCGAGTATAAAGAAGCAAGTGCAAGGGTTCCTAGACGGTTCTTTTACTATTTATCTTTATTAAAGTTGTCTTTAGATAAGGATATACCTTTCCCACGTTTTCTGTTAATAGATACACCTGAAACCCATGGAATAGATTTAGATAACTTAAATCTAATGTTAAGTACTATCGCAGAGCTGAGTGGAAAAAACGATTTTCAGATAATTCTATCTACAGGCGTAAATAAATATCCTGAAAGCCTCAAAGATAATATTGTAATGACTTTAAGTAAAAAAAATAAGTTGCTAAATATAGTTAAACGTTAGAAGAAAATTTTGTATGGCTGCTTTTTAAAGTATTGTAATTAAGTGGTCTCTATTAGTAGATTTTCACTATGATGCAGATTTCACTTAAGCAATATTTAAAGGCTCTTTAATGACGAACTAGGATATTAAACTTTAGAATAAATCATTGATTGGAACTTTTAATGCTAACGATAGTTTCTCCACTTCAATATCTGTCACTCTTCTGACATTAGATTCGATCTTGGCTAAGGTACTTCTGCTAATTTGCCAGTCATTAAGATTACACTTAGCCACAAGCTGCTCTTGGGTCCAGCCCCGCTTCTCCCGAATTTTCTTTATGTTCTTACCTACAATATTCATGAACCAACCTGCTCCGATAACGGAGCTTGATTGTCACAGATAAAAAGCTTAGAATTGCTCCGATATAGGAGCAATTTATTTTTAGTTAATAGAGTTTGGAATTTCTTTTGAAAATAGACAGTTTGGTAATTAAAATAATTAAAGCACCCAACTTTAATAACTTTACAACAAGCGATGTCAGATCCGCTTATATGGCACTCAGTAAGGATCCTTTTTTAGACCCTATAATAATTCGTCGAAAGCTATACGCTGAACTATTAAAACTTGTTAACAAGGGATGGTTGAAGAAAAAAACAACTAGTAAAAAAAGAGGTACAAGCTTTAGTAAAACAGCTCAATTTGATGTCAAAAAGTTAATTGAGCACATTGCTGAAAGATCTTATGAAGCAACAAATTACGATGGTTGGAAAGATTCATTAACAGCAAAGTTAAATACTTATAAAGCCGAATTACTATTAAACATTGGTGAGACTGAGGCGTACAAAGAGCTCTATGATGAATTTCCTGAATTAGTCACTAAAATTCAGAGTAAGCAAAACCAAGCAAGAGATAATAACACTAAAATTTTAGGTAAAATTAAAGCCATAGAAAACTTAATTAATCAAGATAAACAACTAAGCACATGAAATTATTAGCTTTTTACTAAAAATTCAGCATTCAATAAATTTATAGGCCGATAAAAAATTTTAAAAATCAGCTCCGCATAAATATGCCACTTATCTTAATTAACATAAACACTTTGCCCTTGATTAGGGTACTTCTCGTATATATGCATATAAACTTCGCTACAGGTTTTAGGCCATAAATCATCGTTATATGATTCAGGTAAGCTATCTAAAACTTCTTCGATCATATTTTTCACTCTAGCCTTAGTTCGTTGTTTTTTGCGCCAATCGATAACTAAAATATCCTGCATTTTCACGGTTAACTCTTTGGCTATTTCTTTAACCTTTGCTCGTTCTTTATCGTTTAACGGTGCGTCTTGAATCATCAAGTCATATACTGCTAATTCTTCTTCTGTTAAACCTTCCCGAACGGTACGTTTTTCTTCATGCTCTAAATCATTAACAAATTCTTTTAAGCGATTAAAGAACTCCTCGGCGGTATAAGCACCTAGATTATATTGTTCAACTAAGTCTAAGAACTTTTGCTGTAAATCTTGGCGAGCTTTATTTTTTAATACCATTGGTTTTAGCTTGCGCTCAATCAGATTTTTTAAACGCTCAGCATCGGATTGCTTAGGTTTTTCAATTTTGGCAACCATAGTCGCTAGCGCATCAAAATCTATATCGGCAATATTAATCGGTTCTGGTAAATTACTTTTAATTTCAATCGTTGATATCGACTCATCAAGTAATTCATTTACTTGATTACGCACAACATCAAGTACATCTTCGTCATCAATTGATAAACCTGATTTCAAACGCATTTGAGAATAAATAATATTAATCGCGATTCGATAAGGTACATATTGATTAGCACTATCATCGGGCATGATCGCTTTAAAAATACGGTTGATTTGACGAAGAAATGCGGTAAATTCATCTTTATTTTTAGGATCTAAAAGAATTTCACTCGCGTTATCTAATAAAGATAGCTTAGCAAAGCCATCGGCTGGAGCTGACACTATTCCGGCTAAATCTATACCAATAGCATTTAAGAATACTTGTAACTCGCCAACCGCAATGCCAAGCGCTGTTACCAGTTCAGATTTATCTTTAGCAGGACTGTCTACTTGATAGCCTGGGCTATCTTCAGCGACACCACCACCGTACATGCCTAATGCTTGCTGAAGCGAGCTGAAAATATTGATGTAATCAACAATTTGCCCCGCAGATTTTCCTGCATACACACGGTTAGCACGAGCAATTGTTTGCATTAAGGTGTGACTTTTTAATGGCTTGTCTAAATAAAGTGTAGAGACCGTTGGGGCATCAAAGCCGGTTAACCACATGGCACAAACAAATACTATTCTTAAGTTGTCTTGAGGGTCTTTAAATTTCTCATCAATTTTTTCTTTTAAGAAGCGTTCACGATGGGGTTTGTAATTAAGACCTTTCTTAGCAAGGCGTTCATCATCATTTTGGCCACCTGATACAACCACCGCCATATCAGTTGATGTCATATGATCTATTTGGAAATTAAGTTTATTTAAACGGCTTCCTTTGACGACCTTAGCTTGTGCTTTTAAGCTAGTTAATTTAGTTTTCCAGGCTGCTTGGACCTTGTCATACATTTTTATCGTGGTTGCTTTATCAATAGAAACAACCATCGCTTTTCCTAACATACCATTAGAAAAAGGTGCACGATTAATATAATGTTCAACTAAGTCTTTCGCGACTGTTTCCAAACGGTCATCGCGTGTAATAATGTGATACGCTTTAGAAAATTCAGTTTCTAAACGAGTTTGTTGCTCCTCGGTTAAATCAGCATCATCTAATATCTCAGCAATTTCTTCGCCAATATACTCATTAGCTAATGACACTTCCGGTACCCTGTTTTCATAATACAGCGGTAAGGTTGCACCATCATCAACTGCATCTGAAAAATTATAAATACTAATGTAATCACCAAATACTTCTTGCGTTTTAGCCTCCCCAGCAAGCAAAGGAGTACCTGTAAATGCCATAAACGAGGCATTAGGCATAGCGTTGCGCATATTCATCGCTAAAGAGTCGTATTGACTTCTGTGGGCTTCATCAGTGATAACAATAATGTCATCCCTTTCAGATAAAACCGGATAATTGCCTTTTTCGTCACCTTTAAACTTTTGGATTAAAGTAAATACAAAACGGTGATCTTCTCCAAGTAATGCTTTTAATTGAACGCCTGAATCTGCTTGGCAGTTTTCGGTAACAATACCTGCTGAATTAAAGGTTTTATAAATTTGGTCATCAAGGTCGGTTCTGTCGGTCACTAAAACAAACGTCCAGTTACCGGTATATTTACGAAAGGCTTTTTTGCAGAAGAAAACCATTGAAAAGCTTTTACCACTACCTTGTGTATGCCAGAACACGCCTAGTTGGCCTGCACTAACTGAACTGGCGCGTTGTTTTACATTCGTTAAGCCTGACAAGGCTTGGTTAACACCGAGATATTGATGATACTTAGCAATAATTTTTACCGTCTGTTTCGTTTTAACAAACAGTACGTAGTTTTCAATAATATCGAGCAGGCGGTTTTGCTCACAGACACCGCGAATAACAACTTCTAAACTAACTCTACGCGCTTCTTTCTCACTTTCTATTTTCTTCCATTCGGCAAAATGTTCCCATTGACTTGAGATAGAGCCAACCTTTGATTGCACACCGTTTGATAAAAGAATTAATTGATTAAAAGTGAATAATTGGGGAATAGTTTTGCGATAATCGGCAAGGTTGTCTTTGTAAGCGGTTAATAAGTTCTTGTGGCTTGCTTTTAGCTCTACAAACACCAGTGGAAGGCCATTAACAAAGCCAAGTAAATCAGGCCGACGTGTTTCAATTTCTCCGGTGATGCTCATTTGGCTACAAAGCAAGAAGTCATTGTTACTGGCGTTTGACCAATCCAAATATTGAACAACACAATCTTCTTCATCTTCAGCATTCGTTGTATACACGTACCCATTGGTTAATAACTCATAAACTTCTTCATTAGCGGATATTGCCGTCATAGCACTTCTATCTCGCGCTATGTCGTCAATGGCTTCTTGTATTATCAATGGACTAATATCAGGGTTCAGCTTTAGTAGAGCGGCTTTTAATCGAGCAAATAAAACCACATCGTTGCGCGTTTCTCTGCCAAAAAACATTGTCCGATTAGCCAATGACTCATCATCTAATGAACCAAAGACTTCATCCCAGCAAGTCGCTGTTTCCCAGTTTAAATCTGAGAATAACTGAATGGCTGGCTGTTCTACTAAAGCATCTTCCGTGTATGTCATTATCTTCTCTTATTCAAATCTGAAAGCAAGTTGCTAATTAAATCTAAATCATCCTTCACTTCACTTATTTTTCTAGGTCTTTGCTGTAATCCCGTTGCAGTATCATGCCCTTGAAAAAATGTACTACAATTCGACATTCCACGGTCAATTATATCGTAATCTGTTTGGGTAATATCTCCTATCAGTTTACTGATACGTTGCGTTTGAATAGAACGCCCAAACCTTGTTACAACATTATTAAACAGCTTTTCTTCAATCAACCTTTCCCAAGCTTCCCGGAGTAAATTATAAAAACCGTAGCAGTGTTGTGAGTATTCAAGTTCAGTCCCTGTCCGGTCAACTTTGTCTATTGCTTGATAGCTTGCATTAAGTTGCCCAACTCTTGCTTTTATAGGTAAAGCATCCCAAGGAGGTGTATGGTCAACAAGGCCAGTATGCTTACGATTACGATCTAAACGAATTTGCGTAACTGAAGAGTCAGCTGTTTTCTCAACACATTCAAGTAAATATTTATAAAACACTATATCATGCGTAAATACAACCACTTGTCTTACGAGTGACTCCTCTACAAGACGTTTGCCTATATCCTCGCGCCATCTATGGTCAAGCGAGTTAACAGGATCGTCAAAAATAACCGCGGAGCGTCTACCATCTGAAATTATTTCAGCCATGAAGCAAGCAATGGCGATGCACCTTTGTTCGCCTTCGCTAGCTATTTCAGCAACCACGTTATTGCTGCCCTCAATAATTTCTAATTTAGAAAGTTGTTGACTAGAAGACCCTCTCGTTTTTACTTGGACGGTAAATCTATCAAACCCGAATTTCTTTAACTCATCTTCAAAGCACTTCAACAAAGGTTCAATAATTGTCGCTTTACTTAATTCATTTGCGAGAATAGTTACTTGCCTTGTATTTGCAACTGCTTCAATTGCTTTTAGCTTATTTTCAGAAACATAGCGCGATATGTTTTTGATAATGATTTCTTTGTTATCAGAAACTAATTTTCTTGACTCAAGCTCAGCTAATGCTTGTTCCTTCTCTACAATTAAGGTGTTATGAGATTCATCATCTTTACTTTCCAACTCGTTAACATCATTATTTAGCGCTTCTAATATGCCCTCGCAGTATTTAACAAGTGCTTCATCATAATCAGGGAAAGCATTTTCAGGATTAGAATTTAAAAATTGTAATTTGCGTAATTTAAGTGACTCAACAAGCTCTGCTATCGAGGTTTTAAACGCATTATCTTCAGTTGTCAGCTCATCAATAACAGCATCGTAATCGCTCAAATCTAACACGAGATCTTCGATTTTCTTAATTTCTGATTTAAGCGTTTTACTTACGTTTTCTGCCTCTTGGACCGCTTGATTAGCAACATACTCTCTAAAAGAAGCTAATTTCTGCGCACTATCACTGCAAATAGTTTGTAAACATAGTGGGCAAGTATCTGCCTCATTTGGTGGAAATGATATGTCACTCGATTGAGATTTAATAAAGGATTCCGCAGCTTGCCAAAGAGTTAGCCATTTGACATCGCCAATACCTTCAAATGGCAAGTTGGACAATACTCTTTCTCGTAGTTCTTTTGCGAGCTCAGCCTTTTCAGCAGCATCTTGCTTAACAGTATTTAAGACGGTATAAGCGTTATCGGATAAAACATTACCCAACGCTCTAAGCTTGTTGGAAAAAGGTGTTATCCTTGCGATCTTTGAATTTAAACCTTTTTTTATACTTGCCACAGATTGAGATTTCAGTTCAAAAACACTTTGTTGGGTTGGTGCTATTTGGCTAATTTCGTCTTCCGATGCGCAATGACTTTCAACCTCTTCTAACGTTGAAAGGTGGTTTAATCCATTAACAAACTTTCCACTAAAAGTGACAGATGAGAATACTGGTAACATTTGAAGACCGTTACCATGCATTAACTCTTCCCTAATTTGTCTTTTTACATAATCCAAAGCAATAGATAAGCTCTCTAGTACTTTAAGAACAAAAGGTTTGTAGCCAAGAGCCCCTTCTTTTTTACTTACATAATGCGAAGCAGTGTCTGTGTCGAATACTCGAATAGATTTCAAGTTTTCATCTGCTTCTGCTGTTTTTATCCAATCAACAGGTAAAAACTCATTATCATTACAAACAGTTAATTTTGCTGAAGACTCTTCACTCGAATTATCAAAAACATTACCCAATATGGGCGCAACGTCACCTCTCGTTAAACAGGCGTGTTTTAAAATACGAGCATAAGTTGATTTGCCCGTACCATTATCACCATAAACAATGTTTAAGCCTTTTGGGTTTAAAGTTAGATCTTGATTTGGCGCTAAAGAGCCGACATTCACCACATCAGTAATCGAAGATAAGTTTATCTCTGATACTTCTGATACTAATCCTGTTGCAGTTACCGGTGTTTCATAGAGCGCGTATAACTCACCTTTATCGATAACGTTATATTCCATCTGAGCTATTGCCCAGATCAAACGGTGCTGTGCCTCTGTTAACTCACCTTTGCTTAACGCAAGCTTGACGGCATGACGCCAAAAAACGGGTTTGTCTTTCACCCAATCAACTAATTTTTCTATCGGCTGCATAAATATCCTTATAATTCTATTTGTCCTGAAATTAACTTAGGCAACAACATATCGCGTTGTTTTTTGAGATTTTTATTTCTTTTTTGAAGGTTAAGAATGAGATCAAACGAGGAAGCTGTTTTCGAGCTGAATCCCTGAATGACTTCCTCGGGGGGAACAACAACTTCAATACCTTCGAACTTGCTCTTATTAACATTCGTCATGGTTGCCCCTGAAGAACCAAGTGCATGAATTTTTTGGTGTAGAGAAACGGCGAACAAGTAAAAATACTCCCTATATTTAGTATCATTCAACACAACAGAGTTTATTTGTTGGTTTGTCTGTAATTTCTCAGATGTAATTGTCACTACACCAGCTCTTGCACCAATACATGAAACGCAAACGGAGTTAGCTGGGACAAATTTATTTTTTTGACTGTTTGCGCCTTCTAAAGAAAGATAATCCCCTATATCTACCGAAAAAATTGCTCCATGCATATCAGGTGTTTTAAGGAATGGGACATCAGCATTATTGTAATATTCCTGTTTCTTCTTGCTAGGCGTTTTCCCTGTATTAACATCTCCTAAATCTTTAATACGCTTAACTTCCCACCCCGTTGGGATTTGGCCTAGTGGCGAGTCGATGAGCTTTGGTTTGCCGTCTGCATCAAGGTTATCTTCATGATTTGGGTAGCGGAAGTTAACAAACCATTCGCGATAAAGTGATTGCGCCATGTCTTCTAAAATTGCGATACGGCGGTTATTGTTTTCGATTAAGTTGTCGTAATTGGATAAAAGGCCAACTATTTGTATTTGGTCATCTATACTGTATTGTTTGATGTCAATGTTACGAATAACATCCAAATCAGCTCTTTGTCTTCCAGATGCTCCTACCATACTTTTTATTGCAGGCTCTTTAATTAACTCTGATTGGGATAAGTAATATACAAAATCAGATATAGAGACACCTTCCCTGCCTCTAAAAACAAAAAACTCAGTAGAACCAAATCCAATATTGTTTGTAAGATTCTTAACCTGACTTATCTTGCCATTTTGGAGACAAGGGGTTATTCGAGAAAATAATGTATCGCAATTACTAAATTTTGAACCGCTCCCTTTCAGCGGTTTCTCAACGCTAGAATTGACTGAACGAATGCTCGGTATCAGATCTGCCATTTCGACAAAGCTAACATCTGAATTTTTAGGTATCTGCACTTTCGGATTTATTTGTGCGAAGTCTTCAAATTTCATATTAGCTAAGCACCTTAGCCACATTAGTAGCAATACTGATTTCTAATTCATGTGCTTCTGCATTCAATACTTCTAATTCTTCTTGTAATGCTGTTAACTTAACAGAAAAGTCTTCATCACTGTCTTGTTCACCTTCGGCAACCCCCACATATCGACCAGGATTTAAACTATACCCTTGCTCAATTATTTTTTCTTTGGTGGCAACTTTACATAAGCCTGCTATATCTTGGTAAGCCAGTTCACCACTTTCATTAGTAAAGTGATCATCTAGTTTAAATTTTCCGTCGTTGCCTTGGTCGAGATGAGTTTCAAGATAAGTATTATCAATGTCTTGACCACGGTATAAACGCACAATATTGGCAATAAAATTAAGTTGCTCGCTGGTGTAATCACGCACTGCACGAGTCACTTGGCGGAAGATATGACGCGCGTCGATAAACAATACTTTATCTTTGTTGTGCGCAGGTTTATTTTTATCTAAAAACCATAACGCACAAGGTAAAGTAACGGTATAAAAGAAGTTGCTTGAAACAGCAACCATGACATCAACGCCATCTTCTTCAATCAGCTTTTGACGGATCTCTTGCTCTGAACCACGGGCATCACTGGCTGAGTTTGCCATGACAAAACCTGCACGGCCTTTTTGGTTAAGCGCTGAGTAAAACATTTGAATCCACAGGTAATTACCATTGTTATTACGTGGCATACCATAAGGAAAACGGTGTTTATCACCTTCTAATCGGTCTTTTTGAATTTCATTAACGTTAAACGGCGGGTTAGCCATTACATAGTCAAATTGACCGTATTGTTTACCGTCAATGACATCACCTTTTGCTAGCTCGAACGGGTCTTCATAATAAGAGTTACCTTCACGAATATCACCTTGTAAACCATGAACTGCAAGGTTTAACTTAGATAAACGAACGGTATCACCTGTTTTTTCTTGCCCGAATACAGACAACTCATCAGAGGCATCTTTATTATGTTTTGCAACAAAATCGGCAGAACTGATAAACATACCGCCACTACCACAAGCAGGGTCAAATACTTTGCCGTGGTAAGGTTCAATTACCTCAGTGATTAACTTTACTAATGCTGAGGGCGTGAAGAACTCACCACCGCCTTGACCTTCTGTTTTGGCAAATTCATTAAGGAAGTATTCGTAAATACGTCCAAAGATATCTGAACCAAGGCTGAAATCGATATCGTTAAAGTTTTTAAGTAAACTTTTTAGTATGTCGTTATCAAAGCGAGAGTAGGTTTTAGGCAGGGCATCTTTAATTGCTTCGTTGTCTGCTTCCAGTGCTTTCATGGCGTCATTTACTTTAACACCGATGTTTGAGCCTTCTGGTAATGCTAATAAATTAGAGAATAGGGCTTCATCAGGCACATACATGGCACCTTCTGCTTGAATTTTAGACTTAATATCGCCACCACCGCGACGACGTGAACTGGTTTGTTCGGCTAGTTTATCTTTTGCTAGGCTAAAACGATATTCTGCATACTTTAGGAAAATCAAACCTAAAATTGGACGCGAGTACTCTTGGGCTGTAAGGCCTGTGTTTGCACGTAATGAATCTGCTGCTGACCATAATCGTTTTTCTAATTCTTCTATTTTTTTAAAATCTGTCATGTTTATAATCCTTCTTATAATTCTCTTTATCTAAGGGGTACTTATCAAATATGAGTGTGAGTATGTGACTAGCTTATTGATATTTAGCCAATAATGATTTCAACGTCTTTTGAGACTGTTCAAACTCAACTTGATAGTTATTTAGTACTTTTAGCTCTTGGGTTATATCTAACTCTTCGACTTCAATGTGCTTTACAATGTAGCGAGAAATACTCAACTCGTTATTTTGTTCTCTAATTTCAGGCATAAATACGGCTTTGTAGCGTTCATCTTCTGCTAGCTTTCCAGCCGCTAAATCGGCGATCAAAGCAGCATCTTTTTCTGAAATAGTAATATTGTTTTTATTGGTTGTGCCTACTTCACTAGTATCAACGAATACCACCGGTGAACCTGCTGGTTTGTTTTTGTTAAGCACCAAAATGACAGGAGGGATGCTTGTGCCATCTAGAACATTAGCGGGTAAGCCGATCACAGCTTCTAGCAATTCATTTTCTAGTAAATATTCTCTCACTTTGGCATCATAACCACCTCGAAATAAAAAGCCTTGAGGCAGTAGAATATAACCTTTGCCTGTATCATTTAATTTACTTAAGGCTTGTTGTATCCATAAGCTGTCACCTGCGGTTGCTGATACAGAGTTACCTGTAGGCACTTGAATAAAAGGGGACTCCGCAAGTCTACGGCGTTCATCAGCGCCAAATTTTAAAGAAAATGGCGGTTCCATCACGACAAGATCAAACTGTTGCTTATATTCAAAGGCCGACTCTAAAAGCGAGTCACCAACAACTAATCTGAAATTTTTACCTTCTAAGGTTAATAAACGATATGCAGTAACATAAATGCTATGACTTTTTTCTTCTAGGTAAAGCTCTTCGGCATTTAAACTAGATGCTAACCTCGCTAATCCGCATGCACCGTCATACAACGTTTTCTTATTACAGGCACCGACGAGCGCAGTAAAAACTCTTTCCATGTTCAAGTTGGTTGAATCTACAGAGTACCTAGCAAGTGTCTGAGTACTCAACTCTCTTAGAGCGCTGGCAAGAACAGCAAAGTTTGTAATAGTCGCAATAACATTAACAACATGGTTAATGATCTTTCCATCAATTCTATAATGCTCTGGTGCTGTGCATACTTCCGCTGGGTGGATCTCTTCTAGCACCTTTCCTGCTTCTATTAGCATATCTAGTTGTTTAGCATGACCACTATTTATAATGATTTGGAATGAATCAGGATTTTCTTTTGCAATAAAAGCCACATAAGAAATCAATTCTATTGTATGTGATACTTCCATTGAGCCGCGACTACTATCCATTAAGTTTAATAACTGTTTTGTTAAGTTTTCCATTACGCAGCTCCTTTCATAAGTTTGCTGATACAAGCTGTAGTAACTTTCTTCTGCTGTTCAGCTAGCTTAATTGTTGCTTGATAAGCTTGGTTACGTGCATTAAAGAGCTCTGCAATTTCATGCTGTTTACTTAGCTCTGGCAGCTCAAGCTCCATCTTTTTGATATTTGATAAGTTTATATTCTTAATTGCTGCACCTGTACTTGTGGCATCTAACATGCTCTGACCAACAGCTGAGTTAAAGTAGGTTACAAGTACCTCGCCAAGTAATTGATTGTTGTTTGGTCTAAGTAAAATAAAATTGGCAGAAACAATTACATTAAGTTGGGCAATATTTTCAGTTACGTAACCCGCTCGAATTGAATTTCCTTTGGCAAGAAGCACTACATCACCTTCTTGTAATAAAAAACGCTGAATATCCTTACCGTCTTTTATCGTTACTTGGCTTAGATGCTGCTCAATAATTTCACCGTTTAGGTTTACTGAGCTACCCGTTAATAAATGCAATGTACCTTCAACGTTATTTTCAATTTTTTCAAATAGTGCGTTTGTTGCACCAGTGGTTAATTCATTACATAATACCTCGATAGTTTTCATATTAATCCCCTTTCGTTTTCAACCTACGAATTAAGTTGTTGAAGTGATATTAGCTAACAAAAAACATATTATCAAGTAGTTTTTTGAATTATTTAAATTCGTTCTTTAAAAACGAATTGAAAATATTAGTGTTCATGAACTTATTTTCTGTTTTTACAAGGTTATTTGATCTGCTAAATTTAGGGGGAATTTACTTTAGCGGTTGTTAATTTGGGGGGGTTATTAGTTCGAACTTACTTTATTTATGTTTTCTTGAATTTGGACGCATTTTTATTCTCTACAACTTAGTTTTACATATGTTGAAGACTATGAGCGATTTACTTACCTTTTCATAATCCTATAATTTGGATTTATTATAGTTTATTAGCAACTCTCCCTGCCCAATCTAAAATTGATTCAGTAGGGATGCCTGTCGGATGTCCTTCTACAGACGTAGGGTGAGAAATGCCGATATGCTTTTTATAACCAAACATGGCATCCATGTCTTGCGTAGGCCAGCTAAGAGATTTATTTATTACCCCTTTTTTGATTCGAGACAATTGTTCTTGCCAATTACGAGTATCAATTTTCCGAACACACTTGGTAGATAGCCATTTACTCAATCCTGTTACATCAACTTCGAGTAAATAATTAATATGCCCATTACGTTCTACTACAACACAACGAATTGTTCTTTTTGCCTCAGAGCTAATCAAATGGCATTTACTACGCCCTACTTGATCTAATTCATGGGTGTAGGAATCGATGATTGTACAGTCGTATTTTTCCTCTAGCATTTGTACCATCATATTAAAAGCGGTGAAGCGTGAGGCATATTCCTCTGAGTAATCGGTACTATCTTCCATTCCCCCTCCCATATCAGCAGAAGGTATATCTCCGTTGCTACCAGGTTCATTAGTACTTACCGTATCACTTGCTTTTTTTGATGGTTCATGAATACTACCTGACCTATGCCCCCTTTTAGGTGTCGTTATTTTTGACGTCGAAAAATGATTCTTAAACTTTAATGAGCAGGTGTTTTCACCCAGTAAAAAAGCATGGTTAGCACCGGACGCCTCCCTTTCATCATCAACTAAATGTTCATCTGGTCGCTCATACGGCTCTGTTCCATTACCACTCATTGTTGGTGGCTTCTCTTCGTCTGGGTGAGTAAAATCTAGATTATGAAAAAAGACTCTAGAGGGTATTTGTGCATTAATTTCTATACTAGTTATCTTCTCAACCAGAAAATATTCTCCACTTGTATCAATTCGACCCTCATAAGAAAAAGACCATCCTGTCATTTCTGGAGGATCGAAGTGAAATAGCCAGCGCTTATAACCGGATGAAGGCTCTAAGTTGCTCTCCGCATTAAAGTATCTAAAAATTGATTCAAATGAACGCTTTGCATTCCGATCAATAAGCAACCAGCTCAGCATTGCTCTTGTTGCAGAATCATTGAAAGCAGAAGCAGGAAAATTTGATGTGTGCAAAACTTCTATATTGGCGTAACCCTCCTTTGCGTTAACCTCGACTTTAAAATCCGTTAACAAACGAGAGGACATCAATGACGCTCGCGATAAATAAGAACTGGCGTAAAACAAAACCCTAGCCAATTCAAGTTGAGGAATAACCAGTTTAGGAGCATTTTTTCTATCCAATATAAATGCATTTTGCTCCGACTCTTTCTTTCTCAAAGACTCTGCTGAAGCTAAATTTGGAAAGTCTTTTAGTGTACTTTTTCGGAGGTAATCATTGGTTCTAAATGTATGGCGTTCTTTTTCCACATAGGTTTCTGATCGTTCCCTTTGATTTATTATTTTACCTCGATACAACGCTGGCACATTTGAAAATGCAGTGGCATAAAACCCATTTTTTTGCTGAGGTGGGTAACACCAAACTTCAATTGAAGGTCGATAAGATGTGTCACTTATTCGCACCAATACTCTACCGATGTGAACTATACGAACATCATCATCGCATTTGTAAAATCTAGCTCCCATCTTACTTCCTTATTTGATGTTTGATTCTGTAACAACCCAATCAAGCAGGTTATTCACTATCGGTAATATTCTTTCTTTCGAAAGGCTAGCTGAACGCATTAATTGCCAACGGTTCATTCCTTCACCTGTTTGTGATCTAGCTTTTACTGTCATCGCAAGCCGACGCGCTTGATACTCAAAGACGCTCTCTTGATATTTATTTAAAGTACTGTTCAACATGGGCAAGAAGTACAACCTCTTACTCACTGTGCTGGAGTGTTTTAACTGATTAAGCAAGAAACTCTTAGATCTTTGGGGACCTTCAATGACAATATCTAATTGATCAATAACTTTAAGAAGTTGCTTAGTCAATGCACGATCTCTTGCACTCCAATCAACTTTATTCTTTCTTTCAACTGATTGGTCATGATGGGTTCGATTGAAGGCTAATAGCCAATTTTTATCATTTCGATATAGCCAAGCATACAATGCTCCGCCACCTAATAGCGAACGTGCTTTCTTAATTGACGTTGTACTTATTAAGGTTTGCCATTCAATACGCTTTTCTTCGATATGTTCTGATTCAGGCTTAAGGCTTTTAGTCACATTAATAGTCACTTTTTCTTTCGTTTTAACTTCTTTAATGATTTCACTTACTGTCATATCAGAAATGAAAGCTGACCAAACTGTTAAGTGCTGTAAATAACTAAATGATTTGCGGTGGCTACGAAATATCGTTCGCAACCAATTAGTATCCACATTAAAGTCAACGACGAGTTCAGGAGTTGCTATATTGTTAATTACACGATCCATAATTAATTCATGTGAAACCTGTTTCGTGCCTTTTCCACAATTAAAGTCGTGTGCTAAATGATTATAGAATTTACTCCATTGGGACTTAGTAGGAGATTTTTGACAAGGCAAAAATAAAACTTCTTGTGCTTTTTGCACTAAGTAGGACAGTTGATCTATTTTGCTATTTCCATCACCTAGATAAGAGTTGCAAAGTATACGACCACAAGCATGAAATGAGTGTCTATTATCATGGTAAGAAGCTGTAGATTGGTTTAAAAAACCATGTTTCTGACAATATGGTAGGCCGGGAAGATACCACAACCTAGACCAATAACTTTCTCCATATTCTTGCTCTTGCTCAGCTTCGCATAAACTACATGAACGGAAATTACCTGACGTTTTAACAATCGAAGCGGGAGCCCCAAGCATTAAATGCACTGCTCCTTTGGAACACTTTTCCATTCTGCTTAACGCCCTAATTCTTATACTTTCATCAGTAAATGGGGCATAAATGGGAAACATAGTATGTTCATAAATAAGCTGTTGAACATCAAATTTATCAGTATTAATCAACTGCCTAGAGATCGCCGATAAATGACTAGGTAGATCTATTGTTGCAATAACTTTTCGGTTACCAAAGACTTGTTCAAGTAATTGCTTAGGGCTTGTAATAGCACTACGAACTCCTGCCCTAGCAACTAAGCTATAAATTAACTCATCTGGATATGGGACAGGAAAATTGTGCAATATTAACCAGCCTTTTCTAACAAGGATTGGATATCTAAAACTAAACCTGACTTTGACAATGTCGAGTACATTGTAGAATCAGAATCGGATTGAGAGTAAATAAACCTCAAATCATCACTATCAAGTGTATTCCACTGAGTCTGTTTAATTGATACTGGTTTATTACCTGTTTTACGAGGTTTAATTTCTTTAGGTGTAAGTTGCTCTGGATTAGTTAAATTTTCATGCACCAAGGGCAATAAACTGATCCAAGTTAAACCTGGATTCTGATCAAATAGTTGTCGAATTACAGGCGCTAAAAGTGTTGAGTCAAAGTCATCCTTTAAAGCCATGTAAACACGCCGCTCTTCTTCAGTTCTAAGTTGTTGATAAGCAAATTCTTCCGGAGTCTGTTGAGCAGATGCAGCTACATCTTGTCGTAATTGCAATACTCGTTTGTCGGTATCACTTAATTTCAGGTCTGAAAATTTAATTATTTCTTCGATATCACCGGAACGCAAAGCTGCTAGCATTGGATGAACGGGTCTTAATTCATCCTCGTAAACCTGTTGCATTAATTTTGGCGTAATTCTTTCTACTTTTGTCGCAATTGCTCTCAACTGACTCAACATGAATAGCTTTACCACAATATCAAGCACACCTTGACTAAGGTCATACCATAAAGCTCGAATATCATCCGATAGAACTTCATCACGCTTCTGAAGCCATTGAAGAGACCATAACTTATCGGTTAATGCCCTCCATTCCCTGCCTTCTTCCATCGGGTCCCAAAAGATCGCCCCAAGCCCAGAACCTCGTCTTGCAGATCGCATATCTGCTTCAAATATCTCTCTTGCTCGTGGGGTTCCGACCAAAATAACAGGAAGTCCGATTGTATTAACTAACGTCACAAAGAAATTGAGCATTTTTTCAGAACCACCCGATCGTGAACGACTAAGGTGTTGTATTTCATCGATAATAAGCACACCTAAAGCATGTGCATTTGCAACTTGTGCCATTGCAGCCAGAAGTGTTTCAATACTAGGCCGTTTACTCATTGAGTATTGTTTTTCGTAGTTTGATGTTCCTAGTGCTCGATCCATCGCACGAAAAAAGTTCAAACAGAGTTCTTTAAGAGAACCATCATGAGAGCAATCGATTTTTAGATAAACTACTTGCTCAAGATTTCTGTCTGGGTGATAAATAACCTGTGGGTATAGCGATAAAAGCTGCTTCATCGCAGTTGTTTTTCCATTACCACTACACCCTATCAGCGTCATACTTTGTGCAGTTGAACTCACCTCTGTGAATTTTATCGCTTTTAAATCACCAGAAATCACACGCTCATAACCATTTTGTATATGTCTGGCCCAATCACCTGTCTCAGGGTTTCTTCCTACGTAACCACCCCTTATCATTAATGAAATCCGCTCATGCAACTGTATGTGCTGACTTAGCGGTTGAAAAAAATCATCAATAATACGACAAATATTGTGTGCTCTTTCTACTCCATCTGAATGAATATCTTCAGGGGAGCAGCGTAACGAATCCTTCAGCGCGCTTAAGTCATCTATAAAACTATTTAGAGGAGGAAGTGCCTCTATCAACGGGTTACCCTGATAAACTGACAGCTTTGCCGTTTGATAAGCTGCAATAACACGGTGGCTTTGACTTTTCTGCATCAGCTATCATCCTCATCATCAAAAAACTCAGGTATAAAGTCAGGAAGTTGATAGTTTTCTTCCTCTCCTTTTAACGGTACAACCTGTGCCAATTTCTCTTGTTTAGGTCTATTCGGTTTTATAGCTAATTCCTTTCTCTCTTGCTCACGTAATTGTTGCTTGTTCCCTTTAATTTCTTTTATTTTTTGCGCATTACTTAATGTGCTTGTTTTACGATTATTTCTAGCCTTTTTAATTTTCTTTTCAAGAAGATCATCAAAATCTCTTTCGACCGGTGAATACTTGTATTTTGCTTCTGCTAAAGTTTGTTTTTGAGCGTCTTGTCGTTCCCAAACTTGATACCAAGTCATATCACGGAATTCGCGACTTCTAGTAGATATATCGCAAATCCAGAAAGTATTTTTTCCTGATTCAGGGAATAGATAGATATGATTAACCGCACCCAGCTCATACGCTGCGTACAGTTTTTTAGGTCTAGTTATTTCTGAAGAGCGGTGCATCCAACCAGCTTGAATAATTTCTTTTCCTGTATAAATGACCCCCCAAAGTTTTACCCCTAATTCAGATACACTGACCCTTTCACGAGGTAATAGTAAGATTTTTGCGATGTCAGTATCTATAGTTCGTAAACGCCCTGTACGATGCTGAAGCCCCCATTTCCAAAGTTCAATAGGAATAGATGGGAGGCTTTCTGGCATATCAGGAGCACGATCATATTTTTCTAAAGGTTTATTCATGTTATGCGCAAGAATTGAGTAAAGCATAATCTCAAAAAAATCAGATTTTGCTACAGCAGCCTCAACTCTATAGTCTTTTTCACCGTGTTTTTTAACCTTGTTTCCCGATACTACACCGGGCATATAAGGTTTAAATTTAGCCTGAAAAGTGCCAAATGAACGCTCAACAATACCTTTCGCATCTCCTCTACGTGGAGGAGCGCTTTCTAATCGAACTCCAATAGCATCGACTAAGTAATTAGCTTGATGACTCATTAATTCACCACGGTCAGCGAGTAAAACATCAGGGATCCCCACACAAGGCCATTGGTCATCGGAAATATCAATGCCGTATCGTTTACAATCATCGACTTTACTAATGAAACTCGATATCAATGCTTTCATCGCAACAGGAAAAGAAGGGTTATCGAAACCAATATAAAATCCCGCAACCATACGACTAAAAACATCAATGACCATGTATATGGTTGGTCTACCGATAACTCTGTCCGAATCGTTATCATCTACTAAATATATATCTGCGATAGTGGCATCAATTTCATATCGACTTCCAGGCCCTAAAGCTTGTTCAGTTGCAGTCCCATGAAGTGGCCGCACATCCTTGTTATATACGCCTTTAGGCGTCTGTAAGGTAAGTTGGGTAGTCTTGGTATACTCTGTTTTATAAAAGTACTGAAATTGACGAAATGTTGGAATCTCATATTCCTCCACTTCAGGATATTTTAATTTGTAGGCTGTTCCAAACTTGCTATATGCATGCCGAATTGAATAGCCTTTATCGTTCATTAAATACTTATCGCAAATAATTCGAAATTGCTTTCTAATACTTTCATTTACAGGTTCACCGCTACCGATACCGTAAACTCTCGGTCTACCAGCTTTGTTAGTTGTGAAATTCCTTCTCTTTCCGGCCCCACCTGAGTTTTTGTAATCAGGCAAAAATGCATTTTTTATTTGGCCTCGTTGCCAATAGCGCCGAACCAAACGATAAATTACTGATTTATTTTTACCAGACGTAGTAATCGCATTATTAATTCTTGTCGCACGAGTTTTCTTATTAAAAACATCTTCACCTTCGACAATAGGCTTGATCAATTCATAGTTTTTAAAGCTTTCTTGGTAATGATTAGCCTCTGTATCCCAGAATTCAGCCTGTAAATAGGCATATGGGTCTGGAATTCTCTCTATACGCCCTTCATCAACCCAATTATTACATTCATCAAAATAAACTCTTTCTGGAAAGCCTTTTTGCTCATCCATAGCAATCCAATAAAAATAATTATTTTCAGTAAAAAGTATCCTATAAGACTTATCATCAAATATGAGAGTTTCGTTAACTTGCCACATTAATACGCCCCTCATGTAAAGAAACGCTTCTAAACATAATATTTTTTGCTTTCAGGTTATGAAAAGAATAACGAATATCAAAAGTAATAAGTCTTGCAGCGCACATTAAGCGAATATCATATAGTGACTTACCTAACTCTTGCTCATATGCTTTGTCATATTCCTTACATATATCAATCACTTTCCTATTCGGATAGAGATCAAAATAAGCCTTCATATTTTCAAATAATAATTTCAACTCGTCAGTGATTATCTCATCAAAATATCCCTTAACGCCGTATAACCACTCGATATTAGATACAACAACTTTATCTATCTCTTTTTCTGTCACGAGGAACCAAGGGATTTTTTTAAGCTGCCAATATCGCCGCTCAATTTCAAGCTTTTCAACAGTTCTTGGATCTTTTAACGCCTCAGAGTACTTTACTTGAATGGCAAATTTGGGTTGATTTATGGAACTTGAATTGACTAAAAAATCCGAAGACATTACAAGGTTAACACCGCCTTGCGAAGGGTGAAGAATCTGACATTCTTTAGATATATTAACAGTGTCATCCCTATTTAGTGGGAACTGCTCGCGAATATCAGTTACGGTAGAGTTGTGATCGAGAAGAAGAAATACTGCGAATTCAAGGTCAGATAATACATGGTGAATCCGGCATGTGAGGTGAGAATAGACTCTTTGAGATCGCCCGTCTGATGGAACTTCATTAACATATAACCACGGCTTGTAACCAGAAAGTGCTCCAGCACCTCGGCCATCTTTAATCCGTTTAATAATTTTATTTTCAGTTAGAACGTACTTTGATCTTGCCATAAAAAAATCCGGTTAACTTTTATTCAGTTTAACCGGATTAAAAAAGTTTTCAACTTTATTGTTTAGTTGCAATCTTTATTGTTTAGTTGCAAACTTTATTGTCTGACGACACATAAATAAAAACTTACTTGATTATTTATTCCACTGTAACAGCTTTGGCTAGGTTACGTGGTTGGTCTACATCAGTCCCTTTAATCAATGCCACATGGTATGACAATAATTGCATCGGTACCGTATGGAATATAGGTGCGATGATTGGATTTACATGAGGTAATGAGATAATTTTCATTCCATCACATGCTTCAAAGCCTGAGTTTTCATCAGCAAATACATACAATAAACCGCCACGTGCACGCACTTCTTCAACATTTGACTTCAATTTCTCTAATAAGTCATTATTTGGTGCAACCACTACTACAGGCATATCTGCATCCACTAACGCTAATGGACCATGTTTTAATTCACCTGCTGCGTAAGCTTCTGCATGAATGTAAGAGATCTCTTTTAGTTTTAACGCCGCTTCCATCGCGATTGGGTAGTACTCACCACGACCTAAGAATAATGTGTGGTGTTTATCGGCAAAGTCTGGTGCTAATGCAGCAATTTCTTTATCAAACGCTAACGCTTTTTCAATTTCAGTTGGTAATGAATGCAGCGCATGTACAATTTCAGCTTCTTTTTGCGGACTAATAGTACCTTGCTCTTTACCAATAGCAGTCACCAAGATCAGCATTGCAGCAAGTTGTGTAGTAAATGCTTTAGTCGATGCCACACCAATTTCAGTCCCAGCGCGAGTCATAAACGCAAGGTCAGATTCACGTACTAGTGAAGAACCAGATACGTTACAGATAGACATCGCAGACATGTAACCTTTCTCTTTCGCTAAACGCAATGCAGCTAACGTGTCCGCTGTTTCGCCTGATTGAGAAAGTGTAAGCAATAAACTATTTGGGCGAACAACAAAATCGCGGTAACGGAATTCAGAAGCGATTTCAACATCACAACTTACGCCAGCAAGTGATTCAAACCAATAACGAGCCGCCATACCTGAGTTGTATGAAGTCCCACAAGCGATGATTTGAACATGTTCAACTTTAGATAAAATCTCTTTTGCGCCATTACCAATGCTTTCAACAATGATGCTGTCTTCGTTTATACGGCCTTCTAATGCACTGATTAATGCAGTAGGCTGTTCAAAAATTTCTTTTTGCATAAAGTGACGGTATTTACCTTTACTACCTGCATCATGCTCAACGGTAGATTCAATCACTTCACGTTCAATCGCTTCACCACTTGCATCAAAAATATTAACTTCACGACGAGTTATTTCCGCTACATCACCTTCTTCAAGGTAAGTAAAACGACGTGTTACGTTTAATAGCGCTAGTTGGTCTGATGCAAGGAAGTTTTCACCAATACCATGACCTATAACTATTGGGCTACCTGAACGTGCAACGACTAAACGAGATGGGTCACGGCTATCTAATGCAACCATGCCGTAAGCACCTTCTAATTGAGGCACTGCTTTTTGTACTGCTTCACGTAATGAAGCTGCTGTTTTTAGCTCCCATTCTACTAAATGAGCAATTACTTCAGTATCAGTTTGAGATTCAAAAACATAACCACGCTCTTGTAGCAAGCGACGTAGTGATTCGTGGTTTTCGATAATACCGTTATGTACGATAGAGATAGCACCAGAAACATGTGGGTGAGCATTAACTTCTGAAGGTTCGCCGTGTGTTGCCCAACGTGTATGAGCAATACCTGTTCCGCCCATTGTATGCATTGCATCAACAGCATCAGCTAATTCTTTTACTTTACCTAAACGACGTACGCGAGTTAATTTACCTTCGCTATCAACAATGGCAACACCTGCTGAGTCATAACCACGATATTCTAATTTTTTTAAACCTTCGATTAAAATTTCAGACACTTCTCTTTGCGCAACTGCACCAACGATACCGCACATAAACTACCCCTTTTAATTAGTTTCAAATTATATAAACACGCACTCTAGTGCATTTTTAAACATAAATCACTTAAAAAAACGCACAAACGCGCATAAAACTTATGTTTAACATCATTTAGTCAAACTAAAAGCAAAAAGGTGCAAAATAATGCAGCTTTTATTTATCATCAACCTCTCGTAGATAACGTGCGTCATGCTTATTTTTTACGCTTGCCTATTCACTTCTTTATAATTACTGGTTAAAGTTACAGTTCTTACGTTGTCGATTGGAAAAAACATGTTGAATCACCCGCTTACTCAAGCATTATCCTTAGCTTGGAAACTACTAACGGTTTTGATCTTACCTGTCATTATGGCTGTCTATGTAGAAGTGGTGGACACCTATTATATTGCGTTTTCTTTTTCTGATTTAGACCAGGGTAAAAATTTGCATAAGTGGGCTATTCTCGGGATTTATCTGCTATTTCTACTGTGTTGGAATAGACTTAACCCACATGTGATCAATACATTAAAGAAAATGGAATATTAAATGCCAGCAGATTTATTGGCAAATAACAGCCTATTATTAATGAGTATTATAAGTGCTTTACTTTTTATCAGCTTATTAATCGCCCTTAACCGTTTATCTCACCACAAAACAGATCTTACTGAGCAGTATTTAGCCCTGAAGCTAAGTGAACAAAATCTGCAACACCAAACACAACAAAATCAATTGCTAGACAGTAAAATAGCGGCTTTATCGTTACATAATGAAAGCTTGCAAGCACAGGTCAGTAAATTAACCACGCGCGTTAGAGAATCCGACGTTCGCTTGCAGGCAGGAGAACAACGATTACAAGATCAACAAGCAACGGAGGCAAAATTAAGCCAACAGTTTGAAGTGTTGTCACAGCGTATTTTTAACGACAAATCAACACAGTTCCAACAATTAAACAAACAATCCATCAAACAACTATTAGACCCTTTAAGTACTCAACTCGAAGGTTTTAAAAAGCAAGTAAGCGATTGTTATATCAATGAAAGCAAAGAACGTTTTAACTTAAAACGAGAAATCGACCAACTGGCTAACTTAAATAGCCTGATGCACCAAGAAACTCAGAACCTGACGAATGCTTTAAAAGGCGACAATAAGCAACAAGGAAACTGGGGAGAGGTTGTTTTACAGCGCATACTAGAAAACTCAGGTTTACGTGAAGGGCATGAGTACCAAACTCAGGTCAATTTAAAGGATACACGAGGGCAACGCTTTCTTCCCGATGTAGTGGTTAATTTACCGCAACAGCGTAATATAATTATTGATTCAAAAGTGTCTTTAGTTGCCTATGAACGTTACTTTAATAGTGAAAATATTGGGGAGCAAAAACAAGCGCTTGATGCACATTGTTTATCTATTCGTCAACATATTAAGGGCTTAGGGAAAAAAGATTATCAGGATTTAATTGGTGCCAACACACTCGACTATGTATTATTATTTGTGGCCGTTGAACCCGCCTTTATTACAGCTTTAGAGCACGATCCAAGCTTAGTTCAACTGGCGCTCGATAATAATATTTTATTAGCTAGCCCGAGTAACTTAATGATTGCACTCCGCACTATCGAAAACCTATGGCGCTTTGAACGACAAGAAAAAAATGGGCAGTTAATTGCGCAACAGGCGAGCAAGTTATACGACAAACTACGCTTATTCAGTGACAACTTTTTAGAGGTTGGTTCACAGCTAGATAAAGCGCAAAAAACTTACCATAGCGCCCTCAAGCAGTTGAGCGTCGGTCGTGGTAATGTGATTCAACAAGCAGAGCAATTAAAGGGCTTAGGAGTGCCGATTAAAAGGCCGATTGCAGAGCAATTAACGCAACACAATAGCGAGCCAGAACAATTAAGTGAAGAATAGTTCTTACTTTAACAGTTGCATTATTTTAGTTTCAAACCATTGATAACGAGCAGGTAATTGACGATAACGCTTTTGCGTTAAATACAGAGGTTCGTGCGTTGCATTAGCTAATGGTACTATTTTTAATTGTTGCTGTTGGCTAAATTGCTGTACAGCACGCTTTTGCAAAATAGTGAAACCAACCCCCTCTGCAACGGGTAATAGTATTTGCTGTATTTGATTCACATAACCTTTGATATGAAGGCTACTAGGGCCTTTATAATCCGCTGCAAAGTTACTTGAAAAAACCTCATCAAGAAAGTGTAAACCATCCGGGTGATTAATAAATCCCAATTTATTGAGTACTGCAAACCCAACATCTTCGCTTATATCAATTTTCGCCGGCAATACTAGTTGTAGCTCCTCGTAACCCACTAATGTTTGCTTGAGTTGTTCATGTACTGTTTGTCGAGTCACAATACCAAGGTCTATTTTATTATTGAGTAAGTCAGTAATGATGTTTTGATTTGGCGCCGCTTCTACAAATACGCTTAATTGCGGGTGTGCACTTTGTTGTTTTACAAAATAGGGATAGAGGAAGTTTGCGAGGGCACCTGAACAAGTGATTGAACAGACGCCTTGCGTTGCATCATCATGATTAATACTTTCACTTAATTTCGCTTCGAGATCTCGCATACTTAAGCCCATTTGATAGAGCTTTTCACCGGCTAATGTTAATTCAAACTGTTTGCCATAACGTGCTAACAACAAGGTATCAAAGTGTTTTTCAAGCTTTTTAATATGTTGAGTAACACCGGGTTGAGTCATAAACAACTGCTCTGCGGTATGCGTAAAGTGCTTTGTCTCAACCAACTTCATAAAGGTGTTTAAATGCTTTTGATTAATCATGAGTATCTTCTCTTAATACGTTTTACCGCTGGAGCATGCGTTCCAATTAATCAAGACTATCGCAGAGGAAATTGCTCACACTCACCACAACATGGTTAACGACGCCAAAAGTGTCCTGTAAACATAACCGCTACAGTTAATATCTCTAAACGCCCCATTAACATACAAATAGATAATATCCACTTAGAAACATTCGGCAGTTCAGCAAAATTACCAGAGGGCCCTATCGACTCAACTAACCCTGGTCCAACATTTGATACCGCAGTAATTGATGCTGTTAATGCCAGCATGGCCTGTGATCCAAATAAAGTAAGCAATAATGTAGAGACTGCAATGGTCGCCATATAGGCAATTACAAAGGCCACTAATGAACGTAAAATTTCATCACTCACTTTACGATTATTGTATTTTTGCGTGAATAGCGCATGTGGGTGCATTAATAACATTAGATGACGTTTTAATAGGCTGAAGGCAATTTGAAAACGGAATATTTTCATGCCACCAGAAGTAGATCCAGAACAAGCACCGGTAAACAACAAAACAGCAAAAATAATTAAACTGAAATCCCCCCACGTTAGAAAATCATCTAAGCCAAAGCCAGTGGTAGTGATCACTGAAACCACATTAAATACACTCAACCTAATAGCATCAGCCCATAAGAACTGACCACTAATGACTAAATAAGCACTTAGACTTAATGAACAAGCAATCACTAACCATGCAAAACCTTGAATCTGGGCATCTTTCCATAACGGTTGTAATGACTTTTGCTTCATACCTCGAATCAACAATAAAAAAGGTAACCCACCTAAAAACATAAAGATAATTGCATTCCAATGCGCAATATGTGAAAAGTGTCCCATCGAACTATCGGAGGTGGAATATCCTCCTGTGGAAATAGTTGTCATGGCATGATTGACGGCATCAAAATTATCCATACCTGCAATTCGATAACCAATAAAACAACAGATAGATAAGAACACATAAACAAATAATATATCTAAGGCAACACGACGTGTTTTGGCCGTGGATTTATCGGACCAGTCAGAAGACTCGGTTTGGAACAAGCGCATGCCACCAACATTTAAAAATGGCAAAATCGCTACGCCCATCACTATGAAACCAACACCACCTAACCATTGCAAAATAGATCGCCAAAGCAAAATACTAGGGTGCATAGTATCTAAGCCATGCAATACCGTACTGCCGGTCGTAGTAATACCAGACATAGTTTCAAAGAAGGCATCGCTATAACTAATATGTTCAATAAAAACAAAGGGCAAGGCCGCAAATAAACTAGAAAGCACCCACACACCAGTGGTTAATAAAAACATCTCTCTTACACCCAAATGCGAATGTTGTTTTTCGCCACCTAGGTATAAGAAAATAGCAGAAGCAATGTGCGTAATAATAATAGAAATTAAAAATTCGACGCCGCCCAAGGTGTTATTATAAAAAGCTAATAACATGGGAAAATACATAAATACTGCCATTTTAGACAGTACTAAACCTGTAATAAAAAACAGAGGACGGTAAGTCATAATTCGCAGCTTATAAGAAGAATGGACTTGGTTGGAATAGTTTTTCGATGTCGTTAATGTACTTCTTATTCACCAAGAACAGGATCACATGGTCATCACTTTCAATCACCGTATCATCATGTGCAATTAATACTTGTTCATCACGAACAATTGCCCCCACACTGGTTCCTTTTGGCAATTTCAACTGTGATATCTCTTTGCCCACTACTTTCGAGGTCATATTATCGCCTCGCGCAACAATCTCAATCGCCTCTGCTAAGCCTTCTCGCAACGAATAAACGTGTTTTAAGTCCGCTTTACGTACATGTGTTAGTAGTGCGGATAACGTGGCCTGTTGTGGTGAAATGGCGATATCCAGAATATTACCTTGGATCAGATCCACATAGGCATTACGTTGAATTAGCACCATCGCTTTTCTCGCGCCCAAGCGCTTTGCCAACATCGCCGACATAATATTGGCTTCATCATCGTTAGTCACAGTGATAAAGAGGTCAGTCTGGTCGATATGTTCTTCTAGTAGTAAATCTTGGTCAGAAGGATCGCCACAGAACACGATAGTATTGGATAAAGTTTCAGATAAATATTCAGCTCGACGAAAATTCTTTTCAATCAATTTAACCGAATTTTCTTTTTCTAAACGCTTCGCTAAACTTTCACCGATATAACCACCACCGACAATCATAATGCGTTTATAGGGGTGCTCAAGCTTTTGCATTTCGCCCATAATGGCACGAATATTAGGGCTTGCAGTGATAAAGAACACCTCATCATCGGCTTCGATTATGGTTGTGCCCTGCGGTCGAATGGCTTTACCACGCCTAAATATTGCCGCTACGCGTGCTTCAATATTGGGCATATGTTCTTTTAACGCAGAAATAGCATTACCAACCAAAGAGCCGCCATAATAAGCACGGATCGCCACTAATCCAACTTTGCCATTAGCAAAGTTAGCTACTTGTAAAGCACCCGGATATTCAATTAGCTGAGTTATATAATCACTCACTAATTTTTCAGGAGCAATGATGTGGTCAATCGGAAAAGCATCTTTATTGAATAATTCTTTCTCATGCATAACCACACTTTGAGAACGAATACGGGCAATTTTTTTAGGTACGTTAAACAGTGTAAATGCGATCTGGCAAGCAACCATATTGACTTCGTCACTATTGGTTACCGCAATCAACATATCAGCATCGATAGCACCAGCATCACCGAGAGTATGTGGACTTGACGCACTACCTTGTACAACGCGTAAATCAAAGCGATCTTGTAACTCTTGCAAAGCTTCGTGGTTTTCGTCCACCACCGTGATATCGTTATTTTCGCCGACCAAGTTTTCCGCTAAAGAAGCCCCCACTTGCCCGGCACCTAAAATAATAATTTTCATGTCATCTCACTGCTTATCGATTTACTGAATGTCGCTGGCTACTTATAACGCTTTTTGTAACTTAGCGTAATAAAACCCATCCATTTTTTCTTCGTTTGGTAATATTTGGCGAGTTACTGCTTGGCCATTATAGTGCGCAGCTAATGGCATCAGCGATGCGTCACTTGTTGCGGCTAAAAAGGCCTTAATTTGATCATCATTTTCATCGGGCAAAATAGAGCACGTGGCATATAACAGCACACCACCCGGTTTTAGTTTTTGCCATAACGCATGTAAAATATTTTTCTGTAAAGTGACCAGTTCACTAATATCACTATCACGTCGTAACCAACGAATATCTGGATGGCGACGTATCACTCCCGTTGCACTACAAGGGGCATCACACAAAATACGGTCAAACTGCTCTCCAGACCACCAATCATCTGGTTTAGCTGCATCACCATGAATAACCGTCGCTTGTAGATTAAGTCTTTGTAGATTTTCATTAACACGTACTAAACGTTTTTCATCAAAATCCACGGCAACCATCTGCTTTAACTCTGGTTGTAGCTCTAAAGTATGCACGGTTTTGCCACCAGGCGCAGAACAAGCATCCAGAACTAAATCACCCGGTTGTGCATCCAAATAATGCGCCGCTAATTGCGCTGCGCCATCTTGTACTGATACCCAACCTTCTGCAAAACCCGGTAATTGGTAAACATCACAAGCATTTTCTAAACACAATGCATTGTCATTAAACGCTGTCATTTGTGCTTGTTTATCTTGCTCGGTTAATAATGCAAGATATTGTTCACGATCATGAAAACGTGAATTTACACGTAACCACATTGGTGCTTGCTGGTTGTTTTCAATCATAATTTCAGCTGCTTTTTCTTCACCATAAGCAGATTGCAAACGTTTTACTAACCAACTTGGATGGCAATACAGTAAAGCAGGTTGTTGATCAGCCTGAGCAATTAAGCTCTCTTGCTCGCGTAAAAAACTACGTAAAACACCATTGATCATGCCCTTTAACGCAGGTTTTTTAAGGGCTTTTGCACCATTAACAGTTTCACCCACCGCCGCATGGCTAGGAATACGTGTGTATAGCAGTTGATAAATACCAACTAGGATTAAAAAATGTAGATCTCTTTGTTTACCCGTTAAAGGTTTTTTCATTAATGAACGACAGAAAAAATCTAAACGAGGCAATGTACGCAGTACGCCATAACAAAGCATTTGTACTAAGGCTTTATCTTTAGGGGAAAGCTCTTGCTGAATAGCAGGCAATGCTTGTGATAGTGATTGCCCCTTTTCTACAACTTGATTTAACACTTTAGCGGCAATCGCACGTACATTCATTATCATTAACCTTGTTCGAGTAAGTTGCTAGAAACTGTAAACAGTTCACGGCGAGAATTTAAAACATCTTGGACTGGCATTGCTTTTTTTCCTGCCAGTTGAATCACTTCAAGGTTGATCACACCTTGTCCTGTAGCAACTTGAATACCCTTTTTATCAACCTCTAGAATAGTGCCTGCTGTCGCTGTGCTAACGGCATCTACTAACGAGGCTTTATGTACTTTAATGACTTGTCCCGCCCATTCAAAATAGCTAATAGGCCAGGGGTTAAAGGCACGAATGCATCGGTCAATAAACTCGGCTTGATCATTCCAGTTAATTAAGGCTTCGGCTTTACTCAGTTTTTTAGCATAAGTTGCCGCATTTTCATCTTGTTTTTGTGCCGTTATTTGCCCTGTTTGTAATTGCTTGATTGTTTCAATTAATACCGCTGGAGCTTGTTTGGCAACTTTTGCATATAAAGACGCACTGGTTTCATCTGTATCAATCGGACAGCTTACTTTTTTAAGCATATCCCCAGTATCTAAGCCTTCATCCATTTGCATGATGGTAACGCCGGTTTCTTTGTCTCCGGCCCAAATAGCACGTTGGAAAGGTGCAGCACCACGCCATCTAGGTAACAAAGACCCGTGTACATTCAAGCACCCTAAACGCGGTGTAGTTAATACGCTATTTGGCAAAATCAGACCATAAGCGACCACAATCATTAAATCTGCATTTAATGCAGCAAGTTGCTCTACACTTTCGGCTTGTTTAAAGTTCTCTGGTTGATACACGGCGATATCATTTGCTAACGCCACCTCTTTTACTGCACTTGCTGTCAGTTTTTTGCCTCGCCCTGCTGGACGATCTGGCTGGCTATAAACGGCGACAACATTAAAGTCCGCAGTAATTAACGCTTGTAAATGATTAGCAGCAAAATCAGGCGTACCTGCAAAAATGATATTAAGTTTTTCCACGAAACAACCTTATAAATATGAAAATAATTATGAAAACTTTTTATTTTGACGCTGTAATTTTTCTAGCTTGGCTCTAATTCGCTTTTGTTTGAATGGTGAAAGATAATCAATAAATAATTTACCTTTTAAATGATCCAATTCATGTTGAATACAAACAGCAAATAAACCATCAGCCTTCACCACTTGTGTTTCACCCTCTAAATCTTGATACTGCAAAGTAACGAACTCTGCACGCTCAACATCAGCATTAGTATCTGGAACAGATAAACAACCTTCTTCCGATACTTCTACGCCAGAACTCTCTAGAATAGTAGGATTAATAAGAGCAATAGGTTGGTTGCGATCTTCAGACACATCAATAACAACGATGCGTTGGTGGATGTTGACCTGTGTTGCAGCTAAACCAACACCATTTTCGTCATACATAGTTTCTATCATATCCGCTGCAATTTTTTTAATTTCAGGGGTGATCTTGTCGACAGGTTGGGCTACAGTTCTTAGACGTTCATCTGGAAAATGTAATACTTCAAGTAAAGGCATGGTATTATCGCACTCATAGTTAATGTTCAAAATGTTAATTCTAGTCATTTCCCTTTGCAAAAAACAGTTTTATTAATCACAGGACAAGGATTGTTATGAAATTAAAACTCATTGCTTCACTGATATTCGGTGTCGCTCTGTCAATGACCGCTTTTGCAGACAAGATTAAACTCAAAGGAGATCACCCAGAAACCTACATCGTACAAAAAGGCGATACACTATGGGGCATCTCATCTCATTTTTTAAACAGCCCATGGTTATGGCCGCGTTTATGGGAAACAAATACACAAATAAACAACCCGCATTTAATTTATCCTGGTGATGTTTTAAATCTGATCTGGATAGATGGTGAACCGAGATTAACACGTAAGCAGTTAAAAAAATTATCGCCGACACCACGCTTACAAGAAAAAGCGCAAGCAATTCCAACGATCCCTTTACAAGCGATTTCAGCTTTTTTATCAAAAGACCATATTATTGACCCCGATTTATTACGCAATGCACCGCGTTTATTAGGTGATGCACTCGGCTCTCCACGTTTTTTTGAAGGTGATATTTTCTACGCTCAAGGACACTACGATAAAGATAAACTGTACGGTATCTATCGTTTAGGTGAAACCTATAAAGATGAAGCGGAAAATAGCTTAGGTACAAAATTAATCTTTATTGGTTATTCACAGGTATCAAAAAGTACCAATGTTGATACAACCGATCAGGTCACACCACATGACTTTATTAAAAGCTCCCGAGAAGCGCGACAAGGAGATTTAATTTTATCTATTCCTGAATTTGACTCTTTACCTGCTTACTTTATTCCTCAGCCAGTACCTAAAAGTAAAAAAGGGCATATTTTAGCTGCTTTAAATAATGCAACGGCTATTGGCAAGTGGGATGTAGTGGTAATTAATAAAGGTAAAATAGACAGTATTAAGATCGGCTCTATGTTTTCTATCTTACGCTCAGGACCTGCATTATTAATTAGAGATGCTAATATCATTTATAAAGAAGATGGGGACGCATTCGATAAACTAAAAGAATCAAGTTTAATCCTTCCCCCAGAACGAATAGGCGAACTAATGGTGTTCAAAGTCTACGATCAAGTGAGTATTGCTATTATTATGCGCGGCAAAGATGTGATGGGAGCTAAGTCTGAGATTGAAGGTTTACCATTTTAATAGGGCATCGATAACTCCGGAACACTACATAATATTTAAGCACTAACCAAAATCTCAACGTTTTAGGCTTACTCCTGTGACGAGTAAAAAGTAATGTTTGGCACTAATTAATTGGGAAACATATAAAATGCACTATCAGAATAGACCCAGAGAAAGCTTCAATAAGTTTGCATTTTTAATTTGCCCTAAAATGCCTAAGCACTTTCGCTTATGGACGTTAAGCAACCCTAAATGGTTGCTTTTGCTAACGATGCTCGTTGTAAACTTATTTAACGGTTCGATTATTTCTAGCGCTAATGCGTCAGACATGAAAAACTCATTACAAATCAAAGCAGCTGACGAGATTGAAGCAAAGCGAGAGTATCTAAAACACATTATTGGCCAACAGGAGAGGTTACTTACTTCATTGGTTGATACGCCTTTCATGAATGCGTATATAGCTAAAAACCAAGATTCAGACCGAGATAGCTTGAGTCAACTGTTCCTCACTGCAGCGGCTATCAATAGGCATTACATGCAGGTGCGCTTTATAGATGCTCAAGGTCAAGAAAAAATTCGAATTGAGCAATCCAATAATAATTTAGCACCAGTGATAATAAAAGAGGCAGCACTCCAGGATAAAAGTAGTCGTGAGTATTTCACCGCTACTCAAAAAACACCTGCAGGAGAACTTTGGCACTCACCCTTTGATTTGAATATAGAACAAGGGGCGATTGAGCAATTAATTAAACCTACCTACCGAATCGCTCATCCCGTTTATTTTGATGGTGCCTTTTCCGGCATGGTCATTATCAATTTAGATATGACTTATGTGCTCAATTATTTAACTGAATCTAATAATTTTTTGGTCTACCTTGTTGATTCTGATAACGAATTATTAATACATCCAGATCCTAAAAAATCTTGGAGCAAATATCTACCAGGCCGAAGTAAATACTTACAAACAACTGCATTAACATCAGAAAATATGACTCATTCTTTAGAGGATATATTTAAAAATGGTGAAGGAATACGCATTATATTGCGAGAAAAAAATGAGTAATGAATCAAGTACTAAAGATTAAGTTGAAGGGTTAGCATTTTAAAGGGCAGACTCTTTAATTAAGAGAGGTTGTTATTCAAAAAAATCTATTTGAACAAGATAGCGAACTTGATCCTCTATATTGCTGGATAGCACTTGATGCTGTTCCAGGCTTACAAAAGCGCAAAATTTTTACATTATTATCGCATTACTCTATTCAACAGTTATTTCAACTTAATGCAAAGCAACTAAGTCAACATAACCTTAACCCTGAACAAATAAATGCTTTTTTATCCCCTAATCAATTACATATACAGGCTTGTCTCGATTGGCAGGATAGTGCATCAGACCAAACGATTATCAGCTATGCAGACCCACGCTATCCAAGTTTATTAAAACAGATCAGCAGTCCACCTCTTTTATTGTTCACTCAGGGAAACTTAGCGTTGCTCAACTCGCCACAAATTGCCGTTGTTGGTAGTCGCAGTTGTACTCCCTATGGGCAAGAAAAGGCGATGTTATTAGCTCAACAACTTACTCAAGCAGGTTTAACCATCACTAGTGGGTTAGCAATAGGCATCGATGGTGTCGCTCATCAAGGTGCGTTAAAAGAAACCGGAGCGACTATTGCAGTATTAGGTACCGGCCTTAATAATATTTATCCGAAACGTCATTTATCATTAGCCCATAAAATTCGTGAAAAAGGGTTATTAATCTCTGAATTTTGGCCTGATACTCCAGCTTACCCAAGTAACTTCCCTAGACGTAACCGAATAATTTCAGGCTTAAGCTTAGGCACCTTAGTGATTGAAGCTTCAGTAAAAAGTGGATCCTTGATCACTGCGCGTTATGCCGCAGAGCACAACAGAGAAATTTTTGCGCTACCGGGTTCAATAGATAATCCACAGGCCTGCGGTTGTTTAAAACTGATCCAGCAAGGTGCCAAATTAGTCTTAACCAGTTCAGATATATTAGAAGAATTTCCGCTATTAAACGTTTCTCCACCACCCTCGGAAAAAGAAAATAAAACACCTAAAAATCAACATGTTTTACTCGACATGATCGATTACCATCTGACCAGTTTTGAGACTATTTTAGCCCGTAGTGGTTGGGATGTGGTGAGCTTACAAAATGAGTTAATAGAATTAGAGATAAATGGTATAATTAACGTCCAACCGCAAGGTTACATTAAGTTATAAGGTCCGTTATGTTCGAAATTATCATGTATCTCTTTGAAAGTTATATCCAAGTTGATCAAACTATGGAGCTTGATACGCAAGAGGTGACCGATGAATTGATGCAAGAAGGCTTTCAGAAGTCAGAAATTAACAAAGCGTTAGCTTGGTTAGACAACCTTGCTAATATGCATAACCAAGAACCCCAAAGCAGAACCATTGCTGAAAAAGCAACCTCTCATCGAATCTATAACAAAATAGAACAACGCCAAATTTCATTAGAGTCGCGTAATTACATTAGCTATTTAGAAGAAGCTAAAATACTAACAACACATACGCGAGAAATGGTCATTGATTGCATTATGTCATTAGAGAGTGGCGGTGAACTTATTTTAGAAGATGTAAAATGGCTGATCCTAATGGTTTTATTCAACGATCCCGTCAGCGATGATGCATTCTTACAATTAGAGTCAATGTTAATGGATTTCGAAGAAGGACTGATCCACTAAAATGGCCAATTTAGATACGCACCATAAAAAGATTTCAGAAGCTTGTCCTAAGTGTGCGTCACCATTACATATTAGAAATGGTAAACAAGGACCATTTTTAGGTTGCAGTGCTTATCCTACCTGTGATTATTTACGCCCATTACATGAAAAGAGCGACATCAAAAAGGTATTGACTGGAAGTAGTTGCCCTCTTTGCCAACATGAATTGGTGTTAAAACAAGGCCGTTTTGGATTATTTATAGGTTGCAGTGACTACCCTAACTGTGAACATACCGCGCAATTATCCGAACAAAATAAGACAACAGAAAACATTGAAAAAGAAAACTTAGTCCCCTGCCCAAGCTGTAAAAAAGGCCATTTAGTGGCCCGCCAATCTCGTTTTGGTAAAACGTTTTATGCCTGTGACAATTACCCTGATTGTAAATATGCAGTGAATGATAAACCCGTGAATGAGTTCTGCCCTGAATGTAAGTGGCCTATATTAGTTGAACGAAAAACGGCTACCGCTACACGTATAATCTGTCCTAAAAAAGGATGTGGTTATCGAAGTAAGCCTATATAATTATCGGCTGTTTGATATTAAAACAGCTTAAACTTTATAATTAGTGGGACTCTTAATGACTATCAACGAAGATGCGCTTTCTGAAGCACTATTAGCGTTAACAACACAGGGTGTTATTGCTTACCCTACTGAATCTGTTTTTGGCTTAGGTTGTGATCCTGATAGTGAAGTAGCGATTCAAAAAATTCTCGATTTAAAACAACGCCCCGCCCATAAAGGGTTAATTCTAATTGCCGCAAATATCGAGCAATTACAAAATTATGCAGACTTTTCATCATTAACTCCAGAGCAACTGAATAATATTAAAGCAACTTGGCCCGGACCTTTTACTTGGGTTGTACCGGTGCAAAGCTCATTATCAAAATTGGTCAGCGGCGACTTTGATAGTATTGCTGTACGAGTGACCAAGCACCCCGTGGTGCAAGCCTTATGCACCGCATTTGGCAAGCCAATCATTTCCACCAGCGCAAATTTATCGGGTGAACAAGCCTGCACCACCACGTTACAAGTTAAGCAAATGTTTGTTAATCACCCACTACTTGATCATGTGATTGATCAACCTGTAACTGGGTTAGAAAACCCTTCACAAATCCATGATGCATTAACCGGTAAACGCTTACGCTGATTGCTTAATATGCTATTAATCATAGCTTCAGTTGACACCTTTATGATTAAAATGAAGGTGTACAAAATTCCTACATTTTTAGCCTCATCTCAATTCCCTAATTGATAGACCTAACTTTGCATCTTGTAGGGTAACGGGTATATAATCGCGCGCATCATTGAACGATATTTAAATAATCCCCTATACAGGAGTATGCATGAAAGTTGGTATTATTATGGGCTCAAAATCTGACTGGCCGACCATGGAACACGCGGCAAATATGCTAGATTCTTTTGGTATTGAGTATGAAACACGTGTTGTTTCTGCACACCGTACTCCACAACTATTAGCTGATTACGCTTCTAGCGCTGCTGAACGTGGTATTAAGGTGATTATTGCTGGTGCTGGTGGTGCTGCGCACTTACCTGGCATGGCAGCCGCTTTTACCAGCTTACCTGTATTAGGTGTTCCAGTTCAATCTAAGGCACTTAAGGGCATCGACTCTTTATTATCAATTTGCCAAATGCCTAAAGGCGTTGCAGTAGGCACACTTGCTATCGGCGAAGCGGGTGCTGCGAATGCGGGTTTATTAGCAACGCAAATTTTAGCTTGTCAGCAACCAGAACTACTCGCGAAAGTTGACGCATTCCGTCAAAAACAAACAGATACTGTCTTAGCTAACCCAGATCCTGCGATTTAATATGAACATTCTAGTATTAGGTGCAGGACAGCTTGCACGTATGATGAGCTTAGAGGCTGCGCCCTTAGATTTGAACGTGCGTGCTTATGACGTGGGCTCAAAACAGGTTATTCACCCACTAACGTTGCAATCCTTTGAGCAAACACTTGAAGAAGCGATCGCTTTAGTCGATGTGATCACCTGTGAATTTGAGCATATTCCCGATGACGTGCTCACGCTTTGCTGCGCAAGTGGTAAGTTCTTTCCAGGTAAGGCCGCAATCAAAGCTGGTGGCGACCGCAGCATTGAAAAAGCCTTACTTGATAAAACTGGCGTTCCTTCTGCTCCTTATAAACTGATCACTGAAAAACAACATCTGGTTGATTCAGTTTCATTACTCGGTTTACCGTTAGTCATTAAAACCTGCCAAGCCGGTTATGACGGAAAAGGCCAATGGCGTTTAAAATCAGTCGACCAACTGGATTTAATTTGGTCTGAAATGGCTGAGTTTATTGCTGCTGGTACAGAAAGTTTTCCACATAGTATTATTGCAGAAAAGATGATCCCTTTTAATCGTGAAGTATCAGTGATTGGTGCGCGTGATAAAGCGGGAAATATTGCAATCTACCCTGTCACTGAAAATCAGCATACGGATGGTGTATTAACCTTATCCTTGGCTATTGAAATGGATCTTAGCATTCAACAACAAGCGATTGATGCATTTAATAAATTATCAACAGAAATGGATTATATTGGTGTATTAGCCATTGAATTCTTTGATGTAGATGGACAATTGATGGTCAATGAGATTGCTCCGCGTGTACATAACTCTGGTCACTGGACGCAACAAGGTACGGTTTGTAGTCAGTTTGAAAACCACATGCGCGCTGTTGCCGGTTTACCATTAGGTGATACTAAGCAGCAAAAAGTCAGTGCGATGATCAATGTATTAGGTCAAGCGAGTATAAGTAAGCAAGTGCTTACTATCAGTGATGTTAAGAGCCATTGGTATGGAAAAGCACAACGTGCAGGTCGTAAGATGGGACATATTAACGTCTCAGCAGAAAACAACGCTGCTTTAGCAGATAAATTGTTACAACTAGCTGATATTTTACCTGAACAAGATTATCCAGGTATAAAAAGTACTGCGCAACGTTTGTTAGAAAGTTAATACGCTCTAATGTTTGAGCAAAAAGCCGAGTTTACTCGGCTTTTTTGTACCTGCAGGTAAGGGTTATCAGTATAGTTATTATAAGGTTAACGCTACTATTTTTAATGGGTGGTTATCATCAAATGATGGAAAGTCTTGATGGCAATCTAACCATTCAACATGGCTTACTTCTCTGCCCTGTTTTTCAACACAACGCACTAAACTTTTAAACCATGCTTCTTTATCAACTTTCGCCACATTGTTACAACACACAATGGTGCCGCCCGGTTTAGTGGTTAGTACTGCCGGTTTAAATAAACTTTGGTAATCATTAACCAGATCAACGGTACCAAATGCACTTTTAGCAAAACGAGGTGGATCTAAAAAGACCAAATCAAACTGAGAAGCAGACATTTTAGGGTAACTAGGCAGTTTTTTATTATTTCGGCTCGCGACTTTAAGCCCTGCTAACTGGCGCAATGCCGGAAAAGCATCACTTTGAATAAACTGGCAAACTGACTCAACGCCATTTAACTGCGCATTTTTTTCGCCTGCCGCTAATGCAAAAGAGGAAAAATCAACATTAAGTACTCGTTTAGCGCCACCAACTGCAGCTGCAGTACCAATACCACAGGTATATGAAAATAGATTGAGTACCGTTTTTTTATGGCTGTTTGCTTTAACAAACTCACGCCCAACACGCATATCTAAAAATAATAGCGGGTCCTGTCCTTCATGGCGCAGCTTGCTAGTAAACAATATGCCATTTTCAGCGATCACTTGCTGAGAATGTGCATAAGCATCAATGTCTACATCAAGTTCATTGATAATACGAGAGTTTTTATTAGACCGATCGTTATACACAATAGGTAAATCAGCAACACTTAACAATACGTTACGGATCGATTGTAGCTCTTCCTCGTTAAGTGTTTGATGAAAAGTCTGAATTAACCACGCATCGCCATAACGATCAATATTAAGCCCGTTAATACCTTCAACTGTGCCATGAAAAACACGAAAACAATCTGTTTTTGGGAAGTCTGTTTTCGGTAAATCAGCAATCGATAAATTATTAATAAGGGTCTCGCGTTTTGCTAACGCAGTGGTTAATAAAGCAGTTATTGGCATAATCAAAAAACTCAGTAAGGGAAAGTAGCTATTTAGCAGAAAAATATGCCAGATAATGGACCACTATATTAACAAACTGCAAAGCTTAACAACACTAACTTACTAGAAAATAAGCATGCTTTAGTTACCAACCTTCAATGATTGAGAAACGCTTAATTTATTTAACCTCAACTCGGGGTAATGAAAACTAAATTTAATTAACAATCAACTAGTTATAATTTTTCACTGTACAGTGTTGATAATTTTTTATAGTTCAAGGCAAATCAGAACAGAAATACACAGAAGTAGTCGTGTTGTATCGCTTTGCTTATCCAGCACTGAGGTTATTTATAATAAAGCGTTGAAAAGTACCTCATAAAATACCCTGAATAACACATACATGATAAATTAACCCTTACTAAATTTATTGAAATCGGAGCTCACATGGATCAGTACGCTGTATTTGGCAATCCAATCAAACATAGTAAATCGCCTTTTATCCACACTTTATTTGCTAATCAAACACAGCAACAGATGTCTTACGGTATTGTTGAAGCACCGGTTGATGGATTCACTGCGGCAGTTCAAGCCTTTTTTAACAGTAATGCAAAAGGCTGCAATATTACTGCCCCTTTTAAAGAAGAAGCTTTTCAATTTGCACAATCATTAACGGATCGTGCACGTTTAGCCGGTGCAGTAAATACACTAAAGAAAACTGATGACGGTTTAATTATTGGTGATAACACTGACGGTGCAGGATTAGTTTTAGACTTAAAAAATAACCACGTAAACCTAACCGGCGCACGCATTTTATTATTAGGTGCTGGTGGCGCTGCACGTGGAGTATGTAGTTCACTTTTAGCAGAAAATCCTGCACAGTTAACGATTGCAAACCGTACTTTTGAAAAGGCTGAAACCTTGGTCTCTATTTTCAAAGCATTAGGAAATATTAATGCCTCTGAATTTAGTGATTTATCAGGTCAATTTGATCTCATTATCAACTCTACCTCAGCAGGTTTACACGGAAGTTTACCAAATATATCCACGGCATTGATCACCCCAGAAACAGCCATATATGACATGACTTATAATGCTCAAGTAACGGCATTTAATGCATGGGCAAAAGAGAACGGTGCTCGCTTAACGATTGATGGTTTAGGTATGTTAGTTGGCCAAGCTGCAGAAAGCTTTGCTATTTGGCGTGGTGTCAAACCTGGCGCTAAACAAGTGTTAAATGAATTACGTCATAATTTAGCCGGTTAATTTAATATGAATCAAAGCATTATTTTTTCAGATAACGAATACTATAACGATCAGTTGCAACAGGTAGAATTTCAAGCTCAATGCCAAGGGCACTTAATTAGATGTATTATCTCTTGGGAAGCATTAAAAAAATTAAGTGAGCAATCTAATGCGCTAATAAAGGCAAATCAACAATTAGCGTTAATGTTATTTGATAGCGCTCGTTTTGATATTGAAGATCTCGCTGAAGCGTTGATTAATCAACAAGCTTTTAATGAGCATGGAGAAATCCTGATCACACCTTAATTAAGTTATGTATGCGACATTACAAGGAGTCTAATATATGCAAACCCATCGTATCAATGAAATTTTAGAGTTAATAAAGCCTTATTGGTTAAAAAATCAAGAATTGAGCTTATTAGAAATATTACAGCTAATAGCGACTGAATCAGGGTTTGATAAATCGGTTGCAGAGTTAACAGATGAAGTTATTATTTATCACTTAAAAATGGATCAAACTGCAAAAGGTGACATGATCCCTGGCATCGCAAAAGATTGTGAAGATGACTTTGAAACAGCATTATTAAAAGCACGCGGTTTATTATAAAACGGACATAGACTTAATCAATTAAAAGGGTAAAGACAATGTTAGAAAATTATAAAAAAATGGATGTTAATATGCTGCTTAGCATCGTTAATATGAAATTAAGAAATGAAAGTGAAACACTTGAAGATCTCTGTGCGACCTATGAAATTGAAAAGTCACTATTACTAGAAAGGCTGGCAAAACATGACTTTGTTTATGATCAAGAGCACCATCAGTTTAAACAGCATTCTCCACAATAAAAATCATCAAAAAAGTAACCCTACTAAGTCAGTAATAGGATATTGTATCAATAACGTCCTATTACTTATTGATTGTTTTAATGTAAAAAAATACACTTCTATCTCTTTAAACCATAAGTGAACTAAAAAATGAAAAAAATTGCTTTAATTCTATTAGGCGGCGCCCTATTAGCTGGTTGTCAAACTACTAGCTCAGACCTTACTTCAACGGCTAACGCAGCAGCAACTTCAGCCACGAACAGTGCAACTAGCTCTGTTAGTAGCTTAACAAGCAACTTACTTAATACAAACTTCCCTAGCCTAAGTTGTTCTGCAATTAAGCAAACTTTTGTTACTTACGAAGCACAAGCAGCAAACCTAGAGTCAGGTTCAAGCATGCTTACAGCAGCAGGCATCAGCCCTGAGAGTACAAAAGCAACACTAGACAGTGCTTACAACACAGCAAAAGCAACTGCAATACCAGTAATGAGTGCTAAAGGCTGTAGCGAAACACTATAAGCATTAGTATTAAATAAAGCTTCGTTTATTACGAAGCTTTATTATTTCAGCTCTAAATAAAGCAAACCATGCAATACCACGATTCTCTTCGTTAAATTATTTATCCCTAATATTTAAATTTAATCATGTCTTTATTTACTGTTAAACACTGCTAACTAACCTTTCAAATCTAACTCATTCAACGTAAAAAACAAGTTAAGTAATAATCATTACCATTTGCGGCTAAGTATCTATTATAAAGCAGTAATTTGATCATAGATTTTGTTTTATCTGTTGCATTTATTCGCTCATAATTCCTTTATAATCGCGATATTATTTATAGCAGGTGTTTACAAATGACGCAGAAAATTAAAATTAAAGAGATCAAGACAACTCATAAAGAAAGTGCCGATCGTTTTAATCCAAGCAATCGTATTTATGTGCGTGCAGCTTACGGCCTTTTTCAGAAAATTCGTAAATTAACAGGTTGGGGTTTAATTTTATTATTCCTCACCATTCCCATGATCCGTTGGGATGGGCATCAAGCCGTTTTATTTGATGTTGATAAGCAACAATTTCATCTTTTTAACATGCTGCTGTTCCCTCAAGACCTAACCTTGCTGGCATGGGTATTTATAATAGCCGCCTTTGCCCTGTTCTTCTTCACTACTTATTTAGGGCGAGTATGGTGTGGTTACACTTGCCCACAAACAGTCTGGACCTTTATTTTCATCTGGTTTGAAGAACGCTTTGAAGGCACAGCTAATAAACGTAAGCGACTTGATCAAATGCCGTGGAGTTTTAATAAGATATGGAGAAAAACAGCAAAGCACACCGGTTGGTTAATCGTTTCATTATTTACAGCGCTTGCTTTTTGCTCTTATTTTGTTCCTGTTGAAACGCTTTATCGTGACTTTTTCACCGGCCAAAGTAGCATGCTTGTATTGTTAATGGTGTTTATATTTACTTTCTCAACCTATGCAAATGCGGGTTGGATGCGTTCTATTTTCTGTATTCATATGTGTCCATATTCGCGCTTTCAATCTGCCATGTTTGATAAAAACACTTATAGTGTTGGCTATGATGCAACACGTGGTGAAAAGCGCGGCCCTCGTTCACGTAAAATAGACCGTTCAGAAACTGAGTTAGGTGACTGTGTCGATTGTGATTTATGTGTGCAAGTATGTCCTTCAGGCATAGATATTCGTGACGGCTTACAATATGAATGTATTAACTGTGGCGCTTGTGTTGATGCCTGTGATGAAACCATGGACAAAATGGGTTATCCAAGAGGTTTGATTTCATATACGTCGGAACAAATATTGGAAGGTAAAAAAACCAAGTTAATGCGTCCGAAAATCATCGGATATGGGTTGATGTTAGTTGTCATGCTTGGCTTGTTTTTTATTAATATCGCCACATTAACTAAAGTAGAAATGGAAATTTTACGTGATAGAACTTCTTTATATCGTGAAAACGTTGATGGTTTAATTGAAAATACTTATACCTTGAAAGTACTCAATAAAACGATTCAACCACAGACCTACAATATTACTTTTTCAGGGTTAAAAGACGCGACCATGATAGGACCGAAGCAAGTTACTATTAGCTCTGGTGAAATTTTTACTCAACCTATTTCAATTGCTGTCGACCCTTATGATATTAAAGAGAAGAAAAGAACTATCACTATCAAGCTAACTAACTTAGATGATAGTGACGAAATAATCCAACAAGATGCTTCATTCTTTCTTGGCTTATAAGCAAATACTATTAAATTAACTTTATTAAGGCGCGCTAATTGTTAGTTGCGCCTTTTTTTGTGGGAAAAAATAATGCAAAACGAACCTTTAAGCTATCAAAAGTTGACACCCGAATGTCAGTTGGATGCCTTGGCAAGCATTGGAATTTATCCTGAAACAGGTTTATTGGCGTTAAATTCTTATGAGAACCGCGTTTACTCATTTAGTGATGAAAATAAACAGCGTTATGTAGTTAAATTTTATCGCCCTAGACGCTGGAGCGAGCAACAGTTATTAGAAGACCATGCATTTAGTCAACGCTTATTAGCGTCGGGCTTAAATCTATCTACGCCACTTATGTTTGATGGTAAAACCTTACACTCGTTTGCAGGCTATCATTTTGCTTTATTCAATAACCTCTCAGCTCGCACTCTAGCAGTTGATAACATTGATAGTTTATATGATGTAGGTATCGCCTTAGGGAAATTGCATAAAATCGGCGCTCAGCATCAATTTACCACTAGACCAAATTTCGATATGGTCACCACCATTGAACAAGCTTTAAATAATTTAAAAGGCTGTGAATATATACCGAATACTGTTAAATCCCCTCTTTTCACTGTCATTGAACAAATTCAACAAAAAATAAAAGCGACTCATCCTGTTAAATTAAAATTGATTGCCATTCATGGTGATGCACATGCGAGTAATATACTGCTAAAAGAAGATCAGCCCTATTGGGTCGACTTTGATGATTGTAAAATGGGCCCTGCGATACAAGATATTTGGATGTTATTGAATGGAGACCGTAGTGAACAACAATTACAGTTATCAATGATTTTAGAAGGATACCAAGAAGAATTTGACTTCGATACCAAACAATTACCGTATATTGAGGCGTTACGCACAATGCGCATCATCAATTATGTGAACTGGATCAACAATAGATGGACAGATCCGGCATTTTCTCGAAACTTTCCATGGTTTATAACTGACCAATACTGGAAAGACTTGCTACAATCCTTGCAACAACAGTTATTATTATTGGATGAAGCACCTTTAGCACTTCAACCACAGTATTAATTAAAAATAATAAATATCCATTACGACTCTCAATACAATAAAGGAACAAATATGAAAAAGGTTTTTGCTCTATTAATCGGCTTATTCTTATTACCGTTAAGTGTAAACGCGGCTGATTTCAAAGAAGGCACGCATTATGATGTTATTAAACAAACTGCCACAGAAAAGCCTGAGGTTTTAGAGTTTTTCTCTTTTTATTGCCCACATTGTTTTAAATTTGAACCCCTAATGAAAACATTACAAAGCGAATTACCAGCTGATGTAACGGTTAAGAAAAATCACGTTAATTTCTTAGGTGGTAACATGGGTCCAGAAGTCACTAAAGCCTTCGCTGCAGCTGATTTATTAAATGTTAAAGAAGAAGTGACTAGCATTATCTTTGATCACATACATACACAACGTAAACCTATTAATGGCGAAAAAGATATCCTAGCTATTTTTGAGAAAGCCGGTGTATCTGAAGAGGAAGCAAAGGGCGCTTTAGCTAGCTTCCCTGTAAACGGCCTTGCTTCACAAATGAAACGTAATACTGAAAACTTTAAGGTTCGCGGTGTACCAACACTGATTGTTAATGGTAAATATAAAGTAAATACAGGGTCAGTGAGAAGCACTGCTGAGTTTGTTGAATTAGTGACATTTTTAACTAAAAAAACTGATTAAATCTGGCACTAAAGTATCCTTATCTAAAATTAAAAGCCACTTTAGTGGCTTTTTTCATTTTTGTGGCATAATAGCGCCGTCTAGATAGGGAGATGATCGTTGAAAACCATGTTTAATAATGCGGCACAAATGAAAAGTGCTATTAAAGAACTACACAACCATAAAGAATCCACCAAAGCACAAGTTGTTGCTATTAGTGGTATTGAAGGCAGTGGCAAACGTGCATTAACCGAAAAAATAGCCGCAGCCCTAAGATTAGATGGTTTAAATGTAGCGGTTATTCATACCGATGATTGGGAAGCGAGTAAAAGCATTCGCTTTAACATCATGAACAGCCCCGAAGAATATTATTTAAATGCTTATCGCTTTGACGAGATGTTTGAAGAATTAATACTACCCTTGAAATTATTTGGTAGCATTAAAACATCAGTCAACTTAGACGATGCAGAATGCCCGCGTAAAGTAGATTATAACTTTGAGAGTATAGATATCATCCTGATCGAAGGTGTTTATCTATTACAAGAGGCGTATTTAGATCTCTATGATTATAGTTGTTGGGTAAAAAGTAATTTTGATACAGCCCTTAAGCGCCTTCATGAACAGGCTAATATTGAAGAGTCTCAAGAGGCACTGGTTAATCTATTTGAGTTACTGATTAAACCTGCAGGGCAATACCACCTCTATGCCGATGACCCAATTGGTAACAGCAAATCCATTTATTTAGAAGAAACAAGCGCAGTGCCTAATGAGTAATCATTCTGCATTCAAGCAACAAGGCTTACATAGCGCTTATATGCATTTTGAGCGCAATGAATGGGCGCATTTACGCGACAATGTAAAATTAACGCTGTCTGAAGAGGATATCACCCAATTACAAGGTATCAATGAGTCTTTATCAATGCAGGAAGTGGTGGATATCTATTTACCGCTTTCTCGTTTATTAAACTTATATGTGGGTGCGCGCCAATATCGACATACTGTACGTGACAAATTCCTTGATGCGCATAATGAAAAAGTGCCTTACATTATCGGTATTGCTGGTAGTGTTGCAGTTGGGAAAAGTACTTCGGCACGTATTTTACAAGCTTTATTATCACGTTGGCCAGAGCACCCGAAAGTTGCGCTCGTAACAACTGATGGATTTTTACGTCCTAATAAAGACCTAGTCGCTCGTAACTTAATGCATCGTAAAGGTTTTCCTGAAAGCTTTGATATTAAAGCGTTAATCGAATTTGTCTCAGCAATTAAATCAGGTAAAAAGAAAATAACTGCACCGATTTATTCACACTTAACCTACGATATTATTCCAGATCAGTCGTTGCAATTTGAACAGCCTGATATTGTTATTTTAGAAGGTTTGAATGTATTACAAACTGCTGCGTTAAACGATCCAGAACAGTCTCATCGAGTATTTGTATCTGATTTTGTTGATTTTTCTATCTTCGTTGATGCGGATACAGAACTCTTAAAAACTTGGTATATTCAACGTTTTCTGAAATTTAGAGAAGGCGCATTTACTGACCCTAATGCTTATTTTCATAGCTATTCAAAGATGACTGAGCGTGAAGCAATCACAATAGCAGCCAAAATTTGGGATGAAATTAATGGTATTAATTTAGAAGAAAATATTCGTCCCACACGTGACCGAGCGAATTTAATTCTAAAAAAATCGATTAACCATCAAGTAAGCCAAGTGAAATTAAGAAAATAATCTTAAAAGTAACTAAAAGTAACTATAAAAAAAGGCGCTAGTAGCGCCTTTTTTTATTTTATTTTACTAATTTAAAGAATAATATCTTTTAAATTAGGATCTTTACGGTCTAAGTAATGCGTTGAATGAATACGGCGCACTGTGCGTGATTTACCACGAACCAATAATGTTTCAGTAGTCGCTAAACGTCCATTAACAGAAACACCTTCTACTAAATCGCCTTTAGTAATACCCGTTGCTGAGAAAATAACGTTATCGTTTTTCACTAGGTCTTCAAGTTTTAAGACTTTATTAACTTCAATGCCAACAGCTTCACAACGAGCAACTTCTTCTTTACCAATGCGAATATTCTCTTCTGTTGGCTCTTTAACCATTGGACGAGGAATAAGGCGTGCTTGCATATTTCCATCCAGAGCACGTACTACAGCGGCTGAAATAACGCCTTCTGGGGCTCCACCAATACAATACAATACATCAACTTGGTTATCTGGCATACAAGCCAATACAGAGATAGCTACATCACCATCAGGAATAGCGAATACGCGTACACCCATGCCCTGCATATCTTTGATGATACGATCATGACGTGGTTTTGCTAATGTAGCGACGGTCAATTCAGATAAAGATTTACCTAGGGCAAATGCAATCGCTTTTAAGTTTTGTTCTAGTGAGCGCTCTAAATCAATCGCATCTTTAGCATTAGGGCCAACAATAAGCTTTTCCATATACATGTCTGGTGCACGTAAGAAGCTACCCTTTTCACCAACAGCGAGTACTGCCAATGCGTTTGATTGTCCCATTGCAGTCATTCGTGTACCTTCAATCGGATCTACAGCAATATCAACCGCATCACCTACACCAGTACCCACATGTTCACCAATATATAACATTGGCGCTTCATCGATTTCGCCTTCACCAATAACAATTTCACCGTCAATATCTATTTGATTAAATATAAGACGCATTGCCTCTACAGCAGCACCATCGGCGGTGTTTTTATCACCTCGGCCTAACCATTTGTATCCTGCTAATGCAGCCGCTTCCGTTACTCGAGAAAATTCTATTGCTAATTCGCGTCTCATCTTATGAGCTCCCAGTTTTTAAATCTAATTGAAGCAAAATATCATTCATTTTCAGAATGACGACTTTGCTCTTAAGTATCTTTATTGACGATATTTTTTACTGCTTGTTTTAATTTCAGCATAGCTTGCTCGATTAAGTCATCTGAAATATTTAAAGCTGGTACAAAACGCAGTACATTTGCCCCCGCCACTAAAATAAGTAGACCTTGCTTAGCAGCCTCTAAAAAGAAAACTTTAGCTTGATCTTGATATTGTTCATTTAATACTGCACCTAACAATAAACCTGCACCACGAACTTCTTTAAAGATAGAAAATTCATCATTAATGGCTTGTAAATGTTGACGTATTAGTTGTTCTTTGTGTTTTACACCAGTTAACATTGTTTCTGTGTTGATAAGGTCGAATGCTTTACCAGCGACGGCACAAGCAAGGGGATTGCCACCAAATGTTGTACCATGAGTGCCTGCGGTTAAGTGTTCTGCAAAACAGGTTTTAGTTAGCATTGCTGCAATAGGGAAGCCAGAGCCCAGTGCTTTAGCTGACGTCAATACATCAGGAGTAACACCTAACCCCATATAAGCAAACAAATGACCCGTTCTACCCATACCTGTTTGCACTTCATCAAAAATCATTAATGCATTATGCTTATCACACAATGCTCTTACACCTTGTGCAAATTCAGGCGTGATCGGTAGAACGCCACCTTCACCTTGTAGAGGCTCTAAAATAACCGCGCAGGTTTTGTCTGAAATAACTTTTTCAAGTGCGTTTAAGTCATTATATTCAAGGTGCGTAATAGCAGCAGGTTTAGGACCAAAACCATCGGAATAAGAGGCTTGTCCACCAGCGGTAACGGTAAAAAATGTACGACCATGAAAACCTTGATAAAAAGCGATAATTTCAGTTTTATCTAGACCATATTTATCAAATGCAACTCGACGCGCCAATTTTAGTGCAGCTTCATTCGCTTCGGCACCGGAGTTTGCAAAAAAGATTTTTTCAGCAAAAGTATTCTCGACTAACTTTTGTGCCAAGCTTAATGCTGGCTCGTTAGTATAAATATTACTAACATGCCATAACTTTTGGGCTTGTTCGGTTAAAGCTTTTATTAGTTCAGGGTGTGCATGGCCTAATGCATTTACCGCAATACCACCAGTTAAATCAATATATTCATTATCTTGTTGATCCCACACTCGTGAACCTTCACCGCGCACAGGGATCATCTCCAACGGAGCATAATTTGGCACCATAACTTGATCAAATAGCGAACGGGTAATGTGAGTGTTTGACATAAATAGTTCCTTTAACGGGTTGAAAGATGAAGAATATAGGGTTTATCGAAGCTTAATATACGCACTTATTCCGACAATCCAAGATCTTGCTTAATAAAATTATTAAGCAGTGTTAAACCTTGCTCAGAGCGAATACTTTCAGGGTGAAATTGTACACCTTCTAAAATAAACTCCTTATGACGAATAGCCATAATTTCTTGGCTTTGAATAACTCTTGCAGAAACATCAAAACAGGTAGGCAAACTTTCTTCTTGTACAATTAAACTATGGTAGCGAGTAACATTTAAGGGATTATTCAAACCTGTAAATACACCTTTATTATCATGACTAATCAATGAATTTTTACCATGCATTACTTTATTAGCACGGATCACATTAGCCCCAAAAACCTGTGCAATACTTTGATGCCCTAAACACACGCCTAAGATCGGAATTTGTCCCGCAAAACGCTCAATAGCAGCTAACGACACTCCGGCTTCATTAGGTGTACAAGGCCCTGGAGAAATAACGATATGCTCAGGGTTTAGGTCAGCAATTTCCTGTAAACTAATTTGGTCATTGCGTTTAATGATCACTTTCTGCTGTAGCTCACCAAAATACTGAACTAAGTTATAAGTAAAGGAGTCATAATTATCGATCATTAACAGCATAATTCTGGTTCATCTAAAAAATAAAGATCCATTTTATCATTACTAACGTATGTAGTCCTAATAGATTAAGGAGTCACTATGAGTAAAGTAACTGAAAATAAAATAAATGTACTGATCACTGGCTCATCAGGTTTAATCGGTAGTTCATTGGTACCTCTTTTAAATACTCATGGTTACAATGTTTATACTTTAAGTCGTACTCCTAATGCCTCTTCACCTTATTGGAATATTCAAGCTAAAGAAATACAGCTAAACGGACACCCTAATCCAGACATAATCATTCATTTAGCTGGAGAAAATATAGCGAAGTCACGATGGACAGATCAAGTAAAAGAAAAAATAAGCAAAAGCCGCTTACAATCAACACAACTAATAGTCGATTACATCAATAACTCTGACACACCACCCAACTTGTTCATTTGTGCTTCTGCAATTGGATTTTATGGCAATAGTGGCCAACAACCCGTCGATGAAGAATCAGTTAAAGGCACCGACTTTGTCAGCCAATTAGCATCACAATGGGAATATGTTAGTCAACAAGTAGATCAAACTAAGACTCGCGTTGTTAATATACGCACCGGTATCGTTTTGAGTAAAAAAGATGGCGCATTAGCTAAAATGCTAACGCCTTTTAAAATGGGAGTAGGAGGAAGAATAGGTAGTGGTAAACAAATGATGAGCTGGATAGACTTGCAAGATGAGTTGAATGCCATTTTATTTATTATGCAACATCACTCTTTGTCAGGACCTATTAATCTAGTTGCTCCGAACCCCGTTGATAACAAAACTTTTTCAGTCATATTGGCTAACACTTTAAAACGACCTTGTATATTTCCATTGCCAGCATTGATGATTAAGATTTTATTTGCACAAATGGGAGAAGAGTTATTGTTATCCAGCACTAATGTACGACCAACAAAATTGATAAAAGCAGGATTTAAGTTTAAGTATGAATTATTAGAAGGTAGCTTGAAAAGCCAGTTGGCGTGAATTAAAAACCAGAAAAAGGAAAGGGCAGCCGAAGCTGCCCTTAATTTAGTCTCTCTATCGAATCCGTGATAGTTGATGCTCCATGCGTTACATCCCTTTGACCATGCCATACTAGGCGTCCACTTCCCAACTCCTTTGGGCTCGTCCTTGTAACATCCGTATTAGATAACATCCTGTTTATCCATCATCTCCCTTTCCTTAGGAGGTGTCCTTCTTTGTCATCCTGACTTAATATCCACAATCCTAGTAGATACTAAAAACTCTATCCTAGAGTGTCCTTTCTTCCGTGACTATAAAACATCCTGTTTTATAAACTCTCATCCTGAGAGGTCCAATTGTCATCCTGACAATGCGTTGGTTCAATGTTTACATCCTGTAAATCAATTCCCCGTTTGCGAGATGAATATTACGTCTTTGTTAATTAATAATTGCAGTTTTATTTGCATTAATTCTTGACTTACACGTACAAAAAACAAACGAATACATTTAAATCAATAAGTTAAGGTATATATTATTTGTATGACTAGCTAAATAAACCTAACAAATAGTGCAATTTCCCCTGCTTGCAATGGTCAATGTCTCACAAAAAAATAATAGGAAAAAAAGTATTGATGGTTAAGATTTTATCTGCACAAATCGGAGAAGAGTTATTGTTATCCAGCACCAATGTAAGACCAGCAAAATTGATAAAAGCAGGATTTAAGTTTAAGTATGAATTATTAGAAGGTAGCTTGAAAAGCCAGTTGGCGTGAATTAAAAACCAGAAAAAGGAAAGGGCAGCCGAAGCTGCCCTTAATTTAGTCTCTCTATCGAATCCGTGATAGTTGATGCTCCATGCGCTACATCCCTTTGACCATGCCATACTAGGCGTCCACTTCCCAACTCCTTTGGGCTCGTCCTTGTAACATCCGTATTAGATAACATCCTGTTTATCCATCATCTCCCTTTCCTTAGGAGGTGTCCTTCTTTGTCATCCTGACTTAATATCCACAATCCTAGTAGATACTAAAAACTCTATCCTAGAGTGTCCTTTCTTCCGTGACTATAAAACATCCTGTTTTATAAACTCTCATCCTGAGAGGTCCAATTGTCATCCTGACAATGCGTTGGTTCAATGTTTACATCCTGTAAATCAATTCCCCGTTTGCGAGATGAATATTACGTCTTTGTTAATTAATAATTGCAGTTTTATTTGCATTAATCCTTGACTTACACGTACAAAAAACAAACGAACACATTTAAATCAATAGGTTAAGCGTTATATTATTTGTATGACTAGCTGAATAAACCTAACAAATAGTGCAATTTCCCCTGCTTGCAATGGTCAATGTCTCACAAAGAAATAATAGGAAAAAAGAGTAAAGCTAAGTGATGTTGAATATTTGATTAGGAAAATCATTATTAATGAGCGAATAGGATCAATTTTTGTTTCTTTATCATGCGGTTAAATCGAAAAATAAGGAGTGATTATGCCAGTTATACCTCTTCATTGATCGCTTAGATTAGTTAATGAATGAGATTAAAGGGGTAGTAATATCTTTTATTCTGCCAATCTAAGAAGACTGTGAAAATTGAGAAATCGTGAAATAATGTAAACAGAGGGGCTAACGAGTTTAAAAAAATAAAATAATAAAGTCATAAAATATGATTTTTAAGTATTTCGTTAGGCGTTGGATTTATTACTTGAATTCAAAAATGAAAAGTGATCACGAAGAGAAAAAAGTAGCACTAGGGGCACGATAGGCAGATTGGAATCAGCCTTAAAATAAACAACCTCGCCACTGTCGAGATTGTTTATTAAAGTATTTTTCGTTGTACTTAAAAGTTGTAACGAATACCTGCGATTAATGAATCGTCACTGTCATCAAGGTTGTTGAGTGCGTAGGAAACATAAGTGCGGATGGATTTATTAAAGCGGTATTGTGCTTCTATTGCGTAAAAGTCTTCTGTATCTACATCCGCTTCTTCTGCTTGCCCAATAATACCTATCATGCGAAATTCTTTGGTAAACTTATATTGAACAGCAGCCTCTATAGATCTGAAGTCATTATCAGCATCAATATCACCCAGCGCGTAGGTGACAGCAACATATAAATTATCTAGTGTATATGCAGCACCCAAGGTTGCTTGGTTTTGGTCTGCTTCTGTATCAGTATAAGAAGCAGCAAGTACTAAACCAAAATCAAACTCATACAGCCCAGAGACAGCATATGAATCACTATCATCAACGTCACTAGCAGTATAGTTAGCTTGTAACGTTAATTGATCCGTTAACTTGTTCGAGTAAAGAAAAGTATTGTCCTCTTTATCCGATGAAGCATCAAATACTTGCTGAATACCAGAATGATAAGAAGCAATATCAGTCATATCAGATACCTGTACATTAGCAGTATCTTGACGACCGTAAGAAAACTTACCAAATTCAGTTGCGAAACCTGCAAATAAATAACGGTTTTTAGCTTCTTCACCTGGTTTAATCTCATATTCCATAAAACCAAAACCTGTTAATGATTCTGAAATTTTAGTTTCACCACCAAAGTTAATGCGAGCGCGACTTTCATCAGTAATCGAGCCTTCATCATTATCAATAAACTCAGCACGTACTTCAGCACGACCACCTACTTTTAGCGTTGTACCGTCTTTGTCGTATACTGTTGCAGAATTTGCCGTTGCTGACACTACGCTTGCTAGAATTGCTGTTGCTAATAATGTTTTTTTCATGATTCATCCGTGTTTTATTTAAAATAATATCTAAGGAATATAATTTTTTGTTTAACGGCTAAGTGCCGTTTACGGAGAAGCAGTCTAGGGATTTTGTATGACAAAAATATTACTAATTTTAACGATTTTAAAAAAAGTTCAATTTTCTTTTAAATATTATTTAGGCCTTTTGGAATCATGTAGCGAGTATTTACCTTACTCAAGAAGTTGAGAGTTGAAGATAAAAAACCGCCAGATAGGCGGCTTAATAAAATAGATTCTAAACCTTTATTTACCAATACAGAAACTGGAAAAAATACGCCCTAATAAATCATCAGAAGTAAATTCACCAGTGATCTCGCTTAAATGTTGTTGTGTTAAACGTAACTCTTCCGCTAATAATTCACCTGCTCGGTATTCTTCAAGCTGTACTTTACCTTCTAATAAATGTTGCTCAGCTCGGTCGATGGCTTCTAAATGGCGTCGTCTTGCCATAAAGCCACCTTCAGTATTACCTTGATAGCCCATAATATCTTTAAGGTGTTGTTTTAAATCATCGACACCTAAGCCTGTTTTAGCCGAAATACGGTAAACAGGGTGGTTATCATGCTCTGTTGTGACTAGCGTTTCACCTGTTAGGTCGGCTTTATTACGTACCACGGTCAAGCCTACATTATCCGGTAAACGATCAATAAAGTCAGGCCATATTTCACGCGGATCCTCTGCGTCTGTAGTGGTGGCATCTAGCATAAACAAAATACGATCGGCATTATTAATTTCAGTCCATGCTCGTTCAATACCGATACGTTCCACCTCATCAGCACCTTCACGTAAACCAGCAGTATCAATTATATGCAATGGCATGCCATCGATATGAATGTGCTCTCGCATCACGTCTCGTGTTGTTCCCGCAATATCCGTTACAATTGCACTTTCTTTACCCACTAAGGTATTTAATAAGCTTGATTTACCAGCATTAGGTCGCCCAGCAATCACCACCTTCATTCCATCGCGTAAAATAGCACCTTGCTTAGCTTGTTCTTTGACGGCGCTTAGGTTGTCTATAATTTTGTATAAATCACTAGCAATTTTTCCATCACTTAAAAAATCAACTTCCTCTTCAGGAAAATCAATGGAAGCTTCCACATAAATGCGTAAATAGATCAGACTTTCAACCAGTTCATTTACTTTATTGGAAAACTCACCTTGCAGTGAATGTAGCGCGCTTTTAGCAGCTTGCTCTGAGCTAGCTTCAATTAAATCAGAAATAGCCTCAGCTTGCGCTAAATCTAGCTTATCATTCATAAATGCACGTTCAGAGAACTCACCAGGATTCGCGCTACGAAGGTTTTTAATGGTTAAAATAGCTTTGATCAACATATCCATCACTATCGGGCCACCATGACCTTGAAGCTCTAGCACATCCTCACCAGTGAATGAATTCGGTCCTTTAAATAATAATGCAATACCTTGGTCTAGGACTTCATTATTTTGATCGTGAAAAGGCAGGTATTCCGCGTAACGTACTTTAGGTAGTTTACCTAAAACAATCTGTGCAACCGCTTCTGCATCAGGCCCAGAAACACGCACAATGCCAACGCCGCCACGGCCAGGTGCAGTTGCTTGTGCAACAATAGTATCAGTCGCTCTTATCATGTTCTGTTCCTAAAAATAAAGGCAATAAAAAAGGCGACTATTATAGTCGCCTTTTCTCAATGATTAAATAATATAATTATTTATGATGCTTTATGTAAAAGCTAAATAGTTAAATTACTTTTTATGTCCTAAACCTTGCTTTTCAAACTGACGGTAAATAATAGTTTGCTGTACTAATGTCACGATGTTACTCATTAGCCAGTAAAGTACTAGACCTGCAGGGAACCACAAGAAGAAGAAAGTAAAGACAACAGGCATAAACTTCATAATTTTCTGCTGCATTGGGTCTTGAACCGTAGCAGGGGACATTTTTTGAATGAAGAACATACTTACACCCATTAGAATTGGCAGTATGTAGAATGGGTCTTGTACTGACAAATCTTGGATCCAGAACATAAATGGTGCATGACGTAATTCAACCGCTTCCATTAATGACCAGTATAAAGCGATGAATATTGGCATTTGTAATAAGATAGGGAAACAACCGCCTAATGGGTTCACTTTCTCTTCTTTATACATTTCCATCATTGCTTTTGATACTTTTTGACGGTCTTCACCGTAACGATCACGCAATGCTTGGATTTTAGGTTGTAGTAAACGCATTTTAGCCATTGACGTGTATTGTGCTTTAGTCAGTGGGTATAACACGCCTTTAACTGTAAAGGTGATCAAAATAATTGCCACACCCCAGTTACCAACAATACCTTGGAAGAATAACAACAATTTGAATAACGGTTGTGCAAGCCACCATAACCAACCGTAATCTACGGTTAAGTCTAAGTTCTCACCAACTTGTGCCATTTCTTCTTGTAATTTAGGACCTATCCAAAGGTTAGTAGCAAATGTTTCAGTGCTGTTAGGTGCGATAGTTTTGATTGGAGATTTGAAACCAATAGCCGCATCTTTATTTTGGATAATATTACTGTACAACAAATTATTGTCTGTTGGAGACGGGATCCAAGCAGAAACAAAATAGTGTTGTAACATCGCAACCCAACCACCTTCAGTTGATTTGTTCAGGTTACGTTCGACCATTTCATCATATTTGTATTTACTGTATTTAGTATCAGTTGTGGAGTAAGCACCACCACGATAAACCGGCATCATTAGATTCGTAGAATGCTCTTCTAACGATTCTTTTAACTGCCCGTATAACTGAACATTGATCTCACTATCTGATTTATTTTCAATAGTATAGTCAACGTGTACATTGAATTCGCCACGGTTTAATGTGAACGTTTTAATAAATACGTTACCAGCTTGATCTACATAACGTAGTGCAGTAGAAACCGAGTCTTTACCTTCAGAGATAACATTTTCAGTCTTATCAACACTATAGAAAGGGCGTCCTTTAGGATTTGCATCCGGACCTTGCTTTCCAATTAGACCGCTTTGTGCGATGTAGGTAAAGCCATTATCATTTTCTAATAAACGAAATGGAACACCTGAATCTAATTCATCATCATGACCGATTAAATCAGCAACAATGACATCACCACCTACTAAAGTAATTTCTAAACGTAATTGATCGTTAGCTAAAACAGCAATTGCGTTAGTTGATGCTTGTGTTGGTACTTCTACAGAAGCAGTATCATCTGATGAAGTTGGTATATCAGCACTATGATTACTAGTCGATGGAACTGATGATTGTGTTGTAGTGCTTTGTTCAGTCGTTTGCGCAGCAGCATCTGGCTGAGGGTTTTGCTCAACAACCCATGCTTGATATAGCAAGAAGCTAACAAACAAGAGTGCGAGGAAAAGTAAATTGCGTTGTGATTCCATAACGTATTTTATCTCTAAGGTTTAGGTTTATTTTTAGTAGCGCAACAAGGAGGTACAGGATCATATCCTCCTTCATGAAAAGGATGGCATTTTACAAGACGACAAGCCGCTAGCCAACATCCTTTTATCATACCATGACTCTTAATTGCTTCTATCGCATAATGTGAACAAGTTGGCGTAAATCGACAACGAGGTCCAATCATGGGACTAATAACTAACTGATAACCACGAATACATTTAATTGCTATCCATTGCAACGCTGCACTAATTTTCGCCATAACTTATCCAATACTTTATGAAGTTCTTGATTTGATAAATCAGCAATACCAGCTTTGGCAACGACGACGATATCGATGTTTGGAAGCTCATGTTGTTGAAGGCGGAAATGATCTCTTACAATACGACGGATACGATTACGTCCTACAGCATGTTTAATGTGCTTTTTAGGAATAGCCATACCAATACGGGGATGTTCTAGGGTATTTTTTCTAGCAAGAAGAGTTAAGTGTGGAGATACTGCCGGAATAGCATTTTTAAATACAGGTTGAAAATCTTCGGGAGTTAACAAACGTAACTCCCGAGAAAACGAATAATTCACCACGTCTGGTAAATTATGCGCTTAAGCTAGCGCGGCCTTTAGCACGACGACGAGCTAATACGGCACGACCGTTCTTAGTCGCCATACGAGTTCTAAAACCGTGTGAACGCTTACGCTTGATGTTGCTTGGTTGAAAAGTACGTTTCATGCTCTTTTCCACTTATTGTTAAGTACTGTACAGTAGCTAGTTTTTTTAACATATTTAAGCTTAATTACTTCGAAAAGTAACCAGGCAAGAATAATCAAAAGCATTAGCCGATTAAAAAGAGAGCGAATTCTATTGATTGATCGACTAAAAGTCAATCAGAGATGCTTCTTTCTGGCAGATTAAATTCATACTCCTTAGAAATTAATACTAAGAAGATAAATTATCACTACGAGCCAAACTCAAAAGTTAGGGTGGCAAGATTATATATAAGCAGCGCTAATTAGCAAGGATCTTCCGTGATCTTGTCAAGCTTTATTTCTGAATAGCTAAATTATCTTGTTGTGGATAAAGTACGCGATGCCATATGCTACCTAGTTATAGGCTTGTGGATGCTTTAAACATTGAATGCAGCAAAATACAAGGATCTTTTTTTTCTTTTTGTTAACAGATCTTATGGCGTAATGCCGCTCTTGTCGGTAGAATTATCCGCCCTAATGTATCTACTGGAGTTCGACGATGTCCCTCGCTATTTGGCAAGAATGTTTAGCACAATTAAAAGATGAGCTATCAGCAGGAGACTTTAGTACTTGGTTACGTCCTCTACAGGCAGAATATGATAATAATGTACTGTCATTATACTCACCAAATAAATATACCAGTGAGTGGGTACGTGAAAAGTATATGGATATCATTGAGACTAAATTGCAAACATTGATCCATGCTATAGATGCCAATCAAACTATAAAGATACGTTTATTAGTAGGTACAGCAAATGCTGCAGCTAATAAACCAGCGGCACAAAAAGCAGCCCCCGTTTTAAATACCAATCAACCTTGGGAAGGTGAATCAAAGTCACCAACTGTTGCGCATAAAAGTAATTTAATTAAAAAATATACATTTGATAACTTCGTTGAAGGTAAATCAAATAATTTTGCAATCGCGACCACACAACAAATTGCAGAAAATCCAGGTGATGTTTATAACCCATTATTTTTATATGCACATCCAGGTCTAGGTAAAACACATTTATTACACGCCGTAGGTAATGCCATTGTTGCAGAAAATCCTGACAGCAAAGTTGTGTATATTCGTTCTGAACGTTTTGTTCAAGACATGATCAATTCAATTCGTAACAATACTATTGAGCAATTTAAAGAATATTATGCCTCTCTTGATGCTCTATTAATCGATGATATTCACTTCTTCGCTGGTAAAGACCGATCTCAAGAAGTGTTGTTTCAAACATTTAACTCAATGTTAGATGCGCATCAGCAAGTAATTTTAACCAGTGACCGTTTCCCTAAAGAAATTGAAGGAATTGATGAGCGACTGCGTACACGTTTTGGTTGGGGATTATCAATTCCAATTGATCCACCAGAATTAGAAACGCGTGTTGCTATCTTAATAACTAAAGCGGAAGAGCGTGGTTTACATTTACCCGACGATGTCGCCTTCTTTATCGCAAAACGATTAACTATTACTGATGTACGTGTTTTAGAAGGGGCGATTGCGAATATTTCAGCAAAAGCACAATTTACAGGACAGGATATCACTATTCCGTTAGTACAAGATGCATTGCGTGATATGTTAGCCGTTCATACCAAACAAACTACAGTTGATAACATTCAAAAAGTAGTAGCTGAACACTATCGTATAAAAATTTCTGATATGTCCTCAAAACGTCGTACTCGTACTGTCGCTCGTCCACGTCAAATAGCGATGGCATTAGCAAAAGAGTTAACTCAGCATAGTTTGCCGGAAATTGGTGAAGCGTTTGGTGGTCGAGACCATACCACGGTATTACATGCTTGCCGCAAAGTAGAAGAATTGCGTCGTGAAAATAATGATATTCAAGAAGACTACAAAATACTTATCCGCACATTGTCCATGTAAGAAAAGGTTAACTGATGAAATTTACTATCTCTCGTGAAGTTTTATTACGCCCACTACAATTAGTAGTAGGCTCAGTTGCGGGCGGGCGTCCAGCTTTACCGATTATGGGTAACATACTGATTGAAGTAAAAGATAACTTTTTAAACCTAACGGGTACAGACTTAGAAGTAGAATTAATGGCACAAATACCATTAGATCTAGCATCTGAGAATGGTGCAATCACTGTACCTGCGCGTAAATTATTAGATATTTGTCGCGGATTAGCCGATCCCTGTGAAGTTACTTTTGAAGTTAAAAATGAGCGAGTAACAGTACGCTCAGGCCGCAGCCGTTATTTACTATCAACCTTACCTTCAATTGACTTTCCGAATATTGAAACATGGCAAAGTTTGATCGAAATAACTGTGCCTCAAAATGAATTTAAAAAACTCATTGAATTCACACAGTTTGCTATGGCTAGCCAAGATGTCCGTTATTACTTGAATGGTATGTTTTTTGAAGTCTCTGGCAATACCTTACGCAGTGTCTCTACCGACGGCCATCGTTTAGCATCATGTTCTATTAATATTGACCAATCAATTGAAGAGCAATCCGTTATTGTGCCTCGAAAAGGGGTCTTAGAACTGGTTAAGCTATTAGATAAAGATCAAGCTAACGTTACCATTCAATTAGGTAAAAATAACTTACGTGCTGTCATTGATGGATTTGTCTTCACCACCAAATTAGTCGATGGACGTTTTCCTGATTACAGACGTGTTATTCCACGAAATGGTGATAAGGAATTAATCTCTAGTCGTGAAACGTTAAAACAAGCTTTCACTCGCGCAGCCATTTTATCCAATGAAAAGTTTCGCGGCGTACGCTTAACGCTATCTGAAAATTTATTAAAAATTACCGCCAATAACCCAGAAAGAGAAGAAGCAGAAGAGTACATCGATGTAGATTATCACTCTGCAGAATTAGAAATTGGCTTTAATGTAAGTTATGTATTGGATGTATTAAACACCTTGAAAAGCGAACAAGTAAAAATCACATTCAGCACATCAGATCACAGTGCACTAATAGAGTCTCTTGATAGTGATGATTCACTATACGTATTAATGCCAATGCGTCTTTAACGATTAACAATTGCACCCATCACGTTTTATTCAAGGAATTGATTAATGTCATTACAGAAATTAATCATTAACCAATTCCGTAATATCGACTCCGCTACACTTACCTTTGACTGCAAAATTAATTTAATTGTTGGTGAAAATGGTAGTGGAAAATCGTCATTACTGGAAGCTATCTATCTACTTGGGTTAGGGCGTTCTTTTCGAACTCATTTAACTAATAGAGTTATTCAACACGACCAAGCTCATTTTACGCTTTATAGTGAAATCAATTTCCAACAGCGCGTTTTTCCTATCGGTTTACAAAAGTCGAGAGGCGGTGAAACTACCCTTAAAATAGATGGTCAGATAGTTAAGAAGTTAGCATCATTAACACAATACATTCCGATGCAATTAATCACGCCAGAAAGCTATTCTTTATTATCGGGAAGTCCTAAAAATCGCCGTGCTTATTTAGATTGGGGCGTTTTTTATCATGATCCTTTGTTTTATAGTAACTGGTCTCGCATAAAGCGACTTTTAAAACAAAGGAATGCCGCTTTAAAGCAATGTAACGCTTACAAAGAGCTTCAAGTATGGGATAATGAACTTTGTGTCTTGAGTGAGCAAATAAGCGCACAGAGAGCCGATTACTTTGCGAAATTAGAGCCTTTAATAGTACAAACTATTGCAGATTTTCTGCCCGAGTTTACTATCAAAAGTCAATTTTTTTGTGGTTGGGACAAAAACAACAAGCCATTAGCACAATATTTATCCGATAATTTTCATCGAGATAAACAATTAGGTTATACAAGTGTTGGTCCACAAAAGGCGGATTTAAAATTAAAAATCAACAACTTACCTGTTTCTGATGTGTTATCAAGAGGGCAGTTAAAGCTACTTGTTTATGCATTACGTTTAGCACAAGGGTTATTTTTAAATTCCATCGACAATAAGCAGTGTGTTTTTTTAATTGATGACTTCAGTTCTGAACTCGACAGCAACAAGCAAACACTATTAGCAAAACATATTATAGAGTCCGATGCTCAAGTATTTATTAGCGCGATTTCAGCGCAGAGTATTGGGGATTTATTTACGCAAGAACGCACTCTGTTTCACGTGAAACAGGGTAAAATTACAGTAGAAAGGTGAAAGTTTTATGGCTGAGAATAGTTATGATTCGTCAAGTATTAAAGTACTAAAAGGGTTAGATGCGGTTCGTAAACGCCCTGGGATGTATATCGGTGATACCGATGACGGTACGGGTCTACACCACATGGTTTTTGAGGTATTAGATAACTCAATCGATGAAGCTCTAGCAGGCCACTGTAGCGATATTATTTGTACTATCCATACCGACGGCAGCGTATCAGTGCGCGATGATGGTCGTGGTATCCCGGTTGATATGCACGAAGAAGAAGGTGTTTCAGCCGCTGAAGTAATTATGACGGTATTGCACGCCGGTGGTAAATTCGATGATAACTCTTATAAAGTATCGGGCGGATTACACGGCGTGGGTGTATCGGTAGTAAATGCATTATCTGACAAACTACGTTTAACCGTTAAACGTAGTGGCAATATTCATCAACAAACATACGCCAAAGGTGAGCCTGAAGCCCCTATTGGAATCATTGGCGATACCGATCAAACCGGTACAGAGATCCGTTTTTGGCCTAGCCCATCGACCTTCTCTAATGTGAAATTCCAATATGATATTTTAGCTAAACGTTTACGTGAATTATCATTCTTAAATTCTGGTGTATCTATCAAATTAATAGATAAACGTGAAGAAGATAAGGCAGATCATTTCCATTACGAAGGTGGCATACAAGCTTTTGTTGAATATTTAAATAAAAACAAAACGCCAGTACATAATAAAATATTCCACTTTAATACAGAACATGAAGATGGCACTGCGGTTGAAGTTGCAATGCAATGGAATGATGGTTTCCAAGAAAACATTTACTGTTTCACCAACAATATTCCACAACGCGATGGTGGTTCTCACTTAACGGGTTTCCGTGGTGCTTTAACACGTACCTTAAACTCATACATTGAGAAAGAATTAGCAAAAGTTAAAAACAATAAAAATAAAACATCGACTGAAGGTGGCGATTCACGTGAAGGCTTAACAGCGGTTATTTCTGTTAAAGTGCCAGATCCTAAATTCTCATCACAAACAAAAGACCGATTAGTCTCTTCTGAAGTACGACCAATTGTTGAAGGAGCAATGAATGAACGCTTACAAGAGTTCTTATTAGAGAACCCTGCGGAAGCAAAAATCATCGTTGGTAAAATTGTTGATGCCGCACGCGCACGTGAAGCAGCTCGTAAAGCACGAGATATGACTCGTCGTAAAGGCGCATTAGATCTAGCAGGTTTACCGGGTAAATTGGCAGACTGTCAAGAAAAAGACCCTGCTCTTTCAGAACTATACATAGTGGAAGGGGACTCGGCTGGCGGAAGTGCGAAACAAGGCCGATCTCGTAAAAACCAAGCTATTTTACCGCTTAAGGGTAAAATTCTTAACGTTGAAAAAGCACGTTTTGATAAGATGTTATCTTCACAAGAAGTAGCAACGCTAATCACTGCATTAGGTTGTGGTATTGGGCGTGATGAATATAACCCAGAGAAAACCCGTTATCATCGTATCATCATCATGACCGATGCCGACGTCGATGGTTCTCACATTCGTACGCTATTATTGACGTTCTTCTATCGTCAAATGCCTGAGTTAATCGAAAATGGATACATTTATATTGCTCAACCACCGCTTTATAAAGTGAAGAAAGGCAAGCAAGAGCAATACCTAAAAGATGATCCAGCGTTACAAGCTTACTTAACTGCTCTCGCAATGGAAGGCGCATCTTTACATGTAAGTGCTGATGCACCTGGTATCACCGGCTTATTTTTACAAGGTATGATTGAACGTTACCGTACTGCACAAGAAACGATTGTTCGCTTAACACGTCGTTACCCAAATGTTGTATTGGATAAACTGATCTATCAGCCTGAATTAAAAGCTGAAGATCTAGTGAATGCAGATAAAGTAACAACATGGATGGAAACTATTATTGAGGTGTTAAACCGCCAAGATTTAGAAGGGACCATCTATAAAGCTAAGGTCGTTAAGTCAGAAGACGAATTGACCAACAAAATTTTGTTTACTGTACGTAAACATGGTGTTGATACTGTTTATACTTTTGATGAAGAGTTCTTTGGCTCAATTGAATACAAATCATTAGTTGCTTTAGGTGTAGAAATACAGAACCTATTAGAAGAAGGTGCTTATATTCAACGTGGTGAACGTACTAAACCAGTTGAAAACTTTATTGAAGCAGTAAACTGGTTAATGCATGAATCAAAACGTGGTTTATATATTCAACGATATAAAGGTCTGGGTGAGATGAACCCAAGTCAACTATGGGAAACAACGATGGACCCTAATACGCGTCACATGCTTCAAGTGACGGTTGATGATGCTGTTGGTGCGGACCAATTATTTACAACCTTAATGGGTGACCATGTTGAACCTCGTCGTGCATTTATCGAGAAAAATGCACTACGTGTAGGAAATATTGATATCTAAGCTTCATATAATTAGCAACTTATAAAGGTTGTTAAAATTGAAAAATATAAAATCCAGCCTAGCTGCTGGATTTTTTATGCCATTGATAAATATATCTAAATAAACTTTAAACTTTAAACTTTCTAGATAACTTATTTACACCTCTAAATGGTTATTTTTTGCAATATAACTGCAATATTCAAGTTGTATGCTCTGCTTTTAACTTTTTTATAAGCATCGCATAATGTCAATTAACTTACTTACAAAATTTATTTCTTGTTGTATTGCCTTATTACTTATTCTCATCAGTGCTTTTATAATATGGGCATGGCATGAGATGGATAAGCCATATCAAATCAATCAGTCTTACCATGCTATAAAATCGGAATTAGCCTCTGATGTAACACTTTCTTTACAACATTACCTTGCTTCAGGTGATGCTAATAAATTACTTGATGCAAGTAATAAACTAGAAAAACTACGTGATACACCTATAAACTGGCTTGAAAACAGGCAATCAGACTCAGTCATTATACTAATTACAAAATTACAGAAAGCGATTCAACAGGCAAGAGCAGCAGGGAAATTGGCTGCAAATCCAGAAATTTTATTAATAAATAACGAAGTAGAACGACATGATCTAATATCTGATTTAATTGCTTTAACTAAAAAATCCGACGTTAGCATGATTATTAAAACACGATACCTACAAAAATTATTAACTTTAAGTCAACAGTTACAAAAAATAGGGTTGTTAAGGCAACGCTACATACAAAAAAATAATCTACAAATAAAAGAGCAGCTACTAACAGAAAACAAAATGATTCAAAATAATATTGATCAGCTCGATACTTTACCAAGTTTACTTTTATATATAACAGAAGAAGTTGATGAGTTTAGTTTTGATCAACCAGAGACTGTTGATATAACAAAGCAAAGCATTAACGAATTAAATAGTTTAACTACACGTTATCCCAAAGAACTAACCAATACGACGAAAATGTTAACAGCCATCGTTATTAGCCGAGAACAAATCACACAGGAGTTAAATAATTTAGTCCGAAGTTTTACCTTATATTCAGAGGTGGTTGATCAACAAAAACAGGAAATAACGAAAAAAGTAAAATTAATTGGTATATTTACGTTACTAATATTTATTTTGATGCTAACAATATCTGCATGGCTACAGTTCAAAAGCTTACATTTTATTAGCCAACTTTTACCATTTTTTGATGCATTAACAACGGGTAATTTCAGTAAAAATTTCACTATCAAAAGTCAACTATCAGAATTCACTTCAGTGACTCACCGTTGCGAGCAATTACAAAGATATTTGATGGACCTTACAAGTGCTTTAAAGACACAATCAGAACAATCCTTAATAGAGAGTAACTTATTACAAGAACGTACTCTACAAGCCGCAGAGAGCGGTCAACAGCAACAAAAGCAAACAGAGTTAGTAACGTACTCCATTTTAGCTCTATCAAATTCATTTACTGATGTTACCGAGAATGCAGCAGAAACTTGTGAACAAACAAATAAAGCCGTTAAATTAGTTGATCTAGCAAGTACAACATTAGCTTTACAAGTAAATAGAACTCAAAAATTATCCGATAATATTTTATCGTTAAGTAAAGTAGTAACAAAATTAACTGCCGACACTGCCTCTATTAATAATGTATTAGAAGTGATTAATAATGTATCTAAACAAACTAACTTATTAGCTTTAAATGCAGCTATCGAAGCGGCTAGGGCAGGAGAGCAAGGCCGAGGCTTTGCTGTAGTAGCTGATGAAGTACGTGCTTTAGCAATTAGAACATCACATTCCACAAAAGAAATACAAACCATCATTGATCATTTAATAGCAACAACGACTGAAGCAAACGAGATGGTGTTATTACAAAGTAATGCAGCAATTGATTGTGCGAACCATAGTTTATCAGTACAAGAAGAACTAAATTTAGTTTCCAATATTATTGATAGAATATATGAACATAACAATACTATAGCAACCGCAACAGAGCATCAGTCAATCACTATTAATGAGGTTGCAATAAATACCAAAACGATTGAAAAGCACACTCATCAAGTCAGCACACATCTACAAAAAATTAATCAATCAAGTGCCAGCATTAAAACAATCAGCGAAGTATTAAACTCATTGATAGTAAAATTAAAACACTAAGAATAAGAAATAAAGGGAAAGTAGAAGAGAGTATTTATAAAGAAAAGGTAAGTGAATTGGTCTTCACCTTGATTTGAGTTTATTGATTTGAGTTTATATTTTAATTCTTTCCTTTAAAAATACTCTTTGCTTTAAAAGTCGCTATAGGTTGTTTCACGTGAAACAACCTATCCAAAGTTTATTATCATTTCTGTTGATATAACTCATTCACAACCGACGCTAAAATATCAACACCACGTTCAACAACATCACTTTCTTGTGCATAATTGAGTCGAATACATTCATGTGTATGCTTCCAATCCTGATCAAGTCCAGGGAAAAAATAATGCCCAGAAACAACAATCAAACCTTTCTCTTTTAATCTCTTATAGAGCTCGTTTGAGCTAATAGGTAGATCTTTAAACCAAAGCCAAAGAAATAATGCACCTTCAGCTTTATGAATTCTGAAATTTTTATTGGTTATTTTTTTTAATAATAATGAAATCGCTATTTGTGATTTTTGTTGATAAAAAGGTTTAATCACATCATCACTCAAAGTAATAATTTCTTTGGTTTTGACTAACGGCAATACAATTTCAGGACCAATTCCACCAGGCGATAGTGCCATAATACCCGATAAATTGGACATGGCCTTTATAATACTTGGGTTGGCAATTACAATACCGCAGCGTGCACCAGGTAAACCGAATTTAGATAAACTCATACATAAAATAGTATTGTCATTAAAATGAGGTTTCACATTCTCGAAAATAATATTAGGAAAAGGTGTGCCGTAAGCATTATCAATAATAAGCGGAATATTATGCTGTTTAGCCAGCTTATCTAACTTATCTATTTCATCATCAGTTAAAACATTACCAGTTGGATTAGTAGGGCGAGACACACAAATAGCACCAATATCATCAGATATTTCTAGCGCATCAAAATCAACATGGTATTTAAATTGTTGATTTTCTAATTCCGTAATTTTAGGTCGAACCGCAACAAATGATGCTTCCGAAACACTAGCATCAGCATAACCAATATATTCAGGTGCTAATGGGAATAATATTTTACGTTTTTTTCCATTACTAAAATCACCAGCTAATAAATTGAATAAGTAGAAAAATGCATTTTGACTACCATTAGTTAACATTATATTTTCAGAAGATAAATTCCAATCATATAAGTCATTAAACAGTTCTGCCAGTGCAGTAATAAAACTATCTTTTCCTTGAGGTCCATCATAATTAGCGAGTGTATCAACTAACTTCCCTTCATTTAATAAGTCTTGCATTAGGTCAGTGAATCGTTTTTGGATAGCCGGAATAGCGGCTGGATTACCACCACCTAGCATTAAAATATCATCACCGCCTTTTACGCCTTTATTTAGATCATCCATTAACTCTGTTATGCCTGAGTGCTGCGTAAATTTATTTCCAAATGTTGAATAGGGCATGCAAAAATCCTGAATATAAAATGAGAATTAAAATAAAATATTAATTTAAAAAACAATTGTTTCATGTGAAACAATTACAGACAACAACGATTAAATTTAAAATGTAATAAAGATGCATTATAAATTTAATAATTATTCAACCAAGCAGTTTATTAAATTTGAGTAATGTTTTAAGCAATCTGTCTTGTTTACGATCTAACATATTAAATGATAGGACCAATAATGATAGGTAATATGCTTTAGCCTTAAAAAAATTTAGCTATTTCAAGCTTATATTAACAAGTAAAATAGCTTCTAAAATTGTAAATATTGCGAGTATTGTTTCACGTGAAACAAAAAAGCTCAGTATAAACTGAGCTTTTTATAACAACGATTAACCATTTTAGTATTAATCGATAATATTATTTATAGCACCGACACATCGGCAACTTGTAAAAATAAGTTACGTAAACGGTTTAATAACGCTAAACGGTTATTTTTTACAGCTAAATCATCTGCCATTACCATTACATTATCGAAGAAAACGTCTACAGGCGTCTGTAGGCTAGCTAACTCAAATAAGGCTGACTCGTAGTCTCCGACTGAAAATAAAGGGCTTAGCTTGCTTTCTAGAGAGCCTAAAATTTCGACAAGTGCTTTTTCAGCGTCTTCTTGGAGCAATTCTTGACTAACTTCAAGGTTAATATCTTCGGTTACCTTAGCAAGAATGTTACTAATACGTTTATTTGCAGCAGCTATTGGAGCAGCTTCAGGTAACGTTTGGAACTTCGCAACCGCTTTGATGCGCTTTTCAAAATCTACAGGTTTGGTTGGACGACGTTCTAATACAGATTGAATTAACTCAACTGAATATCCATTTGCTTGATAAGTCGCACGGAAACGAGCAAATAAGAAATCAACAACATCATTAACGACGTTATCATTTGTTAATTTATCTGCGTACTCTGTTTTAGCTATTTCAACTAAATCGACAATATCTAAGTCCAAGTTTTTATCTGTAATGATACGCAATAGACCGATAGCAGCACGACGAAGTGCAAATGGGTCTTTATCACCCTTAGGCGCTTGACCAATACCAAATATACCCACCAGCGTATCTAATTTATCTGCTAGTGAAACGGCACAAGCAACTAAAGAAGTAGGCAGTTTATCACCAGCAAAACGAGGTAAGTATTGCTCATTTAACGCAACGGCAACATCTTCATGCTCACCATCAAAACGAGCGTAGTACATGCCCATCACACCTTGAACGTCAGGAAATTCCATTACCATCTCAGACATTAAATCTGCTTTTGATAATAAACCAGCTCGCTGTGCATGTTCTGGGTTTGCTTGAATACTAGTTGCTATTTTTTCAGCAACAGCACTGATTCGTTCAGATTTTTCTTTTAACGTGCCTAATTGCTTTTGGAATAATACAGTTGATAGCGATGCTAAACGGCTTTCTAATGTTTTCTTTTTATCTGTTTCAAAGAAAAATTCAGCATCCGCTAAACGAGGGCGTACTACTTTTTCATTACCAGAAACAACTTGCTTAGGATCTCGACTTACAATATTTGAGACAAAGATAAAGCGTGGTAATAAATTACCTTCTTTATCTAATACTGGGAAGTATTTTTGATTATCTTTCATAGTGTAAATAAGCGCTTCAGAAGGAACTGCTAAGAACTTTTCTTCAAACGATCCAACTAATGTAACGGGCCATTCGACCAAAGAAGTAACTTCTTCTAATAGCTCATCATCAATTGCAGCAACACCATTTTCATGGGCAGCAAGCGCTTCTACTTGTTCACGAATGATCGCTTTACGACGCTCATAATCAACAATAACTTTACCCGAATCATCTAATAACGATTCATATTGATCCGCATGTGATAGCGTTAACTCAGCTTCACCCATGAAACGATGTCCGCGAATAGTGCGATCTGAGGCAACACCTAATAATTCACCTTGAATTAATTCACTACCAAATAACATAGTTACGGTATGTACAGGGCGAATAAATTGCGTGCTTGCACTTCCCCAACGCATTGGTTTTGCAATCGGTAATTTAGCTAATGCTGATTCCGCAATAGCAGGGATCAGGCTGTTAATATGTTGCCCTTTTACCGCAGACTTAAATAATAGCCATTCACCTTTATCAGTGACTAAACGTTCAGCCTCTTCAACGGTAATACCATTAGAACGTGCCCAACCTTGGGCCGCTTTAGTCGCAACACCATTATCATCAAAAGCTACATTTACTGCTGGGCCACGTTTTTCAACGATTTTATCAGCTTGAGTCGCGACTAAATTAGTGACTACTACAGCTAAACGTCTTGGTGATGCTAACCAATTAACTTTTTCAAATGTTAATTCAGCTTTATTTAGTTCCGCTTCGATATTGCTAGCAAATGACTCAGCAAGTTTGCGAAGTGATTTTGGTGGTAACTCTTCGGTTCCCAACTCAATCAATAAATTTTCTTGTGACATTAAACTTGCCTCTATTAATTTAAATTTTTACAAAGTGGGAAACCAAGTGCTTCACGCTTAGCGTAATAAGCCTCTGCAACGGCTTTTGATAATGAACGCACACGTAATATATAACGTTGGCGCTCAGTAACAGAGATTGCATGACGAGCATCTAACAAGTTAAAAACATGCGATGCTTTCATTACTTGCTCATAAGCAGGTAACGGCAAGCTAGCTTCAATTAATTTTTGGCTATCTTTTTCACATTGATCAAATTGTGTAAATAATGCATCAACATCGGCATATTCAAAATTGTAGGTCGATTGTTCTACTTCATTTTGATGAAAAATATCACCGTAAGTCACTTTACCCATTGGGCCATCTGTCCATACGAGATCGTAGATACTATCCACACCTTGAACATACATAGCAAGACGCTCTAAACCATAGGTAATTTCACCGGTAACAGGAGAGCACTCAAGTCCACCCACTTGTTGGAAATAAGTAAACTGTGTCACTTCCATCCCGTTTAACCAGATTTCCCAACCTAGTCCCCAAGCACCTAACGTTGGTGATTCCCAGTTATCTTCTACAAAACGGATATCATGGATAGAGGTATCGATACCAATTTCTTCAAGCGATTGTAAATACAACTCTTGAATATTTTTAGGAGATGGTTTTAATACTACTTGGAATTGGTAGTAGTGTTGTAAGCGATTTGGGTTTTCACCATAACGACCATCAGTAGGACGGCGACAAGGTTGTACATAAGCGCTGCTCATTGGCTCAGGACCAATCGAACGTAAAAAGGTTTGTGGGTGGAATGTTCCAGCTCCAACTTCCATATCAAGCGGTTGAACTATTGCACAACCTTGGCGAGCCCAGAAGTCTTGCAATGCAAGAATCAGCCCTTGGAATGTTTTTGTATCGAATTTTTGCATGATTTAGGCTTCGAGTTGATTAAAAAAAATGAAATCTATTATACCTATTGGCGTCAATTATACCAATGGCAATAGCGCTATAACTCACTTTACAGGTTAATCTCAGAGAAGTAGATCAAACAAAATAGAATAATTTTAATACGGATCAGAAAGAACTTAACAATAACAAACAAAACAATTGAAAAGTTGACGATTCAAACGAGATAAAAGAAACCAATAATATAAAAAATATCATTATCAATAAATAAAACGAGTATAAAAACCAAATAATATGTAAGCGCTCACTTTTACCAATAAACCTATATAGACTGTGATGTTAATTTTATTTTAGCTGTTTTCATCAACTTTCCTAATAATACAATCACAACCGCACCGATCAAAACAGGGGTGACTAAAAGTATGGGATTTGCTCCTGCAGGAGGATGGGTGGTTTTTGTTAACAGCATAGCACTTACACCTAATCCGGTTGCCATTGCTAAATAGAGTGGACTTACACCAATAAATTGGACAAAAAATATACCAATAAAAGCAGTGATTAAATGTCCAAAAATAACATTTTTAGCTTGTGCTAAAGGACTATCAGGTAGACCAAAAACAATCACGACAGTAGCACCAAAAGGAGCCATTAATAATGCAACATCAGATAAGTTTTGATCCATATACGATAACAAGCCAATCGCCAATGAAGCTCCGATTCCGGCTAAAAGTGGTAAAAATAATTTATTCATGTAAACTCCAAAAAGGACAGACTTGTCCTATTAAGGATAACCAAAGAGAATATAAGTTGTCAATTTATATAACGGATGATCTTAAATGAATAAAAAACGACAATTATTAATCGATACCGCCTTATCTCTTTTTTATAAGAAGGGCATTAATACGATTGGTATTAACGAAATATTACAAGTATCAGGTGTTGCTAAAAACACTTTATACAATCACTTTTCAAGCAAAGAAGAACTAATCCTTGCAGCACTTGAGCAACGACATCAACTTTTCATGGAATGGTTAACAACTAAAATAAGGGCTGTAAATTCTAATAAAGAGCTTATTAAATGTTTATTTGATGCATTACAAAGCTGGTTTAATAATACTGACCCCGTACTAGGTAACTTTCGAGGTTGCTTTTTTATCAATAGCTCTGCTGAATTTAGTGATAAAAATGGTAAAATTTCACTCTTTTGCCTGCAACATAAAGAACAAATCCGTCACCTAATCGAACAACACTTAATTGAGGAAAATCCTCTCTTACTCGATGCAATATGTATCATGAAAGAGGGCGCAATCTCTGCTGCCTATGTTAGCAATGACCTGACTGTTACTAATAAAAGCATTACAATTCTTAATCAATTATCGACAAATTAAAGATATTGATTAGTTGTAAATAAAAAGCAGTGAGCTGTGGTAAACATAAGCGACCTATTAGATACTCATAACATTAAATATTTAAAGCGATCAAACTTTTACAATGCCTAATAAAATAAAAGAAAGTGATTTATATCAGCCAATTAAGAACTATCTACAATGTTTAGACTATGAAGTTAAGGGTGAGATAAAAAACTGCGATATCGTCGCTAAAAAGAATGAACAGATTATTATTGTAGAATTAAAATTAAATTTAAATATCACCTTGTTATTACAAGCGGTAGATAGGTTTAGTTTGTCTGATATCGTTTATATTGCAGTGCCCAAACAATGCTCGGTTTACAAGAAACAAAGTAAACAAGTTAAGAAGCTGATCAAGCGTTTAGCAATAGGTTTAATAGTGGTTGATATCCAACAAGATCAGCAATATGTGGAGGTTATATTTGACCCACAAGATTACATGCCACGCAAAAATAAACGTAAGCAAGACGCATTGTTAAAAGAGTTTAATCAACGTGTAGGTGATACACAAAAAGGTGGCTCTACACGCTCCAAAGCAGGTTTAACAGCATATAGACAACGTTGTATTCGTGTTGCAGAGTTTTTTCTATCACAACCAATAGCAAAAGGCCTACAGATCAATAAAGCAATTTCAGAGCCACAGGCAACACGATTTTTAAGTGACGATTATTATGGTTGGTTTGAAAAAGTAGAAAGAGGTACTTATCAATTATCTAAAAAAGGAAAAACAGAGTTAGTAGAGTGGCAAGTTAAGTCTGCACATTTGATATTAAATGATTAATTAATATACAAATTAATTATTTAATCTTTAATCATTCATTTTTGTAGAATGTTTTGTAGCAAATTCAAATTCCATAAGGTATATTTACAATTGACAATTGTTTGATTGTTTAATAAAAATAAGGATATAAATATGAAACATATCGCAAAATTTGCTGTTGCAGCTGTAGCTGTTATTCTTCTTGCTGGTTGTACTGGTACTGTAACTAACCAATCTGGCACTTGTTCTGAAGATTACTTATTGGTTCCAGCACTGTCTATTCCAGGTGCAATCGGTGCTTGTGATAATCATTAATAATAAATTTTTATATCAAAAACGTATTCATCATTGAATACGTTTTTTTTTAAAATTAAATATCAGTCTGTTTATTAATAGATATATATAAATAAATAAAACCAATACCCTTTCTTTTAAATTACTTCAAAAAATAAAATTAACAGCCTATCTGTGATTATTTTGATCATCTTATATAACAACCTACCTTAATAATAAAGCCATATACGTGACCAATTAATACAGATTTCTTGATTTGCTAACTCAGACATTAATTTAAATAATATCAGCCAGTTATTTGTGGGTTATGAAATCAAATTAGATATGGAGTAGATAGGATTTGATAATGGATAATAGTATCTTAGAGTATGATAAATAAACTATTGATATAAAATACAATTGAATATTAAATATCAGTTACCAATCTCAAAATTAACAGCAATAAAAAAGGCGACCATACGGTCGCCTTTTTTTAACGAAAGTTTAAATATCTACTTACGTGTTAACTTAATCGCACGTAACTGTGCAACTGCTTGCGCAAGTTGTGCAGTAACCAGTGCAAAATCAATATCCTTAGAAGGATTTGACATTTGTGCTTCTGCTGCACGTTTAGCTTCTTCTGCTTTCGCTTTGTCAAGATCTTGACCACGAATTGCAGTATCGGCTAATACCGTAACACCACCTGGCTGTACTTCAAGAAAACCGCCTGAGATATAAATGACTTCTTCGCCACCATTTTGCTTAACTAATTGAACCATTCCTGGTTTAATTGGTGTCAGAAGTGGTGTGTGACCATGCATAATGCCTAGTTCACCTTCTTGACCAGATACTGATAAATGTGAAACTAATCCTTTAAATAAAGATTTTTCAGCACTTACAACATCTAAATGTGTGGTCATTGCTTTAGCCATAGTAACCTCCAGCTGTTACATTTTTTTAGCGTTTTCGACAGCTTCTTCAATTGCACCTACGTATAGGAACGCTTGCTCAGGAATGTCGTCGTATTCACCAGCAATTAAACCTTTAAAGCCAGCTAATGTGTCTTTAAGTGGTACGTAAATACCTGGGTCGCCTGTAAATACTTCAGCTACGTGGTAAGGCTGAGTAAGGAATTTCTCAACTTTACGTGCACGAGATACAATTTGCTTATCTTCTTCAGAAAGCTCATCCATACCTAGGATAGCAATGATATCTTTTAGCTCTTTATAACGCTGTAAGATACCTTGCACGCCACGTGCGATATCGTAATGCTCTTGACCAACAACAAGTGGATCAAGTTGACGAGATGTTGAATCTAACGGGTCAATCGCAGGGTATAGACCCATAGATGCGATATTACGGTTAAGTACAACTGTTGCGTCTAAGTGAGCAAAGGTTGTTGCCGGAGATGGATCCGTTAAATCATCCGCAGGTACGTATACCGCTTGGATAGAAGTGATAGAACCCGTTTTAGTAGAGGTAATACGCTCTTGTAAAACCCCCATCTCTTCAGCAAGTGTTGGTTGGTAACCAACGGCTGATGGCATACGACCTAGTAGAGCTGATACTTCTGTTCCCGCTAGTGTGTAACGGTAGATGTTATCAATGAATAGAAGTACGTCTTTACCTTCATCACGGAAGCGCTCAGCCATTGTAAGGCCAGTCAGGGCAACACGTAAACGGTTTCCTGGTGGCTCATTCATTTGACCGTAAACCATTGCCACTTTTGATAATTCAGGTTTTTCAACGTTTACAACGCCAGCTTCCTGCATTTCAAAGTAGAAATCGTTACCTTCTCGAGTACGCTCACCAACACCAGCAAAAACAGACAAACCTGAATGTTTCAGTGCGATGTTATTGATAAGCTCCATCATGTTAACTGTTTTACCAACACCAGCACCACCGAACAGGCCGATTTTACCACCTCTTGCGAATGGGCAGATTAGGTCGATAACTTTAATACCTACTTCCAGTGTTTCATTTGATGCTGACTGCTCTTCATAAGAAGGAGCTGCACGGTGAATCTCGTATTGTTCATCAGAAACAACAGGACCACATTCATCAATCGGCTCACCCAATACATTCATAATACGGCCTAATGTAGCCGTACCAACAGGTACTGTGATTGCATGTTTAGTATCAGTAACTTCTAAACCACGACTCAAACCTTCAGAAGCACCCATAGCGATACAACGTACAACGCCACCGCCAATTTGTTGCTGCACTTCCATTGTTAGGTTTTTCTCAGTCACGATCAGTGCACTGTATATATTCGGAACGCTTTCTTGTGGGAATTCAACATCCACAACAGCACCGATAATCTGTACGATTTTACCTGAACTCATTTCTGATCCTCTAAAATCTTTATTTTAAAATTATACCGCAGCCGCACCACCACAAATCTCAGATAGTTCCTGAGTAATTGCAGCTTGACGTGCTTTGTTGGCAACAAGTTGTAAATCTTCAATTAAGTCACTTGCGTTATCGGTTGCTGCTTTCATTGCAACCATACGTGAAACTTGCTCACACGCTAAGTTTTCCACTACTGCTTGATACACTTGAGATTCAACATAACGAACTAATAATGAATCTAAAATATCTTTAGCATCACCTTCGTAGATGTAATCCCAGTGATGGGCAGCAACTTCGTTATCACTTTCTGCTTTTGGCAGAGGTAATAACTGACTGATTGTAGGTACTTGTACCATGGTACTAACGAATTTATTGTTCACTATATACAAACGATCAAGGTCACCTGCATCATAAGCATCTAACATTACTTTTACCGAACCGATTAAATCATCGATTTGGGGTGCATCACCCAAAGCCGTAGCTTGAGCAACAATGTTAGCGCCTAAATTACCAAAGAAACTTTTTGCTTTAGAACCGACAATGGCTAAATCAACTTCAACGCCAGCTTCGCTGTGTTTTTTCATTTCTTGGATAACCGGTTTAAACAAATTAATGTTTAAACCGCCACATAAACCACGATCACTTGAAATGACAATATAACCAACACGCTTAATATCTCTTTCTTCAAGATAAGGGTGGTGGTATTCCAAGTTACCTAGTGCGATATGACCAATCACTTTGCGCATAGTAGTTGCATAAGAAAGACTGCTTTGCATGCGTTGTTGCGCACGACGCATCTTTGATGCTGCAACCATTTCCATGGCACCAGTGATTTTTTGAGTGTTTTTCACACTCGCGATCTTATTTCTAATTTCTTTATCGCCGGCCATTTCTTACTCCTAATTAATGCTAACTAACGACTTTCGCCGTTAATTAATTACCAGGTTTGCGTCGCAACAAAAGATTCTAAAAGAGACTTAAATTGCCCTTCGATTTCTTTGTTGTAATCACCAGATGCATTAATTTGAGCATAAAACTCAGCATGCTCATTTTTAGCGTAAGAGATTAAAGATGCTTCAAAGTCTAATACTTTTTCAACATCGACATCATTTAAGAAGCCTTTCTCTGCAGCAAATAGTGATAACGCTTGTTCAACAACTGACATAGGAGCATATTGTTTCTGCTTCATTAATTCAGTTACTTTTTTACCATGCTCAAGCTGTTTACGCGTAGCTTCATCTAAATCAGATGCAAACTGTGCAAACGCTGCTAATTCACGGTATTGCGCTAAAGCAGTACGAATACCACCAGAAAGCTTTTTAATCACCTTACACTGAGCAGCACCACCAACACGTGATACAGAGATACCTGGATCAACCGCTGGACGTACACCACTATTAAAGAGTTCAGTTGTTAAGAAGATCTGACCATCGGTAATAGAGATTACGTTAGTCGGTACGAATGCAGATACATCGCCCGCTTGTGTTTCAATGATTGGTAATGCTGTTAATGAACCAGTTTTACCTTTCACTGCACCTTTAGTAAAGGTTTCAACGTAATGCTCGCTTACACGAGATGCACGCTCTAGAAGACGAGAGTGAAGGTAGAAAACATCACCAGGGTATGCTTCACGGCCCGGTGGACGTTTAAGCAATAGTGAAATCTGACGGTAAGCAACAGCTTGCTTAGAAAGATCATCATATACAATCAGTGCATCTTCACCGCGGTCACGGAAGTATTCTCCCATTGAACAACCTGCATACGGTGCAAGGTATTGTAATGCAGCAGCTTCAGAAGCAGATGCTACAACAACGATAGTATTTTCTAACGCGCCATGCTGTTCAAGTTTACGTACTACGTTTGCAATAGTTGACGCTTTTTGGCCAATCGCAACATAGATAGAGTATAAACCTGTAGATTTTTGGTTAATGATTGCATCGATTGCAATAGCAGTTTTACCTACTTGACGGTCACCGATGATAAGTTCACGTTGACCACGACCGATTGGAATCATTGAATCGATTGATTTCCAACCAGTTTGTACTGGTTGGTCAACTGATTTACGATCGATTACACCAGGTGCGATCACTTCAATTGGAGAGAAACCATCGTTTTCGATAGGTCCTTTTCCATCAATCGGCTCACCCATTGTGTTAACAACTCGACCAAGAAGACCTTTACCTACTGGTACTTCAAGAATACGACCAGTTGATTTTACCTTTTCACCTTCTTTAAGGTCACGGTAAGGTCCCATTACAACAGCACCTACCGAGTCACGCTCAAGGTTAAGTGCCATAGCAAAGCTACCATTTGGTAGTTCGATCATCTCACCTTGCATACATTCAGCAAGGCCGTTGATGCGAATAATACCATCGCTTACAGAAACGATTGTACCTTCATTTCGCGCTTCGCTTACCGCTTCGAATTTTCCAATTCGTTGCTTGATAAGATCGCTAATTTCAGTGGAATTCAGTTGCATGCTAACTTCCCATTAAGATTGTAAAGTATGTGATAAACGAGATAGTTGACCGCTAGCGGTGCTATCAATCACTAAATCACCGGCGGTAATAACCATCCCAGCAATTAACGATTTATCAATACTACAATTTAGGTTTACTTTTCGTGCGAGGCGTTTTTCCAACGATATACTCAACTCTTTTAATTGAACTTTAGACAGTGCATAAGCAGAGACAACATCAGCGTCGATCTCTTTTTTATACTCAGTTTCTAAATCAGAAAAAAGTTGTGTAATGCGAGGCAAAACACTCAAACGTCCATTTTCAGCTAATACTTTAATAAAGTTTTGACCATTCTCATCGAGTTGGTCTCCACAAACATTAAGAAACAGATCAGCTAACTCTTTTGGTGCTTTATCGCGTGTTAGTATCTTTGCCATGGTTGCATCTTGTGCAACTTCAGCGGCAAAAAACAGCATCGTAGACCAAGCTTCGATTTTGTTATTACTAACTGCAAATTCAAAAGCGGCTCTTGCATAAGGACGAGCTACAGTAGTCAATTCAGACATAACTTCGCTCCTTATAGTTCAGCAACTAATTTATCAATAATGTCGCTATTCGCTTCTTTATCAATAGTACGCTTAATGATTTTTTCAGCACCCGCAATAGCTAGAACAGCAACTTGTTGACGTAACTCTTCACGAACACGATTACGTTCTGCTTCAACTTCCGCTTCACCTTGAGCAATAATTTTACTGCGCTCAGTTTCAGCTTCATTTTTAGCTTCTTCAACAATTTGTGTACGACGCTTATTAGCTTGATCGATAATTTCTGCCGCTTGTGCTTTAGCTTGTTTCAGCTTGTCAGCTGCTTTAGCTTGCGCAAGTTCAAGATCTTTTCCTGCACGTTCAGCTTGTGTTAGACCATCCGCAATTTTCTTTTGACGCGCTTCTATTGCGTCTAAAAGTGGTGGCCACACATACTTCATGCAGAACCAAACAAATATCGCAAATGCGATAGCTTGGCCAATTAGGGTTGCATTAATATTCATAACAGCTCCTTAGTAATTAAGTAAATTAGGATCCGTTATTAGCCCGCTAGTTGAGCTACAAATGGGTTTGCAAATGTGAAGAATAATGCAATACCAACACCGATCATTGCGATTGCATCGATAAGACCAGCAACGATGAACATTTTAACTTGTAACATAGGTGCCATTTCTGGTTGACGAGCAGCACCTTCTAGGAATTTACCACCTAAGATACCAAAACCGATAGCTGTGCCAGCTGCGCCTAAACCAATTAGAAGTGCTACAGCGATTGCAGTAAAACCTAATACTGTTTCCATGAAAAATTCTCCAAATAAAATTAAATTGTTTTATGTTTAAAAGTAATTACTTAAAAAGTAAAAGTTAACGTCATACCTAAATAATTAATGATCTTCATGCGCCATACTCATATATACGATAGTTAACATCATAAATATGAAAGCTTGTAGAACAATAATTAAAATATGGAATACGGCCCACGGAAAGTACAGTGGTAATTGCCAGTAACCCAGTAGTGCTATTAAAATAAAGATTAATTCACCAGCATATAGATTTCCGAATAAACGCAGTCCTAATGAAACAGGTTTCGCTAATAGCGTCACAGATTCAAGCAGGAAGTTTACAGGGATAAATGCCCAGTGGTTAAATGGTTGCATAGTCAGTTCTTTAACGAACCCACCGAAACCTTTTACTTTAACAGTGTAGTAAATGATTAAAGCGAATACACTCAATGACATACCAAGTGTTACGTTTAAATCAGTTGTAGGTACAACTTTAAGATAAGGTACTCCGATAGTTTGCGCAGCGATAGGTAGCAAATCAACAGGAACTAAATCCATTAGGTTCATTAAGAAAACCCAAACAAAAATAGTTAATGCTAAAGGTGCTATCAAGGCATTTTTGCCATGAAATGTATCTTTTACATTCTCATCTACAAAATCAATTACCATTTCGATGAAACACTGTAATTTACCAGGTACACCAACAGTAGAATGTTTTGCAACACTACGAAACAACCAAAGAAATAATACACCGAGGCCTACTGCTACCAGTAGAGAATCGACGTGAAAAGTCCAAAATCCAGCATCATGCGCATTCCAACCACCATCAACACTCCATGTAAGGTTTGTTAGATGATGTTGAATATAACTTGATGATGTTAGAGCTTCACCTTGACCTGACATGTTTTATCCCATCGTTGTTATAAAAAAAGAAAGGCGCTAACCACTGTGAGGCAACCAGAAATGAGAATGAAATATAGAAAGCAGTTAGTGATAACAACACATATTTCAAAAACACAACAAACAGCAGCACAGTTAAAAAGAGTTTAATAGCCTCCCCTGCGTAAAACCCCCTAAGTACTTTTTTAGTTTGTCTAGCACCTGCGTGTGCAAATGCCATCAAAACAAAAATAAGGTTAGGAAGCAAAAAAGTGACTCCTCCAGCTAAGGCTGAATAACCAGACTTAATCGAAAAAAACACTGTTGAAACCAATGCAATAATTAGCATTAATAATAATTGAAAAGCCACCAATTTCAGCCCTGAAACCTGACCTTTTTTTGCTAGTTTATCAACCACTCTGATTTCCTTTTACTAGCTAATTCAAAGCATGAATAAATGATAAAAAATAATCAATTATTCGCCCAAATTAAAACCTGAGCAAATTATACCGACAAAAAATGTCAATGCAATATGGAGCGATGCGTTGAGGTAGTAGAATCGGAAAACTTTCATGATTATTTAATATAAAGCAGAGGAAACTGCATATGATCTAAAACAATAAAGTAACGAAAACCTTCGCTTTCCGTTATTTATTTTCTATTAATGTGATCAATGCATCTAAGTCTGCTATAGAACTGTAGTCTATGACTAATTTACCAGATCCATTTTTACTATTTTTAGCTGTTACTTTTAGACCAAATTTATTTTCTAAAGTTGTAACAAATAACTCAGTTTTTTCACAAAAAAGAGGAGGAGTTTTAACTTTCTCTGGTGCTTGCGATTTTTTAACTAATTTTTCAGTTTCACGTACACTTAATGCTTTGCTTACAACTATTTTAGCAAGATCAGATTGTAGCGTTCCCTCACAAACTAATAAAGCGCGTGCATGGCCCATCTCTAGATCGCCATGTTCTAATAATGTTTGAACATCTTCGTTAAGATTATTTAAACGGAGTAGGTTACTAACGGCAGTACGTGATTTTCCAACTGCTTGAGCAACTTCTTGGTGAGTTAATTCAAATTCATCAACAATGCGCTTTAAAGCAATCGCTTCTTCCATTGCATTAAGATTTTCACGTTGAATATTTTCAATCAAGGCAATCGCTATAGCTGCGTCATCTTCTACATTTTTTATTAAACAAGGAATAGATTCAAGCCCAACTATTTTTGCAGCTCGCCAACGACGTTCGCCTGCAATAATTTCAAATTTTTGATGACCGGTCTCACGAACTACAAGGGGTTGAATAATACCTTGAGCATGAATAGAGTTAGCTAATTCTTGTAATGCATCCGATGACATATCTCGACGAGGTTGGTATTTACCAACTTGCAACTTATTAATATCAATGTCTTGTAAGGCACCTTGATCTTGATTAATACGCTGCTGCGTCTGTTCTGCATTCGCATCATGTGAGACTTGCTTATTACGCGTGACGGTACTGCTGCTTAATAATGAATCCAGTCCCTTACCTAAGCCTCTTTTTTTGCCTAACATATTAAATAACTTCCTGTTCTGTACTAATAGATTGCTCTTCACGCCTTAAAATTTCACCTGCTAAAGATAAATATGCTCTTGCTCCGGTAGAATTTTTATCATAATACATTACCGGCTTACTAAAGCTAGGCGCTTCAGCTAAGCGAATATTACGTGGAATAATAGTACGGTAAACTTTATCACCAAAATGCTTCTTTAATTGATCAGATACATCTGTAGATAATCGATTACGAGGATCGTACATAGTGCGTAAAATGCCTTCGATTTTTAGATCAGCATTAACCACAGCTGCCAGTTTACTAATCGTATCAACTAATGCCGTTAAACCTTCTAACGCATAGTATTCACATTGCATAGGCACCAACACTGAATCAGCAGCCGTCATCGCATTAACAGTTAACATATTTAGCGAAGGAGGGCAGTCTATAAATATATAATCATAAATATCCCTAGCGCCTTCTAGAGCTGTTCTTAAACGTGTTTCGCGCGAGAAAAAAGTCATTAATTTAACTTCAGCTGCAGTAACATCACTATTAGCTGCGACTAAATCAAAGCCTCCCGTCGTTTCAGACTCAATCACTTGAGCAAGGGGAAGCTCATCAATTAAAAGATCATATGCGGTATGAGCAACTTCATATTTATCAATCCCGCTGCCCATGGTTGCATTACCCTGGGGATCAAGATCAATAATCAAAACTTTACGTTTAGTGGCAGCCATTGAAGCCGCTAAGTTAACACAAGTAGTCGTTTTACCAACGCCACCTTTTTGATTTGCAATCGCTATTATTTTACCCACAAAAACCTACTTAATATGTATTTGAGTGATTACGATACACGCTTAACTTTGACTAAACAGCGTTCACCATCTAATTGTGGGACTTGTAATGTAACCGACTCAATAAATTTAAATTTTGAATCTAAATTATTAACTTCAGATTCAGGATATTGCCCTTTAAGCGCTAAAAAGTGACCACCTGTATTAGGTAAGTGGTAACACCAAGATAACATATCTTCTAATGATGCAAAGGCACGGCTTAAGACACAGTCAAAACCAGTTTCAGGTCGATATTCTTCAACTCGGCTTTGTACTATCTCTACATTTTTTAACCCTAAACTGAGGATCGCTTGTCGAATAAAACGTAAACGTTTTCCTAAGCTGTCTAATAAAACAAAGTTTTTATCAGGATTTAATATCGCTAACGGTAGACCTGGTAAACCCGGTCCAGTTCCAACATCAATAAAGCTATCTCCCTGCAAATGAGGTGATACGACTATACTGTCCATAATATGTTTGACAAGCATTTGTGATGGATCGCGTACAGAAGTGAGATTGTACGCTTTATTCCACTTTGCTAACAACTCAACTAACTGTACTAATTGAGATACTTGTTGATCCGTAATGACAAGATCTGTTTGCGCAATAAGCGCATCTAACTGAAGTCGTAAACTCATTAACCGGCCTTACGACGAACGCCGCTTTTCTTTAAATGTATCAATAAAATAGAAATAGCAGCTGGGGTGATTCCAGATACGCGCGATGCTTGACCAATACTTTCAGGTTTTAAATCATTTAGCTTCGCAGTTACCTCATTAGATAATCCCTTGATCTCTGAATAATCTAGATCTTTTGGTAAGAGTGTATCTTCATGGCGTTTTAGTTTTGCTATCTCATCAAGCTGACGATCAATATAACCTTGGTATTTGATATTAATTTCAACTTGCTCTGCTGCAATAGGATCGCTAATAGCAGGTCCTAACCCATCAACTTTCATCAATGTTTCATAAGTAACTTCTGGTCGACGGATCATCGCTTCCAATGTACTTTCACGTTGCATTGGTTTTTTTAATAATTCGTTAATTTTATCTGCATTGATAGAGTTAGGATTAACCCATTGATTTTTTAGTCGAGCTAATTCTGTTACAACTAATTCCTGTTTTTTACTAAAGGCTTCCCATCGAACGTCATCAACTAAACCTAACTCTCTGCCTTTTTCTGTTAAACGTGTATCAGCATTGTCTTCACGCAATAACAATCGATATTCAGCACGGCTGGTAAACATACGATAAGGTTCTTTGGTACCTAATGTCGACAAGTCATCAACTAATACGCCGATATAAGCTTGATCTCGTCGAGGAGCCCAGCCTTCTTTGTCTTGTACCTGTAAACCTGCATTCATTCCGGCTAATAAACCTTGTGCAGCAGCTTCTTCATAACCCGTTGTACCGTTGATTTGGCCAGCAAAGAATAAACCATCGATATATTTGCTTTCTAGTGTTGATTTAAGATCTCGTGGATCAAAGTAATCATACTCAATGGCATAACCAGGACGAGTGACAAAGGCATTTTCAAAACCTTTCATCGATTGAATAAAAGCGAGTTGTACATCAAAAGGTAAACTTGTAGAAATACCATTAGGATAAACTTCATGTGTTGTTAAACCTTCAGGTTCTACAAATATTTGATGCGAATTTTTATCAGCAAAACGCATTATTTTATCTTCGATAGAAGGGCAGTAACGAGGACCAACACCTTCAATAACACCTGAATACATTGGACTTCTGTCTAAATTAGCTCGAATGATGTCATGCGTTTTTTCATTCGTATGAGTGATATAACAAGGGATTTGACGAGGATGCTCTGTGCGATTACCTAAAAATGAAAATACAGGTGTTGGATTATCACCGTGTTGAACTTCTAAACCTGAAAAATCAATACTACGAGCATCAATACGAGCGGGTGTTCCTGTTTTTAAACGACCCATGCGTAATGGCATCTCTTTTAAGCGATCCGATAACGTGATCGAAGCAGGATCACCTGCGCGTCCACCGCTATAATTTTTTAAACCAATATGGATCAAACCATTTAAGAATGTACCAACAGTCAACACAACTGACTTAGCTGAAAAGCGTACACCCATCTTGGTGATCACACCCGTTACGCGATCATTTTCGATTATTAGATCTTCCACTTCTTGTTGGAATATCTGTAAGTTTTCTTGATTTTCTAACTTTTCACGAATAGCTGCTTTGTACAAAAGACGATCTGCTTGCGCACGTGTTGCTCGTACAGCTGGACCTTTACTTGAGTTAAGCGTTCTGAACTGAATACCACCTTTGTCGATAGCTGATGCCATTAAACCACCTAAAGCATCAATTTCTTTAACTAAGTGTCCTTTACCAATCCCACCAATAGCCGGATTACATGACATTTGACCTAATGTTTCAATATTGTGAGTCAGTAACAGGGTCTTTAATCCCATTCGAGCAGGCGCAGCAGCAGCTTCAGTTCCCGCATGGCCACCGCCAATAACGATAACGTCAAATTGTTCATGGTAAATCATAATATTCCAAATACAGCTATATAAAATTAAAGTTAGATTTTACCCGTTTAAAAAATAAAGGAAAGCAACAAGGTTGTTTTAACAGAAAACAATAGTATTAGTATTATATATAGATCTTTAAAGATCTTTTATTACTATACTTATTAAGCAATTGAATTTCTGTGTAAAACAACTTTAAATGATTAAAGATCAGGATCTTAAAAGAGATCCGATCGTGTGCATAATAGGGGATCTTAATGCGATCAACCTGAGTATAGAAAGACACCTTATCAACAGGCCTATTTATGCACATTTTTATAAAGTGATTACGCAAAACTAATTCAGCAGTTATAAATGAATTATGCACAGAAACTTGTGGGTAACTTATCAATTAAATAGCTAAAGAATTAAGATCTTTTATCCATAAAGGGATCCAATCTTCAATTTGGTCCTCTGGGATCGGTGATTCAATAACGTCAATATTGAAGATATTACCTAATCGAAGCGCACCTTTTTCACGTAACAGAAGATCGAAGTGTTTTGCAGCATAACAATAAGTATCGTAATTCGAGTCACCAACACCGATTAAGCCAAAATGAATGTTAGACAAATCATCCGAAATGTTATTAATCTGTTCTACTATCTGTTTAAAGTTATCAGGGTAGTCACCTGCGCCATGTGTTGCTAAACAAACTAACCATATGCTTTCTTCTTCTATATTCAATATGGTCAAATCTGGAGAGAAGTGAACTTGGGTGCTAAAACCAGCTTCTTCTAAAAAAGGTTGGGTAGCCTCTGCAACATACTCTGTCCCACCCAATGTACTACCTACTAATATGTCTATATTAATCACAATATTTTCTCTCTCTATATAAGAACAAAACAACAAACAATGAATTTATGAAATAGCATCTCATTATAACGGGTATATATGTTCAATATAGTGCGTTATTAGTATGAAAATAAAGCAAATTGTTCGCTAAGTAATCATTCAATATAATAATCACAAAAAACACTAATTAATACTTGCTAATGTGATCTGAGTCCCTATAATGCGACCCCACAGACACGGGGTGTAGCGCAAGTTACCCAGCGAGTTTGAGAATAGTTATTAACGTATTAACGCTTCGTAGTTCGCTTCGAAATTAAGTTAAATTAA